>NZ_CP088296.1:3246419-3587725 GCF_024666595.1 Sphingomonas sp. J315 | reverse complement strand
GGCATCGACGAGGACGTCGCCACCGCCAGCGTCCGCGCGGTGCTGAGCGCGGCGGGGGCGCTGGGGTGATAAATCGATCTCCCCCCCGCCAGAGGGAGGTGGCGCCGAAGGCGACGGAGGGGAGGACGGCTGAGCCTTCCCGGCTCAATCCGATACCCTGCATCCCCCTCTGTCAGCTGCGCTTACACTTCCCTTGCCGGAGGGGATTAGGAAGCTACTCCATCGCCGCGCCGCGCAGCTTGCGGCAATTGCTGCCCGCACACCCCGGCACGCTCTTGTAATCGTTCATGTCGAACCACAGCACCATCGGCTTGCCCTGCTGCTTGGCGGCGATGGCAAGCGCGATCAGGCTCTGCACCTTGGCCGGCCCTTCGGTCAGGTTGAGCGCGAAATAGTAAATCGCGTGGGTATGACCGATGCCGGGGATGGGCGCACATTTGATGTGCATCCGCGCGTCGATCACCGCGACACTGTCCACCGCGCAATTGCGCTGTGTATTCGCTTGTACCTCAGGCACCGCGACGAACGCCGCGCCCGCGACCACCAGTCCGCCGATCCAGTTCAACTTGCTCATGTCCCGTCTCCCAATCGCTCCCTGTCGAGGGCCAGCGAAGCGCTTCGTTTCGCCTACGTCAAGAAGAAATGGATTATTGCTCTAGATCAATGCTCTACAAATCGGATCAGGGTGTGCAGGCAATGCGAATCGCTTTGATCCGCGCCGCGGGGGAAGCTAGGTCGCCTCCATGACCCGCTCCCCCCTCGCCCCCCGCCGCCTTCCCCGCCCTGCCCGCCATCCCGGGAGTCACGCTCCGCGTCGCCCGCGCGCGCTACAAGCAATGGGACCGCTGCGACCTGACCTTCGTCACGCTGGACGAGGGTACGGCGGTCGCGGGCGTCACGACGACCAGCAAATGCCCGTCGCCCGAAGTCGAATGGTGCCGCGAAGCGCTCCCGCTGGGCAAGGCCCGCGCGCTGGTGGTCAATGCCGGCAACAGCAACGCCTTCACCGGCAATCGCGGTCGCGCCGCCGTGGAAGCCATCGCCGCGCGCGTGGCCGGGCACCTGAACTGCCAGCCGTCGGACGTATTCGTCTCCTCGACCGGCGTGATCGGCGTCCCGCTCCCGATCGACAAGGCCGAAGCCGGGCTCGAAGCAGCCTTCGCCGCAGAACCCTGCACCTGGGAGGATGCCGCAATCACTATCGGCACCACCGACACCTTTGCCAAGGGCGCGATGACCTCAGCCGTCGTGGACGGCAAGACGGTCAACCTCGTCGGCATCATCAAGGGCAGCGGAATGATCGCGCCCGACATGGCGACGATGCTCGGCTATGTCTTCACCGACGCCGCCGTCGATCCCGCCTTCCTCCAGCACGCCCTGTCCGACGCCAACCGCACCAGCTTCTCGTGCATTACCGTGGACAGCGACACATCGACCAGCGACACCGTCCTCGCCTTCGCCACCGGCGCGGCGGGCAATGCGCCGCTGACCAACGACGACAGCGACGGCGCCGACGCCTTCCGCGCCGCGCTCGCCGATCTCTGCCTCCAGCTCGCCCACCTCGTCGTCCGCGACGGCGAGGGCGCGTCGAAATTCATCCGCATCGATGTCGAGGGCGCGGAAAGCGACGCCAGCGCGCACCGCATCGCGCTCAGCATCGCCAACTCGCCGCTGGTGAAGACGGCCATCGCGGGCGAGGATGCCAATTGGGGCCGCATCGTGATGGCGGTGGGCAAGGCCGGCGAACCCGCCGACCGCGACAAGCTCGCGATCACCTTCGGCGGGGTCCAGGTCGCGTCAGGCGGTCTCGCGGTCGAAGGCTATGACGAAACCCCCGTCGCCGCGCATCTGAAGGGCCAGGACATCGAAATCGGCGTCGACCTCGGCCTCGGCGAAGGCCGCGCCACGGTGTGGACCTGCGACCTGACGCACGGCTACATCTCGATCAACGCGGACTATCGCAGCTGAGGTCAGCCTGCTATCGGCCCTCCCGCGCGGCTCATCGCGCGTCAGCGACAGGAGGCCATTATGGCACGCATCGACACCTTCGCCGACCTCCCCTGCTTTCGAGCGTAGCTCAAAGCGGCGGCGGGGTTATCCCTCCGAAACGCATGTGAAGCGCGGCCTGCGCTTCGTCCATGGCGACGTCGAGCTGATCGAAAAACTCGGTCGAAACGACCCTTGCCCGTGCGGTTCGGGGAAGAGATTTCAAGCGCTGCTGCATGCATTCGGGCCGGTTTCGACGGCGCGGAACGGCATGATTATTGGCGCGAATAGTTAGGAAGCGGGGGCCGAATCCCGGCCCCCGCGATCTTGTCAGACGACGCTCTCGATCCACGCCTTCAGCTTGGACTTGGTGTTGATCTCGGCAATCCCCACCTGCTGCGCGACCTTCTGCCCGTCCTTGTAGACGAACAGGGTCGGGATGCCGCGAATGCCGAGCTGGCCCGGCGTGTCCGGATTTTCCTCGATGTTGAGCTTGGTGATCGTCACCTTGTCGGCCAGCTCCTCGGCCAGCTCTTCCAGGCTCGGGCCGATGATCTTGCACGGGCCGCACCATTCCGCCCAGAAGTCCACGATCACGGGCTTGTCGGACTGCAGCACGTCGGTTGCAAAGCTCTCGTCGGTAACGGCCTTCGCCATGTCTCAAATCTCCTGTCTGTTGCTGCTTAACTAGGGTCGGCAGCCGCGCGGTCTCAAGCATCGAGTGCCAAGCTTTGCTCCCCGGTCGCGAAGCCCGGCTTGTGCGCAGCGACCACATCGCCCGGCAGTTCGAACAGCACCGGCCCCGCGGTGTAGAGCAGCCCCGAAACCACCTCCCGCGCCGGAAAGATCACCTCCAGCGCCGCGACATAGGCCGCCATCTGCTTGACGTGATAGGGCGGCACATCGCCGAGCGAACCCGGCGCGCGCCGCCCGGTCTTGAAATCCACCACCAGCACGCGGCTGTCGGTCACCAGCAGCCGGTCGGCAGTGCCCGACACGACATGCCCGCCCCCGACCACTGCTGCGACCGGAGCCTCGGCCAGCGCCTCCGACCCGAACAAATCGGCAAAGCGCGGCTCGGCCAGCACCCCCAGCGCCGCGCGCGCCAGCTCCGCACGTTCGCCCGCATCATCAACGCCGCCCGCACCCGCCAGCCAGCGCTCCGCCACCTCTTCACGCCGCTCAGCAGCAACGACCGGCAGCCGCTCCAGCAACGCATGGATCAACCGCCCCCGCTCCGCCGCCGCCCGCAGCGCCGCAGCGGGAGGCGGATCGGCCACCAGATCCTCACCCAGCGAAGACGGTGCCAGCGGTCGCGGCGGCCGCGCCTCAACCGGCGCCGCACGCCGCGCCCAATCCGGCACTGCGCCCGCCGCCTCACCTGCATCGGCAACAACCGCCTTGCGCGGCACCGCTCGCGTGGGTGCCAGCCCGGTAAAGCTCCGCTCGCCTTCACTCTCCGGCACGCCCAGCGCATCCAGCCCGGCAGCAGCCGCCGTGTACCAGCTCAACTCCGGCGGCTCACCCTTCGCCTTCGGCCCCAGCGCTCCAGCAATCACTAACCGCTCCTCCGCACGTGTCGCCGCGACATAAAACAGCCGCCAATGCTCCTCCAGCTCGCGCGCCTCCGCCGCACTCACCGCCGCATCGACCGGCCCGCCCCGCTCGGTCTTGCCGGGGCGGAAAACCGGAAGCTTGAATGCCTCACCGTCCGGCTGCCACTCGACAAAATCGCCGCGATTGCCCGCCACCGGATCGGCGGTCGCATCGGCCAGGATCACCAGCGGCGCCTGCAGCCCCTTCGCTCCATGCGCCGTCATCACCCGCACCGCCGCCTGCGGTTGCGCCGCGTCGCGCACGATCTCGACATCGCCGCGATCGAACCAGTCGAGGAAGCGTTGCAGCGTCGGCGTCGCCACCCCCTCGAACCCCAAGGCCGCCGTCAGCAACTCCTCGATCGGGTCGAGCGCCTCCGCCCCCAGCCGGTGCAGCAGCTTGCGCCGCCCGTCCATCGGCCCGGTCAGGATCGCCTCCAGAAACCGGTGCGGCGTCATGACATCCGCCCGCGCCAACAGCCCGAACAGCGGCTCCAGCCGCTCCGGCGTCTGCGTCGCGCGCAGATGCCGCCACAGGCTCCCGCGCTCGCGCATCGCCGCGACCATCAGCTCGTCCTGCGTCCACCCGATCAGCGGCGACACGAGCAGCGCCGCGAGCGACAGATCATCGTCCGGCTGCAACGCAAACCGCACCGCCGCGAGCAAATCCTGCACCGCCAGCGGCGCATTCAGCCGCAGCCGGTCGACCCCCGCGACCGGCACCTCCTCGGCATACAGCCGCGCGACGATCAGCCCCGCCAGCTCGCCGCGCCGCCGCACCAGGATCATCACATCCTCGGGCCGCAGCGTCCGCCCCTTGCTCTCCAGCTCCAGCGTACCGATCCACTCCCGGATCTGCCGCGCAATCCGGTTGGCCAGTTCGCGGGTCGCATCGTCGATCCAGCCTTCCTCATCCTCCGGGTCGCCGCCCGTCACCACCGGCGGCCACAAGGTCACCGTGCCCGGCCCCTCGACCCGGCTGGCATGCGGCTCAGGCTCGGCAAATTCGCCCATCCCCGGCGGCGGCAGCGCGCCGATCGCCGCATCGACAAATTCCAGCACCGGCGCGGTCGAGCGGAAGCTGTGCACCAGCGACAGCGTATCCAGCGCCCCCCGCCGCACGCGTGTCGAAATGCTGCTGCGCCGCGCGGAAATTGACCGGGTCGGTGCCCTGAAAGCCAAAGATCGCCTGCTTGTAATCCCCGACCGCAAAGATCGTGCGCACCTCCTCGCCATGCGCGCCCTCGCCGGCAAAGAACTCGTCGGCCAACGCGCGGACGATCCGCCATTGCGCGACATTGGTGTCCTGCGCCTCGTCGATCAGCACATGGCTGGTCGCCTGATCCAGCTTGTAGCGGATCCAGTCGCCCATCCCCGGCTGTTCGAGCAGCGCAACCGCCTTGCCAATCAGATCGTCGAAATCGACCGCCCCCCGCGCGCCGCTTCGCCGCCGCATAGGTCGCTGCATATTCGCGCCCTGCCGCCAGCCCTTGCGCCAGGCAATCGACATAGCCCGCCCGCGCGACCATCCCCTGCACCGCAACGCACGCCTCACCCAGCGCGACCGCCAGTTCTGCGTAATCCGGTTCGAGTGTGAGCAGTTTGCCCTTGAATACCCGGAAATCGCCGTCCTTCTTCAGGGCGATAAGGCTGAGGTCACGCAGCTGCTCAAATCGCCCGGCGGGATCAGCCGCGAGCCAGCGCTCGGCTATCGCAGCATCCTTGTCTCCGGTCGCCGTTTTCCAAGCGTGGTTGGCATCCGCGAGACGGCGCACCGCGTCTGTGTCGAAATGTTCGTCATCGCACCAGCGCTGTGCTTCGGCCGCGACATCCCCCGAAGGCAGCCCAAACGCCCGCCGCAACCATGGCTGGATCCCGCTCGGCAGCGCCGCCATCGCCTCGGGCGCGCGCGCACAGGCACTCAGAAACGCCTCCGCCTTGCCCTCGCCCAGCCGCAGGCTCAGCGCCCCGACCGCGTCGATCACCCAGCCGCGCCCCTCGCGCTCGGCCGTCACCAGCATTTCCGCCAGCGCCTCGCGCGCCAGCGCCGCTTCCTCGCGCGCCTCCAGCGGCCGGAACCCCGGCGTCAGCCCCGCCTCGACCGGAAATGCCGACAGCAATGTCTGGCAGAAACTATGGATCGTCTGGATGCGAAGGCCGCCTCCCGGCGCATCCAGCACCTTGGCGAACAATGTCCGCGCCAGCGCAATCTGCGCATCATCGGCGGGTTCGCCGAGCGCCTCCAGATCAGCGAACAGCTCGGTCCGCTTCGCCCGCACCCAATAGGCCAGCCGCCCGCTGACCCGCGCCGCCATCTCCGCCGCGCCCGCCTTGGTGAAGGTCAGGCACAGGATCGCCCCCGGATCGACCCCGCGCAGCAACAGGCGAAACACCCGCGCCGCCAGCACCTGCGTCTTCCCCGTCCCCGCGCTGGCCGACAGCCACACGCTCGCCTCGGGCTGCGACGCCGCGCCCTGGCTCCCGGCGAGCGGGGGAGAGCGGAGATATTAACGCCGCTCACGGTCGTCACTCAAGCTGGTCACCCTCACCCTCCCCACCGCCTGCGGCGGCGGGCCCCTTCCCTCTCCCATTGGGAGAGGGAGGGAGGCGCGAAGCGCCGGAAGGGTGAGGGTGATAGCGGACAGGCTCACGACCGCCGCTCCCGCCCATACCATTCGTCCCGGCGCATCAACTGATCATAATCCGAATAGGGCGCATATTCGGGGTGCAGCTTCGCGGTAAACGCCTCGCCCCCGGTCAGATAGCGCCCCGCCGTATCGGCAAAATTCTCCGCGGCGGTCGGCACGAATTCCTCGGGCTTCATCCGCCCATATTTCTCCGCCGGATCGACCGGCGTCGCAACATAGCCGAACTCGCCATTCTTCCGCGCCAGCGACCAATATTCGAAACAGCTCGCGCGCCCGGAAATCCCCGCAAACCCGCCCCGCTCGGCGATCAGGCCCAACAGCCCCAGCTGCAAGCTATAGCCCGCCCGCACCGCTCGCGTGCTCGGCGGCTGGCCAGTCTTGTAATCGACAATCCCGATCGTCCCGTCACCCATCGCGTCGATCCGGTCGAACTTGCCGGTCAGCCGCACGCCGGCAATGTCGATTCCGCCCTCCTGCTCCACTGCCAGGATGCGCCGCGCCGGATGCGCCGCCGTCTCGCGCACGATCCAGCGCACCGCCTCGATCAACCTCGGCTGCCACAGCGCGCGCATCATCGGGTGCGCCGCGCGCAGCATCTCCAGCACGCGCGGCTCCAGCGCGTCGGGGTCACAGCCATCATGCCGCGCCCATTGCTCCAGCGCGTCATGCACCGCCGTCCCGCGCCACGCCGCGCTCGGATCGGCATCGACCGGATCGAGCGGACGCAGCCGCAGCATCCGCTTGGCGTAGAAGGCATAGGGGTCGGCCTTCAGGCGATCGACATCGGTCACCGGAATCGATCGCGGCCGGATCGCCACCGGCGGGCATGGCTCGGGCCGCGTGACCGGCTTGTGCTCACGGGGCACATCGATCGCACGCGCCCAGGCTTCCAGCTCGGTCGCCCGCTCCAACCCGCCCGACAGCGCCTCCAGCCGCAGCCAGAAGCGCGACGCAATCGTCGGCGCCCCCGCATCGCGCTTCGCCCGCGTCAGCAGCACCTCGCGCGCACCCAGCCCCTGCGCCAGGTCATGCGCCGCCAACCCGATCCGCCGCTCCAGCCCGGGCAACCCCAGCTCGCTGCGGATACGCGGTGCCAGCCACGGGTCGGGCGCGGGCAGCCCCGGCCACACCCCTTCATTGAGCCCGCCCAGCACCAGCAGGTCGGCGGCATGCAGCCGCGCCTCGATCACGCCAAGAATGGCCAGACGCGGATGCCCGCCCTGCGGCGGCCGCACCGCCACCTCGTCCATCAATGTCCGCAGCAATGAGGGCAGGCTCGCCGGGGCGATCAGCGCGGGGCCATGTACCGCCTCACGCTCCAGATCGTCGAGCAACGCCGCCGCCGCGCGACCATCGACGCCCGCCCACAGCCGCTCGCCGCACAACCGCTCCGCTCCTTCACGCAACTGCGCCAACAGCATCGCGGGCGGCACCAACTCCGCCGCAAACGCCGCCTCGATCGGCTCCAGCAGCGCCGCGATCTCCGCCCAGGGCTCGATCGCCCGCGCCCGCGTCCGCGCGTCATACCCCTCGGGGTCGGCCAGATGCGCCGTCACTCCGGCCAGCCCGGCAGGCGGTCGCGGCCCGCGCACCGCCAGATCGAGGCTGCGCACCTGTTCCAGCCAGCCGATCCGCGCCTCGCCCGCGCGCACCAGCGGATGTTTGAGCAGCGCCAGCAACGCCATCGGCGCAAAATTCTGCGCCGCCGCCTCGGCCAGCGCCAGCAGCAGCGTCCCCGGCGGAAGGATCGCCAGCGGCGACCCGGCGGAATCGTCGATTGCAATGCCCCAGCGCGCGCAATGCGCCGCCACCCGCTTGGCCAGCGCGCGATCCGGCGTCACCAGCGCCGCCGTCCGCCCCGGCTCCTCCAGCGCCTGCCGCAGTGCCAGCGCAATCCCCTGCGCCTCCTCCGCCGGGGTCGCGACTTCCAGCGCGCGCACCCCCGCCAATCGCCGCTCGCCCGCGGGCAGGTCGCTCCACAACGTCGTGCGCTCGGCCGGCATCATCGCGCTCGCAATCGCCTTGCTGCGCGCGGGCGGCGCATCCAGCTCGGTCGCGACCCGCCAATTCTCGAACTCCCCGCGCTGCACCCCCATCCGGTCGATCAGCAGCTTCAGATGGAATTGCGGATGCGTCTCCAGGCTGCGCCGCCGTCGTCCGCTCGCGGGATCGGCGGGAAACGGCCCCAGCATCGCCCATTCCTCATCCGCCATCGCCAGATCGACGCCCGGCAGCACGACCTGCCCCTGCGGCAGTCCCGCGACGACACGCAGCAGCCGCGCGGATCGCGGGCGCGCTCGTCGTAATCCCCGCGGCGCAGACGAAGCGCCCGGGCGGCTCCGCCCGCCACCGCCCCGCCACCCGGTCGAGCAACCGGTTGCGCCGCTCGGCCAGATCGATCCGGCCCAGCTTCTCAAGCTCTTGCGGCCACTTCTCCAGAACGATTTCGAACAGGTCGAGCGCGCGCTGCCAATGCACGGTCAAATGATCGAGCAGCACCACGTCGCGCAGCGCAATCGGCGCGATTTCCTCGACCAGCATCTGGTCGAGCGTCCGCCCCAGATCGCCCGCCAGCCGCACCGCCTCCGCCGCATCGACGCTGCGGTCATGCGCCTCGATCAACCGCGCCAGGATCATCCGCCGCTGCAACGGATCGACCGCGGGCGGGATCGGCGCGTCATCGTCGGCGGGATCGAGAAACGGCCCCGCCGCCTCGTCCAGCTCGGGATCGCCGATCGCCACCATGCGCGGCAACAACAACCCGCCCCCGCTCGCCCGCACGAACGCATCGGTGATCGTCCGCTTGGCGCGATTGGTCGGCACCAGCACCACGCCCCGCGCCAGCCGCAGGGGATCGCCCCCATGCCGCCGGATTAACCCCTGCGCGAGCGCATCGGCAAAGGCGCGATGCGGCGGGACGGTGTAGAGGTTGAGGCGGGTGGTCATCGGTCCGCCGACCGTAGCGCGCGACGAAAGAGAGGCAAGCAAGGACAACGCGTTGCGCCGCTTCTTCTTAGCCCTCTCCCGCTTGCGGGAGAGGGTTGGGTGAGGGTCTTCTTCTTGTTCTGGTCAACGTCGATCCCCCCGAAGCCGCCCGAAAAGACATGCTCGCCTTTTCCCGCACAGACCGACACGACCACTTTGGCACCGATGGCGCGTTCTTCGGCGACATGTTCGCATCGCCTCATGCGACCGCCCCGCCCCATCTCGTGCGATCACGCCACCTTCGGAATCTTGCAGACGCCAAAAACCGCCAGAAATCTGCGCCTTTCAGCCCCCAGCTTTCCTACAAGAACCTATTTGGTTATATTGCACAGAACAGCCGCCACCCGGAAACCCGAATGTACACACTCACCCGTCCGCCAGCACCGCCTCGGTCGCCGCAATCGCCGGCGGACTGCCGACATCGAACCACAGCCCTTGGTGCACCACGCCGAACGCCCGTCCGGCCTCCATTGCACGCTGCCAGAACAGGTTCGTGGAGAATGGTCCTTCCGGCCAGTCACGGATCACGCGCGGCGACAGGATCTGCACCCCGGTGTAAACGAACGGTGCCAGCCGCCCCGGCTTGCGCCGTCCCACAATCTTGCCGAATGGATCGAGGTGGAAGTCCCCCTGCCCGCCATGGCAATGCGCACGCGCCAGCGGTACGAGCAGCAGCAGCGCATCCATCCGCTCATCGTCCCACGCCGCCGCCAGCTGGCGGATCGCGTCGATCGGACCATCGACCCACAGATTGTCGCTGTTGACGCAGACAAACGGCTCATCGCCCAGCATGTCACGCGCCTGCACCAGCCCGCCGCCGGTCTCCATCAGCTGCTTGCGCTCGTCGGAGACCAGCACCTCGATATCCTTCACCCGGTGCGTGACATGCGCCTCGAGCGCATCGGCGAGGTAATGGACATTGACCACCGCGCGCGCGACGCCCGCGCTGCGCAGCCGGTCGAACACATGGTCGATTAGCGGCTTGCCCGCGACCTCGATCAGCGGCTTGGGCCGTGTCGCGGTCAGCGGGCGCATGCGCTTGCCCAGCCCCGCCGCCATCACCATCGCGGTGCGCGGCACGGCACCGGCCGGAACGGGCCGGATCGCCAGCGTCTTTTTCGTGCTCACGCCTGCACCACCACCATCGGATCACCGCGCAGCTGCGCCGGAATGTTCGCGTCGAACCACGCCTTCACCGGAGCCAGTGCGGGATGCTGAAGGTCGCGCTCCAGATAGCCCCATACGCGCGGGCACAGCCCGGGGTAACGCGGCTTGCCGTCGCGCTGCCACAGCCGAGTGAAGATGCCGATGATCTTCGCATTCCGCTGCGCGCCGAGCACATGATAGGCGTCGACAAACGCCTGATCTGCCCCGGTAATCCGGCGATAGCGGTCGAGCATCGCCGCCTCCAGATCGGGGTGCACATCGCGTCGCGCATCCTGCAGCAACGAGACGAGGTCATAGGCCGGATGCCCTGCCAGCGCGTCCTGGAAATCGAGCAGGCCCAGCGTCTCGCTCCCCTCGATCAGCATCAGATTCTCCGCATGATAGTCGCGCAGCACGGTCACCCGCTGCCCCTCCAGCGCCGGGGCAAGCACCGCGTCCCACGCCGCGCGATACCCCTCCACATCAGCATCCACGCCAATCGCCGGGCAATACCATTCGGTGAGCAGCGCCGCCTCGCGCTGGCAGGTATCGGCATCATAGGGATCGATGTCCGCCGCTTCATGCCCGCGCAGCCGGATCAGCACGTCGATCGCCGCCTCGTACAGGCGAAGCTCGCTCTCGGGCGCGGCGTCGGCGGTCTCCCCGTAGCCGCGCGTCGCCGAAATCCTCGATCAGGACGAGCCCGACATCGAGGTCCTCGCCATAGATCGTTGGCGCCGCGAAACCGCGATCGGTCAGCCAGCGCGCGATCGAAATGAACGGGCGCGGGTCCTCATGCGGCGGGGGCGCGTCCATCAGGATCGCGCTGCGCCCCGGTGCCTGCACCCGGAAATAGCGACGGAACGACGCATCCCCAGCGAGCGGCAGGATCTCTCCATCGCCCCACCCGATCTCGGCCAGGAAATGCGGTGCCCGTTCGGGCGGGTTCATGTCGGGGGGCGAAATCACGCCGTCGCTTACAGGGGCCATCGGTCCTTCCATGCCGCCGGCACCCGCGCTGTCAAGCCGCGCGAACCGTCGGTTTCGATCGTCAGTGTCAGCCACAAGGCGTCCGCCCAAGTGCCTTCGGGCAATCGCTCCGGCCATTCGACCAGCAGCAGTGAATCGCCGCGGGCATCGTCGAGACCGAGCTCGTCGGCCTCATCGGGATATTCGATCCGGTACAGATCGACATGCAGCACGGGAATCGCGGTTTCGGGCGGTTCATAGGGTTGGACGATCGCAAAGCTCGGCGACGGCGCCTCGCCCTCCAGCCCCAAAGCCGCGAGCAGCCCGCGCGCAATGCTGGTCTTCCCCGCGCCCAGCTGCCCCGACAGCGCCACGACATCGCCCGGTCGCACCCGTGCGGCAAGCGCGCGCCCAAACGCCTCGGTCGCCGCCGCATCCGCCAGCGCGATCATGCGCGGGGCAGCTCCACGACCACCATCGTCCCCTGCCCCGGCTCCGACACCAGTTCGATCGTCCCGCGATGCGCCTCGACGAACTGCTTGGCGAGCGGCAGACCCAGCTGCAGCGCGCGTTCGCCATTGCGGCTGATCCCCGCCTGCGCAAACCGGTCGAACGCCTTGGCCGCGACCTCCGGTGCCAGCCCCGCGCCGTCGTCCGACACGACGATCCGCGCCCTGGCATCCGACCCGTCGATATGCAGCAGCACCCGGCCACCCTCACCCGTTCCGCTCACCGCATGGCGCAGCAGGTTTTCGACGATCTGGCGGATACGGCGCGGGTCGCCCTGAACGCTGCCCGCGCTGCCCTGAATCTCCACCGCCAGCTCGATCTTCTTGGTCTTGATCGACGGCTGGACATTCTCCACCGCCGCGCCCGCGACCAGTTCCAGATCAACCGCCTCGCGCGCCAGCACACCGCCGTCGCGGGTCAGGTCGAGCACATCGTCGACCAGATCGCCGAGCCGCCCGACCGACTCCAGGATCGCCCCCGAATAATCGACCGCCGTCTCGGGCAAGACCCCCGCATAGCCGTTGTAGAGCATCTCGGCGAAGCCCTTGATCGAGGTCAGCGGGGTGCGCAGCTCGTAACTCATGCTCGCGACGAACGCGGTCTTGATCCGGTCGGCCGCTTCCAGCGCGTCGTTGCGTTCGCGCAGCGCATTCTCGATCCGCCGACGGTCGGAAATGTCGAGCATCGTGAACAGCGCGTTGCCATCTGGCAGCGGCACCGCCGCCACCTCGAAATGCCGCCCATCGGCGAACTCGATCGATCCGCCCCGCTGCTGCCGCTCGACCGTCGCGGCACGCACCAGATCACCGATCAGTGACGCGCGACCCGGCTTGGCAAGCTTGTTCGCGACTTCCTTTGCCAGTGCATCGACACGCGGATGGCTGGTGACGAACGTCTCTTCAAAGCCCCAGGCGGTCTTGAACCGGTTGTTCCAAAGCTGAAGGCGTCCGTCGGCGGCAAACACGCCGAGCCCCTCGAATAGATTGTCGAACGTCGCCGTCCGCACCCGCAGCAGCGTATCGCGCGCGCTCGCCAGCTGAACCTGCTCGGTCAGGTCCTCGAAGATCGTCAGCAGCCCGCCTTCGGGCAGCGGCTGGGCAACGACGCGCAGATGCGTGCCGCCGGGCAGCGTCCAATTCTCCTCATGCGCCGCCTCCGCCGCGACGAACCACTCGCGCCGCTCATTTTTCCACCCCGGAAAATCGCGCACCACCGGCAGCCGGTTCGCCTCGCGCATCCGCTCCAGAATGCGGTCGAACTCGGGACGATCAGCGAGCCATTCGTTCTTCATCTCAAAGATGCGCCGGAACGGCTGGTTGCAAAAAGACCAGCGCGCGATCCGGCCCGAACTGCGCGACTCCGGCGGACAGCCGGTCGAACATCGACCGCTGCGCCTCGCTCGCGCGCTTGATCCCGCTGCGCGCCTGTTCCAGTTCCTCGACATCGACGGCAAAGCCCGCGACCCCGCCGGTCGGCAGCGGCACGTCATGGATGTGCAGCGTGCGACGCTTGCCCCCGATTGTCGCGGGCAGCTTGACCATCTGCGGCGCGCCGACCTCGCGCGCATGCGCCGCGCTCGCCAGCGGACCGCCCGGCGCGGAAGCATCGACCAGTTCGACGCCGGACGCGACGACCTGCTCGGCATCCTTGCCCTCGACCGCCTCGACATAGGCGTTGTTGACCATCGCGATGCGCAGCTCGGGATCGCGATACCACATCGGCATCGGCGCGGACTGGATCAGGCCGGTCAGCGCGTCGAACGCGATGCGGTAACGGTCCGCCTCTGCGGCGAAGCGCGCCACCTCTTCGCTCGACTCGGTCGCATCAAGGAACCACAGCACCGCCCCGCCCGGTGCGCGGACCGCGTCAGGCGCACGGATTCCGGTGGCGAGCAGGGTCCGGCTCGCCCCGCGCACCGGCAGGATCATCCGGAACGGCTTGCCCGCCCGCTGCGTCGCGCTCACCTCGATCTCCAGCACCCGCGCATCTTCCGGCGCAAGCACCGCGTCATTGTCGATCAGGTCGGAAAATTGCGTCGGCACGGCATCGAACCCGAACAAATTGGCAAGCGCGATGGGCAATTCGATCCGCCCGTCGGCGCGCACGATCATTGCCAGCGCGGGGGATCCCGCAGCCAGGGCCAGCAGCCGGGCATTTGCATCGATCAACTGCGCCGCACGCGCGCGGGCGCGAAGTCCGGCGAACAGCATCGCGGCCCCGCCCGCCAGCGTTACGGCGATCGCCGCGCCGGCCAGTGTCGCTGCCGTTTCAGTGATTTCGATCAACGCGCGGAATCCCTCATTATCGTCGCTCTTACGAAGTCGCGCCGCGCCCGGCAACGCCCGCGCGCCGACGATCGCCTGTGGCCCTGCGGCAACACCTGCCTCCAGCCTCGCCCCATATCGGTGGTCACGCCCGAAACCGGGTTGTCATCTTCCTGCAATGCAGCAACAATCCAGCGATTATTGTGTAACAGGGGACACAAGTCATGGCGAAATCCAGCTTTTTGAGCGCGACCGCGCTCCGCTCCATCGCGATATTCGGTCTTGTAATCACCGGATCCGCTCCCGCGTTCGGGCAGGAAGCGCCAACCGAGGAACCGGAGGCACCGACCACCGCTCAGGCCTCGTCGGAGGCCGAAGTCGTCGTGACCGGTTCGCGCATTCGCGGCATTACGCCGTTCAACAGCCCGGATCCGATCAGCCAGATCGACCCCGAGCTGGTCGCGAAGGAAGGCAAGACCGACCTGGCCTCGATGCTCCAGAGCAGCCCGATCGCAGCAGGTTCGACCCAGATCACGTCGGCACTTTCGTCGAACTTCGTGACCAATGGCGGGCCGGGCGCGCAGACGATCGACCTTCGCGGTCTCGGCGCGAACCGCACGCTGGTCCTGCTCAATGGCCGTCGCGCCGGCCCGGCCGGTACGCGCGGCGGCGTCTCGTCCTTCGACCTCAACGTGCTGCCCTCGTCGCTCGCGCAGCGCATCGACATCCTCAAGACCGGTGCCTCGTCGGTCTATGGGTCGGACGCAGTCGCGGGCGTGGTCAACATTACGACCAAGACCGATATCGAAGGTCTGCAACTGTCGGGGAACGTGTCCACCCCGTTCGACGGCGGCGGCGAAACCTACCGCATCAACGCGATCTTCGGCAAGAAGTGGGACACGGGCCACTTCCTGATCGGTGCCGACTATTGGCATCAGAACGAACTGACCCGCGGCGACCGCGACTATCTCGCCTGCCCTGAAGCCTACACCTTCCGTCAGGACGGGACGCGCGCAGATCTGGTCGATCCGCGCACCGGCAGCTTCGCGTGCGAAGATCTGCGCTGGGGTCACATCTGGACCTACAACCTGATCGACAACCTGCAGCTCGACGGGCCGGGCGGCCCGAACACCGGGCGCAACACGTCGTTCAACCGCTCGACTGTGCTGCTTCAGTACCAGTATCCCGGTGAAACGCTGGGCATTCCTGCCTATGGCGCCCCCGCATATCCCGGCGACTTCAGCGCCCCTGCGGGCTGGTTCCCGACCGGATACGACACCGCATCGCTTGCGGTGCAGAACGCCTATCACCCGTTCGTCGAGCAGTCGACCATCGTCCCCAAGACCGACCTCTACACCGTGTTCGCGGAAGGGTCGCAAGAGATCACCGACTCGATCGAGCTGTTCGGTGAATTCCTGTTCAACCGTCGTGAAACCTACCAGAATGGCTGGCGCCAGTTCTGGAGCTTTGGCTACACGGGCGACCTCTACGGCTACAATCCGGGCGGCAACCTCTACAATTACTGGGGTGGCGGCTTCGGCGGTGTGAACCTGATCAGCCCGACCGCGATCACCGATCAGAGCGATACCAGCCAGAAGGTGGATTACTATCGCGGCGTCGCCGGTCTGCGCGGCTCGTTCGGCGCGACCGACAACTGGAAGTGGGAAGTTTACGGCCAGTACAGCCGCAGCATCGGCCGCTACCGCACCCAGCAGATCCTGCAGGACGCCTACGACATCAGCACCCAGCAGGGCTTTGGATCAATTGGTTCGTGCGTCGGCATGGTAACCCCGGTTTCGGGTCGCCAGTGTGTCGATATTCCCTGGACCAACCCCTACTTCCTGCGCGGCGAGATCACCGATGCGCAAAAGGCTTATCTGTTCGATTGGGAGGAGGGCCGCACGCTCTACACCCAGTGGACCGGTGAAGCCGCGCTCACGGGCGAGTTGTTCAAGCTGCCGGGTGGTATGCTCGGCGTCGCGATCGGCGCAGCCTTCCGTCGGGACGAGATCAACGATACGCCCGGCGAGATCACCCGTGCGGGCAACGCATGGGGTGCCTCGACCTCGGGCATCACTGCCGGCTCCAGCAAGACCTGGGAAGCGTTCGGCGAAATCAACGTGCCCCTGCTCAAGGATCTGCCGTTCGTCCACGAACTGTCCCTCTCGGCTGCCGGTCGCGTCACCAACGTGACGTCGACGCGCACGTCGGACGGTTTCTCGGACAGCGACAACGGCAACTGGACCTACAAGCTCGGCGGCAACTGGGCTCCGACCGAGTGGTTCCGCGTCCGCGGCAGCTATGGCACGTCGTTCCGCTCGCCTGCTCTGTTCGAACAGTTCCTGGCGAACGAGACGAGCTTCCAGTTCTCGCGCAATATCGACCCGTGCGCCGGCTACACCAATGGCTTCCTCACCGGTCGGATCAACCAGCGTCAGCGCGACAACTGCATCGCACAGGGTATTCCGGCTACCTATAACGGGTCGGGTGTCTCGGCGACGGTCTCCTCGCAGGGCGGCATCGGCCAGCTGGAAGCGGAAACCTCGAAGGCGTTCGTGATCGGCGGCGTCCTGACTCCGCGACTGGGCTTCCTGGGCAGCCGCACGCGCATCAACATCGCGGTCGACTATTTCGACATCAAGGTGTCGGGCCAGGTCGCTCAGCTCGGCGCGGCAAGCATCATCTTCGGCTGCTATGACTCGGCCAGTTTCCCGACCGATCCGCTCTGCTCGCTCTTCACGCGCGGCCAGACCGGCGCACCGTTCAACATCAACACGGTGTCGGATCAGTACATCAACATTGCCAGTCAGCAGAACAGCGGTGTCGACCTCACCGCGAATGTGCGCAGCGACCTGGGTGCATGGGGCAATATCAGCTTCACCGCCGACATGACCTGGCAGACCCGCGACACCTTCCAGCTGCTCCCGACGTCGCCGATTCAGACCGACAATGGGGAAGCCGGATCGCCGCGCTGGGTCGGCGACTTCCGCCTGACCTGGAACCTGCCGAGCAGCGGGACCACGCTGTTCTACGGCATGAACGTGATCGGCGCGACGTCGAACGTGGATGAGTTCCTCGCCGACAATAACGGCAATCCGTGCATCAACGGCGACCGTGGAGACGGCGTTGCGATCCGCGGCATTTATTGCCCGGTGCTGACCACCAACGCGACCTTCTACCACAATGCGTCGATCACCCAGGAAGTCGCGGACAAGTTCGAGATCACGCTGGGTGTCAGCAACCTGTTCAACACCCGCCCGCCGCGCGTGTCGGTGCTGAACGGCGGTCAGATCAGCATGCTCGGCCCGGTCGTCGCCGCGTCGCAGTACAGCTTTGTCGGCCGACGCGCGTTCATCAACGTCTCGGCAAAATTCTGATCCAGGAAGATCAATGATTGGGAACGGGCGTCATGGTAACATGTCGCCCGTTTTCATTTTGTCGAACGAAAGGAGTCGGGCCGCGCAATGCCGCAAGTCCTCGTAACCCCCGACAATCTGGATGATGCGAACCGTCAGTTCACCCAGGCACCGCTGACCCATCCGGTGTTTCTCAACAGCCTGCCCAAAAGCGGCAGCCATCTGTTGCGCAACATCCTGCGAATGTTCGTTCCCGTAGATCAGCAATATCAGGCCGACTTCATCCAGTGGCCGACGCTCCAGCGCCACCGCGTCGCGTTCGATCCGGCACATCCCAGGCTGAGCTGGGGCCATCTGTTTTTCGCCGATGCGTCAGTCATCGAGACCGCATCGGCGCGGCGCATCCTTCTCTATCGCGACCCGTATGACTGGGTGATCGCACAGGCGCGCTTTTTCCTGTCCGAACAGTTCAGCGGCAATGTCGAATTTCTGAAATCGGGAGCGCTCGGCATCGATGAACTGCTGACGATGATGATCTTCGGCATCCCGGGAAAACAGCCTTCGCTGCACGGCATGTATGAATTGAACGTCGCCGCCTGGCTCGGCTCCAGCGTCTATCCGATCAGGTTCGAGGATCTGGTCGCGCATGCGCGGCAACCCGAGACCGACGCGGCGGCTGCCTATTTCGCCGCATTGCTTGAAGCATGCGGCATCGCGGTGCCGACGGACTGGCAGGCGCGCGTCCGTATCGGTGCCGACCCTGCGCAGAGCGGAACCGCGCGGGACAACCTCACTGGCGTTGCCAAGCAATTGCCCGATCGGTTGGGGGATCGCCATCGCGCGCTCGTCGATTTCCATGCGCCTGGCCTTCGCGCCCTGCTCGGATATCGCTAGGCTGACCGGATGAACCAGACCGATCCGCTGATCTCGTCCCGCCCCGCGCTCGCACGTGCGCGCAACCTGCTCTCGGCGGAAAAGCCGGAGGCTGCGGCGCGGGAAGTGATGAACCATCTCCGCCGGCACCCCGGCGACCCGGAGGGGTTGACGATGCTGGGGTCGATCGCGAACCGCCTCGGCGCGCTCGAACAGGCGCAACAATTCCTGCGCCAGGCGATCGCAGCCGGCGCGCGCGGCCCTGACGCGCGACGCGAACTTGCTGCGGTCTACAATCAGCAGCAACGCCCGGTTGAGGCGCTGGCATTGATGGAGGAGCTGGAACGAGAGGTTTCCGACCTCGCAATTCCATCCGCACGAAGCGCATTGCTCGACAAGCTCGGCCGGCACGATGAGGCGCTGGAACTGCAACAACAACTGGTCGAGCAGGCCGGCGACACGCATCCGAATCTGTTGATTCCGCTCGGCCACATCCTGCGCGCGATGGGCCGGGTCGATGAGGCAGTCGCCGCCTACCGCCGCGCCGCCGGGGCCGATTTCGAGTTCGGCGAGGCGTGGTGGGGCCTGGCCAGCATCAAGCGCAAAGTCCTTACCGATCAGGATCTCGAAATGATCGCACGCGGGATCGAAGTCGCGATCGATCCCCGGAACAGTGCGCCGTTACATTTCGCAATGGCAAAGGCGCTGCACGATCGGGAGCGCCATGCGGAGGCATTCGCCCATTATGCAAAGGGCAACGCCCAACGTGCCGAGAGCCTCAAATATGACCCGGCCGAACTGACCGCGGAGATCACCGAGATTGAGCGCACGATTGACGCCGATTTCATCGCCCGGCTCCCGCAAGAACCCGTCGGGGACGGGGCAATTCCGATCTTCATCGTCAGCCTGCCGCGCTCCGGTTCGACCCTGCTGGAACAGATGCTGGGAAGCCATCCCGCGCTTGAGCCGGTGGGCGAGCTTCCCTACGGACCCGCCATCCTGCGTTCCGCGATCGAGCTCGCAACCCGCCGCGGCTCCATGACCGTGCCGCAGCTGACCCGGACCCTTACCGACGATCAGGCACGGGTGCTGGGCGAAGATTATCTGCGCCGCGCGGCCGAGCACCGCCGCAGCGATTCTCCCTTCTTTATCGACAAGCTGCCCCATAATTGGAGCAACCTCCTGTTCCTGAAGCGAATCCTGCCACAGGCGCGCTTCCTCGACATCCGGCGCAACGCGATGGACTGCTGTTTTTCAAACTACACCCAGCTGTTTTCCAGCGCGCACGCCTCGTCGTTCGACCTGACCCATATCGGACGGAGCTATGTCGACTATGTGCGGCTGATGGCGCATCTCGACGGCGTCGCGCCCGGTCTGGTCCACCATATCGACTATGCCGCGATGGTCGATGATCCCGAACCGCAGCTGCGCCCTGCCCTCGCCTATCTCGGCCTGCACTGGGATCCGGCAATCCTGCAATTCCACAAGCTCGACCGCGTGGTCCGCACGCCCAGCAGTGAGCAGGTTCGCCGCCCGCTCAACCGCGACGGCGTCGATATCTGGAAACCCTATGCGCAGTGGCTCGATCCGCTGCGTGATGTGCTCGGCCCGCTCGCCGACGCCTGAACGAAAAAGGGGGCGCTTCCGATCCCGGAAGCGCCCCCTTTCTGTTTCGGCTCTACCGTTTAGTAGCGATAGTGGTCCGGCTTGAACGGGCCTTCGACCGGCACGCCGATATAATCGGCCTGACGCTGGGTCAGCTTGGACAGCTTGACGCCCAGCTTGTCGAGGTGAAGCGCCGCAACCTTCTCGTCGAGGTGCTTGGGCAGGACGTACACGTCGTTGCCGTACTTGTCCGCACCGGTCCACAGCTCGATCTGCGCCAGAACCTGGTTGGTGAAGCTTGACGACATCACGAACGAAGGGTGACCGGTCGCGTTGCCCAGGTTGACCAGGCGGCCCTTCGACAGGACGATGATCTTCTTGCCATCGGGGAACTCGACCTCGTCGACCTGCGGCTTGATCTCGGTCCACTTGAAGTTGGCGAGGCCGGCGATCTCGATCTCGCTGTCGAAGTGACCGATGTTCGACACGATCGCCATGTTCTTCATCGCGCGCATGTGATCGACGGTCAGCACGCCTTCGTTGCCGGTCGCGGTGACGAAGATGTCGGCGCGGGTCGCGGCCTCTTCCATCGTCACGACTTCATAGCCCTCCATCGCCGCCTGCAGCGCGCAGATTGGATCGATTTCGGTGACCAGAACGCGCGCGCCGCCGTTGCGCAGCGACGCCGCCGAACCCTTGCCGACGTCGCCGAAACCGGCGACGCAGGCGACCTTGCCGGCCAGCATGACGTCGGTGGCGCGACGGATCGCGTCGACCAGCGATTCCTTGCAGCCATAGAGGTTGTCGAACTTCGACTTGGTCACGCTGTCGTTGACGTTGATCGCCGGGAAAGGAAGCTTACCCTTCTTCGACAGCTCGTACAGGCGATGCACGCCGGTGGTGGTCTCCTCCGACACGCCCTTGATGTTCTGGACGGTCTTGGTGAGGTAACCGGGACGCTCGGCCAGGAAGCGCTTCAGCGTCGCGACGAAGATTTCCTCTTCCTCGTTAGACGGGGTGAACAGCTCCTCACCGGCCTCTACGCGCGCGCCCCACAGCGCGAACATGGTGGCGTCGCCGCCATCGTCGAGGATCATGTTGCAGGTCTGGTCCTGACCCCAGTCGAAGATGCGGATGACGTAATCCCAATATTCCTCCAGCGTCTCGCCCTTGACGGCGAAGACGGGGATGCCGGCGGCGGCGATCGCAGCGGCGGCATGGTCCTGGGTCGAATAGATGTTGCAGGTCGCCCAGCGCAGTTCGGCGCCCAGTTCCTTCAGCGTCTCGATCAGCACCGCAGTCTGGATCGTCATATGCAGCGAACCGGTGATGCGCGCGCCGGCGAGCGGCTTGCTCGCGCCGAACTCTTCGCGCAGCGCCATCAGGCCCGGCATCTCAGTCTCGGCGATCTCGATTTCCTTGCGGCCGAACGCGGCGAGGCTGAGGTCCTTGATGACGTAATCGGTCTTGTCGAGCACGGTGGCCACGATCGTTCTCCGGATAGTGAAATGATTCGCCGCGGCATGCCCGCGACTGTGCACGCGCCCCTAGCCGATCGGCGCGCGATGCGCAAATGAAACATAAAGATATCTTTATATGATACGCGGCACCCTGCACTAAATGGCCGTGTTGACAGCGAAATATCCCGCTGTGACGACTGAGCGCGAAGGGGTTTGGGGGATCTCCGATGAAGATTTGGTCGAACACCGGCACTGCCGCGCTGGCGCTTCTGATGGCGAGCGCGGGATATGTCCCCGCACTGGCGCAAGCGGCGGTTCGGCAGCGTGGTCGAAGTGACCAAATGGCTGCGCACCGGGGTGAGCCCGGATGAGATGATCGGTGGGCTGTCGCGCGATCCCCAAGCGCGGCAGAAGCGAAGGCCCGGAAATAGGCGTTCAGACCGTCGGCATTCGCGCAAGGATCAATGCGCGGATGTCTGTGCGGATGCGGAACCCCATTCTTTCGTACAGCGCGATGGTGGCGCGATTGCTGGCATAGCAGTGCAGAAAGGGGGTCTCCCCGCGCGCCAGGATCACGTTGGCGACATGACGGGTAAGGTGCCCCGCCAGCCCGCGGCCGCGCCAGTCAGGATGGGTGCACACGGCGCTGATCTCGGCATAGCCCGGCAATCGCATCCGTTCGCCCGCCATCGCGATAAGCTGTCCATCGACCTTGACCCCCACAAAACCGCCCAGCCGGTTGCTGTGGCGGACATAGGGGCCGGGCTCGGTGAGCGTGGCCAGCGCGAACATCTCGGCACCATCGGCATCGTCGAGCGGGACGATGTCCGGCACCGCGCGATCGTCGGGAACGAGCGCGTCGAGCACCATCTGCACCGCCAGCCCCTCCTTCGCCAGGCGGATGCCGTCGGGTACCTTCCACGGCTGGCGCTCCACGAGCCATAGCTCGCCATCCTCGGGCACCAGCGCATCCAGCGCGGCCAGGCTCTCCGGCGACTCGTCCGCGGTCGCACCGAACAGCCCGATATTGCGGTCGACCCGCAACGCCGCAGGCGTTCCCTCGGCGATAGCTGCCCAGCCGGTGGCGAGTGAGGACCAGATCGGACGGTCGAGTGGATGGCTCATGCGCCGCTCCTGCACTGCCGCGCGCCGTCTGTCAGCCCGGCATTTGTGCGCACGCAGTCAGGCGGTGCCCGCGTCGTTCGCCAGCAGGCGCGGGTCGATCCCGGCACGCGCAAAACTACGCTCCCATCGACGCTCCGCCGCCACGTCATAGAGCAAAGCCGCGTCGCCCGGCACATTGAACCAGCCATGCCGCGTCAACTCCGCATCGAGTTGCCCTTCGGCCCAGCCGGCATAGCCCAGCGCGACGATCCAGCGCGACGGCCCCGTGCCATCCGCGATCGCGCGCAGTACGTCGATTGTCCCTGACAATGCCCAGCGGCCCGCCACGTCAATGGTGTCCTGCCCGCCCCAATCGGTCGAATGCAGCACGAACCCACGCTGCGGCTCGACCGGTCCGCCGAAATGGACCGGCGCATCGGGCGCGACGCCCGGATCGATTTCGAACTGGCCGAGCAAGTCGTGCAGGCTCAGCCCGTCGAGCTCGCGACCGATACCGACGCCCAGCGCCCCTTCCGCGTCATGCGCGCAGATTGCGATTACCGCCCGCTCGAACCTGGGGTCGCCGATTCCCGGGAGTGCGAGCAGGATTTGCCCGGTCAGAAAGCTGGTCTCTTCCATGTCTGCTTCAACATAGTCCCGTGCGATCGGCTCCGCCACGCTTGAAAATCGCCGCGATCATGCCACTTGGACGCCAACCCGCAGTTCCGCGGAGCGAGAGGAGACCCAGATGACGATCAAGATCGGCGATCGCGTACCCAGCACCAATTTCGTCAAGGCGACCGAGAATGGACCCGAGCAGGTCAGCTCGGACGAATATTTCGCGGGCCGCAAGGTTGCGCTCTTCTCGGTTCCCGGTGCCTTCACCCCGACCTGCTCGGCGCGCCACCTGCCCGGCTATGTCGAGAAGGCAGATGATCTCAAGGCCAAGGGCGTGAACGAGATCGCATGCACTGCGGTCAACGATCCCTTCGTCATGGGTGCGTGGGCAAAGAGCGCCGACGCGGGCGACGTCACGATGCTGTCGGACGGCAACGGCGCGTTCGCCAAGGCAGTCGG
The DNA here is from genome assembly GCF_024666595.1 of Sphingomonas sp. J315. Classification (NCBI taxonomy): domain Bacteria; kingdom Pseudomonadati; phylum Pseudomonadota; class Alphaproteobacteria; order Sphingomonadales; family Sphingomonadaceae; genus Sphingomonas; species Sphingomonas sp. J315. The sequence goes on along the minus strand of NZ_CP088296.1, from coordinate 3,564,147 downwards.
CCTCGAGTTCGACGGCAGCAAATTCGGCATGGGTATGCGCGGCCAGCGTTATTCGATGCTGATCAACGACGGCATCGTCGAGCAGCTGCACGTCGAAGCACCCGGCGAGTTCAAGGTCAGCTCGGCCGAACATCTGCTCGAAAACCTCTAACGGTTTCGGTCGCGCGCCGGTTCGCCGTTGACGGGGGAACCGGCGTGCGGCGAAGCTGTTGTCACTGTGGAAGGGAGACCCCGAAATGACCACCGAGACCAAGCCCGCCGCCACCCCGGCGACCACCGAAACCACCACCGAAGCCGCAGCCGACGAGTCGCTGTTCAGCCAGGCAAAAGAAGCCCTGACCGACGCGGGCGAAGCGATCAGCGGCGCGTTCGACGATGTCGTCGACGCAGCGAAGAAGAACCCCGTCGCGGCTGCGGCGATCGCCGCAGGCGCGGCTGCCGCAGTTGCAGGTGCCGCGTTCGGCGTCAGCAAGCTGCTGGACAAGGACGACGAAACCAAGTGAGGCGCTGGGGCACGCCGGTCCTGTCGGATCTGCGTGCCCCATCATGTCTTGTCCCCATCCTGTCTTGCCAACGTCATCGCGGCAAATTAGCCGTTGAAGATGACACAAGCAGAACAAATCGTCGCCGAACTGGATCGGCTGCACACCGCCTCCGTCACCCGCCTGCGTGAGGCCCTTGATCTCTATCTGACCCAGGGGATCGCCCCGGATCCGGAGCGCCGCACCGACGGCAGCTTCGCCTATCCCGAAATCCGCGTCCGCTATCGCAACGAAGTGGACCGCCCGACCCCGGCGCGCAGCTTCGGCCGACTGGTCGAACCCGGCGACTATGCAATCAGCGTCACCCGCCCCGCGATGTTCGCCGACTATCTGGTCGAACAGCTGACCCTGTTGATCGAGGATTATGACGTCGAGGTCAGTGCGACCACCGGGCGGCAGGAAATCCCCCTTCCCCTATGTCATCGACCCCAGCCATGTGCTGAAGATGGATCAGGTGTCGGTGCTCGAACTCGCGCGGCATTTCCCGGCGACCGAGCTGGCGCATATCGGCGACGAGATCGCCGATGGCAGCTGGATCAGCCAGGACGGCACCCGTCCGCTCGCACTGTTCGATGCTCTGCGCACTGATTTCAGCCTCGCGCGGCTGCGCCACTATACCGGCACCCCGACCGAGCATGTGCAGCAGTATATCCTGTTCACCAACTATCACCGCTATGTCGACGAATTCGTCCGCTGGGCGTCGGAGCAGGTTGGCGAAGGCAGCCGCTTTACCGGCGTGTCCGGGCCGGGCGGCATGATTTTCAAGGCCGGCGACGATCCCGAGATGCTGCTGACCGACAGCGCCTGGCGGCGCCACCAGATGCCCGCCTGGCACCTGATGGCGGAGGACGGCAGCGGGATCACGCTGGTCAATATCGGCGTCGGCCCGTCGAACGCGAAGACGATCACCGACCACCTCGCCGTGCTCCGCCCAGAAGCATGGCTGATGATCGGCCATTGCGGCGGCTTGCGCCCGAGCCAGCGGATCGGCGACTACGTTCTCGCGCACGCCTACCTGCGCGACGACCATGTGCTCGACGACGTCCTGCCCCCCCGAAATCCCGATCCCCGCGATTGCGGAAGTGCAACAGGCGCTCGCCCGCGCGGCGGAGACGGTGTCGGGCCAGTCGGGCGACGAGCTCAAGCGCCGGTTGCGCACCGGCACGATCGTCACCACCGACGACCGCAACTGGGAATTGCGCTTCTCGCGCTCTGCGCTGCGCTTCTCCTTGAGCCGCGCGGTCGGCGTCGACATGGAGAGCGCGACGCTGGCGGCTCAGGGCTATCGCTTCCGCGTTCCTTACGGCACCCTGCTCTGCGTGTCGGACAAGCCGCTCCACGGCGAACTCAAGCTCCCCGGCCAGGCAAATCGCTTCTACGAGCGCGCAATCGCCGAGCATCTCAAGATCGGGATCGAGACGTGCGAGGAGCTGCGCCGCGAAGGGGCGAAGCTGCACAGCCGGAAATTGCGCGCGTTCAACGAGCCGCCGTTCCGTTAGGTTTTCCGCTCGCGCGGGCCAGTGCTGCAACGTTCCAGTGGAACTGGAACCGGAAAAGATTGACGCGGGAAACCGAATTGCCTCAGGTTGGTTACAGACACGAAACCACTGGAGTTGCGTGATGGCGAAAGCCCCGACCACATCGAACGAAGACGGCACCCCAACCAAGGCCAAGGCTCCGGCCAGGCCGCGCAAGGCCGCCGCCAAGCCCGCCGCCGCCAAGGCGACTGAAGCCAAGGAAGCCGCTCCAGCCAAGGCAAAGGCGCCCACCAAAGCCAAGGCTCCGGCCAAGCCGAAGGCCGCGCCGAAGCCTGTGGCCGAAAAGGCTGTTGCGGAGAAGCCCGCCACGCCGGCCAAGAAGACCACCGCGCCCAAGCCGGCCGCCAAGGCTCCTGCCGTCGCCGACAAGGCCCCGCCACCGCGCCGCACCGCCGCCGCGCGCAAGCCTGCCGCGACGGCAAAGCCGCGCGCCTCGACTCGCAATAGCGCCGCCAGCCGGCCCCGTGCCGCCGTCGAGGCCGCTGCCGCCAAGGTCTCGTCGGCCGCGCAGACTGCCGCGCAGACCGTTACCGAATCAACGCCCGTACAGTTTGTGTCGGAAACGCGCGAGAAGATGGGCGACCGCAATTTCTTCGCGACCGTGATCGGCGGCGTCGCCGCGATCGGTGCGGCGGTCGCGGGTATCTTTTATGCGGTGCAAAAGGGTCAGGGCGGGCCGGAAGATGCCGCCGCGCCCAAGCCCAAGGACAAGGCGGGCAAGTAGCCGCGCTCACCCGTCAAAAGGAAAGGGCCGCCGCGAGCATCTCGGGGCGGCCCTTTCTGTTACCAGCCCGTCGGCTTGCCCTTGTTCTGCTCGTCGAGCCATCCCTTGAGCGGCGCGAAATATTCGACCATCGCCGCGCCCGACATCTCGCGGCTGCCGGTGAACGCCTCGAGCGCGTCGGGCCAGGGCTTGGACGATCCCATCTCCAGCATCGCGTTCAATTTCGCACCGACCTCCTTGTTCCCATAGAAGGAACAGCGGTGAAGCGGCCCTTGCCACCCGGCCTGATCGCACGCCGCCTTGTAGAACTGGAACTGCAGCAGCCGCGCGAGGAAGTAGCGGGTATAGGGCACATTCGCCGGGATATGATATTTCGCGGCGGGATCGAACTTCGTCTCGTCGCGCTTCACCGGCGGGACGATGCCCTGATATTGCAGCCGCAGCGCGTCCCATGCGCCCTGATAGCCGCCCGCCGGAATGCCGCCCGAAAACACGCCCCAGCGCCATTTGTCGATCAGCAGTCCGAACGGCAGGAACGCGACCTTGTCCATCGCCTGACGCAGCAGCAACCCGGTATCCTTGTCCGCGCTCGGCACCTTGCTCTCGTCGAGTAGGCCGACCTGAACCAGATAGTCCGGCGTGATCGACAGCGCCGCAAAGTCGCCGATCGCCTCGTGGAAGCCGTCATTGGCCCCGTCGCGATACAGGATCGGCAGCTTGTTATAGGCGCGCTGATAATAGTTATGCCCCAGCTCATGCTGGATCGTGATGAAGTCGTCAGAATTGACCTTGATGCACATCTTGATGCGCAGATCGTCGACATCGTCGAGGTTCCACGCCGACGCATGGCACTGCACTTCACGGTCGGCGGGCTTCAAGAACTGCGACCGCTTCCAGAACGTCTCCGGCATCGGATCGAGCCCGAGCGAGGAGTAGAACGCCTCGCCGGTCTTCACCATCTTGATTGCGTCATAATCCTTCGCGACCAGCAGCTCGCCAATATCGTAGCCGACATCGCCCGATCCCGGCGGCGCGACCACGTCATAGATATTGCCCCATTCCTGCGCCCACATGTTGCCGAGCAGGTCGGCGCGGATCGGGCCGGTCTTCGACTGAACCGCGTCGCCATATTTCTCGTTGAGCTTCCACCGGACATAGGTGTGCAGCGACTCGTACAGCGGCTTAACTTCGTTCCACAATTTGTCGGTGAGCTTGGCGAACTCCTCCGGCGGCATGTCGTAATTCGACCGCCACATCGACCCGACATCCTTGTAGCCCAGCTCGCGCGCACCCTCGTTCAGCAGCCCGACCGCGCGCTGATAGTCCTGACGCTGCGGCGCACCGACATTGTCGTGCCAGCTGGTCCACATCTCCTTCAGTTCGTCGGGATTGCGATTGGTGCCCATCGCCGCTTCGATGTCGCTGCCGCTGATCGGCTGGCCCTTCAGCGTCCCCTTGCCCGTACCATAGACGGTCTGCATGTCGGTCTGCAGCTGCGAGAGTGCCGACGCTGCGCCCTCGCGCGTCGGCGCGGGCGAGGTGATGCGCGAGCGCAGGATGTTCAGCTGACGCCGCGTGTCGGGCGACAGGCCCTGAACCTTGTCATACTTCGCCGCCTCCAGCGCGAAGCGGACCGCCATCTCGGTCCCCTTCGCTCCGCTCTTCGCGACCAGCGCGGAGGTGTCGTCGTTGATGTAGGTGGCGTACAGCCATGCGATCCGCGCGGCATCGAGCGAGTATTCCTTATACTCGGCCTCGGCGCGCTTCAGGAACGCATCGGCTCCGGCCGGGGTCGCCGCCCCCGCGCTCGGTGCAGCGGCCTTCTGGCTCTGTGCAGCCCCCGGCCCGGCCAGCAACAGGGCGAGCGCGATCGTCGAAATTCCGGTGCGGATCATCAATCCCTCGATTGTCTAGTTTGGATGGCGCGCAACCTGCGCCCGGCCCCCGACCGGGTCAAGCGGTCAGAAATGTTACGATCGCATCGCCCAGTTCGGGCCGCGTCACCGCGCTCATGTGGTTGCCCGGAATCTCGACGAAGCGCGCGTCGGGCAGCATCGCGGCTAGGCCGGTGAACGACCCCACCTCGTCATCCTCCGCCCCCGCGACCACCAGCACCGGCACGTCGAGCATGGCCACCGCTTCGGGCGGCGTATCGACGAACGTATCGAGGATACCGAGCAGTGCCACCGGGTCGCCGCCGGTGGTCTTGAGGAATGCCTGCGACATGAATTCCTTGTCGCCGCGCACGAAGCTGCCGAAGCCGGTCAGCACGCGGCGGAAGAATCCCGCGCGGCGGCCGGTATCGGTCACCCCCTCGTCGCCCAGCCCCGACAGGATCACCCGCCGCGGCGTCGGCGCAATGCCGCGCGCCAACACCCGCATTGTGGTGCGCGCACCGAGCGAATAGCCGCCCAGATCATAATCGGTCAGCCTCAGATGCGCGATCAGCGCCTCCGCATCCTGCGCCAGCGCGTCGGGCGGATAGGCGGCGGGATCATGCGGTCGCGCGCTGTCTCCATGCGCACGCAGGTCCGGCATGATAACCCGGAACCCCGCATCCACCAGCTTCGCGGCGGTGCCATATTTGATCCAGTTGGTCTGCGCGTCGGAGAAATAGCCGTGGATCAGCACCACCGGCCGCCCCTGCCCCATCTCGCGCCAGGCCAGGGTCTGGCCGTCGAAGCTCTCGAAAGTCTCGGTCATCGCAGTTCTCTGCACCGGATTGGCCCCGCGCGAAAGCGTCGGCGGTTGCGTTGAACGCAATCGAATCAGTCGCAATTCGCAACTTATATCACTAGCATTTTATAAGCAGGCTTATTATGTCGCCGCTTATGACCGACTCACTTGGGTTCTTGATCAGCGACGTCTCCCGCCTGCTCCGCAAGCGCTTCGACGAACGCGCGCGTCTCATCGGCGTCACCCGCCAGCAATGGCGAACGCTCAGCGTGCTCAAGCGGCATGAAGGCAGCAACCAGGGCATGCTCGCCGAACTACTGGAGGTCGAACCGATCACCCTAGGCCGCATGATCGACCGGCTGGAGGAAGCCGGCTGGGTCGAACGCCGCCGCGATCCGGGCGACCGCCGCGTTTGGCGCATCCACCTGACCGACGCCGCCCAGCCGATCCTGCTCCAGCTCAAGTCTATTGCCGACGCGCTGTTTATCGACGCCGCCGAGGGCATCGCTCCCGACGATCAGGCAAAGCTTCACGCGCTGCTCGAACAGCTGCGCGACAATCTCTCGACCGGCCAGTCCAACGAGGCCGCCAATGGCTGAAGCCGACCCCCGCATCGAAACCACGACCGCATCCGAAGCGCCGCCAGCAAAGCCTACGCGTAGTCTGCTCCGCCCCATCCTGATGTTCGGCGTGCCGCTAGTGGTCATCTCCGCCATCGCTTTGTGGTGGTCGCTGTCTGGCGGCACCGTCTCGACCGACAATGCCTATGTCCAGCAGGACAAGGTGTCGGTGGCGAGCGATGTCGCGGGCCGCATCGTCGAGGTCGCGGTGAAGGAAAATCAGAGCGTCAAGGCCGGTGACATCCTCTTCCGCATCGACCCCGAACCCTATCGCATCGCGCTGGCACAGGCCGACGCCGCCATCGCCAATGCGCAGGTTCAGGTGACGACGATGCAGGCCAGCTATGTCGGCACCGGCGCGGACATTCAGGCCGCGCAGGACCGGATCGCGTCGGCGCAGGAGGATTATGCGCGGCAAAAGGCGTTGATGGATCGCGGCTTCACCACCCGCGCACGCTTCGAACAAGCGCAGCACTCGGTCGAACAGGCCCGCGCCAGCTATCAGAGCGCGCTCGCGGATGCACAGGAGGCCCGCGCCAAGCTTTCGAGCGGCAGCGCGGTACCAGGGATCAATCCCGCCATTGCCGCCGCCCGCGCCCAACGTGCCAAGGCGCTGCTCGATCTCGAACGCACCGCACGCCGTGCCCCGGTCGATGGCGTGGTCAGCCAGGCCGACCGGCTTCAGGTCGGCCAGATGATGATGTCGGGCCTGCCCGCCGTCACGTTGGTCCGCTCCGGCGGGTCGTGGATCGAGGCGAATTTCAAGGAAACCGACCTCGCCGACATGCGCGTCGGCCAACCCGCCGAAGTGCGCTTCGACGCCTATCCCGGCCTGAAGCTCAAGGGCCATGTCGCGTCGATCGGATCGCAGACCGGTTCCGAAACCTCGGTCCTTCCGGCGCAGAACGCCAATGGCAATTGGGTCAAGGTGACCCAGCGCGTGCCCGTCCGCATCGCCATCGACGAGAAAAGTCCGCGCCAGCTGATCGCCGGCCTCTCCGCCGAAGTCACCGTCGATACGCGCAAGTAATCCTGATGCGTCTCCCAACCCGTCACCCCCGCGAAAGCGGGGGCCCATCTCCCGGACTGTCGATCCGCCGCACCGGCGCGGTTCGCGGCGCGCTTGGGAGATGGGCCCCCGCTTTCGCGGGGGTGACGATGGGAGCAGTTTGATGGCGACTGCCCCGACTCCTGCCACCGAAGCCGCCCTCCCCGTGCGCAACAAGGGCCTACTGACCTTCGGAGTGATGCTGGCGACGATCATCCAGATCCTCGACACCACCATCGCCAACGTCGCGCTGCCGCATATGCAGACCTCGCTCGGCGCGACGGCCGATACGATCACCTGGGTGCTGACCAGCTATATCGTCGCGTCGGCGATCGCGATCCCGATCACCGGCTGGGTGTCCGACCGGATCGGGTCACGCAACCTGTTTCTGATCTCGATCATCGGCTTCACCGCGGCCTCTGCCCTGTGCGGCGCGGCGCAGAGCCTGGAGCAGATGGTGTTCTTCCGCATCCTTCAGGGGGTTGCGGCGGCATTCATGAACCCGCTCAGCCAGACCGTGATGCTCGACATCAACCGCCCACAGGACCAGCAAAAGGCGATGGCGGTGTGGGGCATGGGCATCATGATCGGCCCGATCCTCGGCCCCGTGCTGGGCGGCTGGCTGACCGAGAACTTCAACTGGCGCTGGGTGTTTTACGTCAACCTGCCCTTGGGCGTGATCTGCCTCGCGATCCTGTGGTGGCTGCTGCCCAGCCGCCCGGTGCGCAAGCGGACGTTCGACATATTCGGCTTCTCCTTGCTCGCGATCGGCATCGGCGCGCTCCAGCTGATGCTCGACCGGGGCCAGCATGCCGACTGGTTCTCCTCGACCGAAATCTGGATCGAGACGCTGATCGCCGGCACCGCGATCTGGATGTTCGTCGTGCATATGGCGATGGGCAAGAACCCGATGTTCGAGCGCAGCCTGTGGAAAAACCGCAACCTCGTCACCGCGCTCGCCTTCATGCAGGTGGTGGGCGTGGTGATGATGGCGACGATGGCGCTGCTCCCGCCGATGCTCCAGACGCTCTACGGATATCCCGTGATCGACACCGGGCTGTTGCTGATGCCGCGCGGCGTCGGCGTGCTGATCACGATGGGGCTGTCGGCGCGGCTGGTCGCGCGGGGAGTCGATCCGCGGCTGCTGGTCGGCACCGGCTTCGCGCTCGCCGCCTGGTCGCTGTGGGACATGACCACCTGGACGCTCCAGATGGGATCGACCCCGTTCATCATCTCGGGACTTGTGCAGGGATTGGGGATGGGCATGATCTTCATGCCGCTCAACGGCATGGCCTTCGCCACCCTCCCCGCGCATCAGCGGACCGAGGCGGCGAGCCTCACCAACCTGTCGCGCAATATTGGCGCGTCGATCGGCATCTCGCTGGTCACAACCATCCTCGCGCGCAGCACGCAAATCAGCCATGCCGACCTTGCCCCGAACATCACGGCGGAACGGCTGCAAACGCTCGACCCGAGTCTGCTCACCAATCTCGGCGGACAGGCAGACACGCTGCTGGCCATGGCGAATGCAGAGGTGACGCGACAGGCGGCGATGATCGCCTATCTCAACGATTTCCACGCGATGATGATCGTCACCGCCGCATCAATCCCGCTGGTGCTCTTCCTCAAGCGTCCAAAGGCCCGGATTGCGAACGATCCGGCTGCGGCGGGGCATTAAGCCAAGGCAGCGGGATCAAACACCCCAGCAGCGCCAGCGCCATATCCTTGGGCGCGTCGAACATGTCGCCCTGCTGGCCGTTATACTGGTCCGCCGCCTCCGGGCTGAGGCCCAGCGTCAGTGTCCATTCGAAAATCTCGTAGAGCGCGCCCAGCGCCAGCACGGCGAGCACCATGAACAGCACCGCCATCCGCCGCGTCAGCCCAGCATGGCGCGTGCCGATCTCGACCAGCGGCGCGGCGAAGCACAGGCCGAAGGCGAAATGGACCAGCCGGTCAAACATGTTGCGGTGGAATCCAAACGTTGCGTCGATACTGACCCCGGTCAGCGCCACGCTCCATGCGTCATAGGGCACGCTGCTGTACGTCCAGCGCGCCGCGAACAAATGGAGGAGAACGAAGGCGCAGCCACAGGCCACGCTGGCATTGTTTAGCGGCCAGCGCCTCAGCGCCCACCAGGCCAGCGGCACGCCAGCCACCACCGGCCCCATCTGCAACCAGGTATTCGGCGGATAGGCCGCCCCCACCGCGCTCAACGGCACGCCCGCAAGGCACGCGAGCAGCCACCAAATTTGCGCGGCGGGGAGACCTGTCAGCAGCCGTCAGCCCTTCTTCAGATGCCGGCGGCCCAACAACTCCGCGATCTGCACTGCGTTCAGCGCCGCGCCCTTGCGCAGATTGTCGCTGACGCACCAGAAGGCGAGGCCATTCTCGACGGTCGAATCCTCACGCACGCGGCTGACAAACGTCGCATAGTCGCCGACGCATTCGACCGGGGTGACGTACCCGCCATCCTCGCGCTTGTCGACCAACATGATGCCCGGCGCCTCGCGCAGGATATTCTGCGCATCCTCCGCCGACAGCTCATTCTCCAGCTCGACATGCACCGCCTCGCTATGCCCCACGAACACCGGCACGCGGACGCAGGTGGCGATCACCTTGACCTTGGGGTCGAGTATCTTCTTGGTCTCGACCACCATCTTCCACTCTTCCTTGGTCGACCCGTCGTCCAGGAAGCTGTCGATGTGCGGGATCACGTTGAACGCGATCTGCTTGGTGAACTTCTTCGCCTCCGCGCTGTCGCCGACAAAGATGTTGCGCGACTGCTCGAACAGCTCGTCCATGCCTTCCTTGCCCGCGCCCGACACCGACTGATAGGTCGCGACGACGACGCGCTTCACCTTGGCGGCATCGTGCAGCGGCTTCAGCGCCACCACCATCTGGGCGGTCGAGCAGTTCGGGTTGGCGATGATGTTCTTGGCCTTGTAGCCGTCGATCGCCTCCGGGTTCACTTCCGGCACGATCAACGGCACATCGGGGTCCATGCGATAGAGCGACGAATTGTCGATCACCGTGCAGCCGGCAGCGGCAAAGCGCGGGGCGTGAACCTTGGTCGCCTCGCTCCCGATCGCGAACAGCGCCATGTCCCATCCGGTCGGATCGAAATGGTCGATATTCTGGATCTTGTACTGTTTCCCGGTCTCGCCGAAATCGACCATGTCGCCGGTCGAGCGCGAGGACGCGAGCACGGCCAGCTCATCGATCGGAAATTCGCGCTCCGCCAGAATGGCGAGCATTTCGCGCCCGACATTGCCGGTGGCGCCTGCGACTACGACACGGTAACCCATCAATAGACCCTTTCATGCGGTCGAGCCGCCCGGAGTACGGGCAGCCACATAGTCATTCTTCGGTGGGAAGTCAGCGCCCGGTTCGGCGCGCTGAGAGAAATGTTTCGCGGCGGATGCCCGGACCCGCGCGACCGGCCTCTAGCGGCGCGTCACGGTCCGGGTGGTGATAATGGCCCGTTTTCGAAACATGGCCGCGCCTCTAGCAGCATGATTGCGCGGAGAACAGCGAAATTCTTCTTTCCTTACGGCAAAGCGCGGGTTGGTCGGTGGACGCGGCGATGCTCCCTCGCCTATGAACCCGGTCGCACGACAGGAGACCTTCCTTGGCCGACCATTTCGTCCGTCCCGACACCCGCGCTTTTCTCGACATGCTGGCCGCGATGCCGGAAATGCCTTGGCCGCCCCACCCCGCCGCCTATCGCGCGCAATATCTGGCGATGAAGGATATGGTCGATCTGCCGCTAGGTGAGCTCGCGACGGTCAAGGACCTCACCATCCCTGGGCCCGCCGGAGATATACCCGCCCGCCTGTTCGATGTGCGCGAGAAGCGCGAACCCGGCCCGGTCGTGGTCTTCTTCCACGGCGGCGGCTTCGTCATCGGCAATATCGACAGCCATGCGAGCTTCACCGCCGAGATGAGCCGCCTGCTCGACCTTCCCGTCGTCTCGGTCGACTATCGCCTCGCTCCCGAAAATCCCTGGCCCGCAGCGTCCGACGATTGCGAGGCAGCGGCGCGCTGGGTCGCCTCCAACCCCGCCGAACTCGGCCGCGCGGTGACCAGCATCGCGCTCGCGGGCGACAGCGCGGGCGGACAGATCGCCGCGGTCGCCGCGAGCGACCTGCGCGACGCACCCGCCGCCGTGCCGGTGATCGGCCAGTTGCTGATCTATCCCGCCGCGGATTTCGGGGGCAGCTACCCCTCCGCCGATCACTTCGCGGAGGGCTATCTGCTCACCGCCAAGGGCATGGCGTGGTTTAACGAATGCTATGCCGCCGATGTCGCGCACCCGCGCGCCTCGCCGATGCGCCATGCAACGCTGGAGGGGTTGCCCCCGGCACTGGTCATCACCGCCAGCCTCGATCCAATCCGGGATCAGGGCCGCGCCTATGCCGGAGCGCTGGCGGCGGCAGGCGTGCCGGTCGTGTTCCGCGAGGCGGTAGGCAATATCCACGGCTTCATCACCTTGCGCCGCGCCATTCCTTCAGCGCAAGGCGACGTCGCCGGGATGCTCGTCGCCTTCCGCGCATTGCTGACCGAGGCCGAGGCGAACCGCGTGATGATCCAGGCGGCGGCATGATCGACCGCGACGCGCTTCCCTATCGCCCCTGCGCCGGGGTCATCCTGCTCAACAGGCAAGGTCAGGTGTTCGTCGGCCAGCGTCTCGATTCGACGCTGGAGGCATGGCAAATGCCGCAGGGCGGGATCGATCCGGGCGAAGACCCGCTCGATGCCGCCTATCGCGAGCTATGGGAGGAAACCGGCGTCGCCCGCAACCATGTCGAACTGCTCGCCGCGCCCGAGATCGAACTGGAGTACGATCTGCCCGACGACCTGCTGGGCAAGGTGTGGAAGGGCAAATGGCGCGGCCAGCGCCAGCGCTGGTTCCTGTTCCGCCTGACCGCAGGGGACGAGGCGATCGACATCGCCACCGCCGAGCCGGAATTCCGTGCCTGGCGCTGGCTTGAGCCGCGCGAGCTGCCCGATGTGATCGTCCCGTTCAAACGCGACCTGTATGTCCGTCTGCTCCACATTTTCGCCCAACCTCTTGGGCTAGAGGTCGATTGATGCAGTGCAGCACTCGATTCCTTAACCAAGAAAGGGTAGTAACCGGTTACATGCGCCGCCTCCTCCCCCTTTTGCTCGCTCCGCTGCTACTTGCCAACGCAGACGTAACCGCATCCGCGCCGCAGGAGGCTCCCCCGCCGCCGCCAAACCAATCGGTCGAACGCTCGTCGGAGGTGAAGGCGATGCTCGACGCCGCGATGAAGGCGGGCGACGAGGGCGCGGTCAATGCGATCGTCAAATATGCCAAGGCCGCCGACAAGGAGCGCGCCGCGCAATTCGAGAAGGCAGCCGCGACCTGGAAGCGCGAACGACGCGAGGCTGCCGAACGCCGCATCCGCGAGGCCAAGTTCCTCGACCTGATCAAGGGGCGCGCCGAACTGGGCGGCTACTTCACCACTGGCAACACAGAAACGCTGGGCCTCACCGGCATTGTCGACTTGAAGCGCGAAGCGCTCCGCTGGCGCCACAAGCTGCGGATCCAGGCCGATTATCAGGAGACGTTCGGGCGAACGGTGCGCGAACGCTATCTCGCTGCCTATGAACCCAACTGGAAGATCGACGACCGCGCCTATGTCTATGGCGCGGCGCAGTTCGAGAGCGATCGGTTCCTGGGATTTGACGAACGCTATTCGGTGTCGGCAGGGGCAGGCTACTCGGCGGTCAAATCTCCGGCGCTGACTCTGGATCTCGAAATCGGCCCGGCGTTTCGCTATACCGATTTCATCACCGCTGCGACTGAACGCCAGATCGCAGCGCGCGGCAAGATCGACCTCGACTGGAAGTTGAGCAAGGGCGTCACCTTCAGTCAGGATGCGTCGGCGTTCGTCGAGCAGCAGAACAGCACGATCACGGGCAAGTCGGCATTGCGCGTGAAGCTGTTCGGCCCCTTCTCGACCCAGATGTCCTATGCGGTGAACTATGAAAGCGCGCCGCCGAACGGGCGCAAGTCGACGGATACTACGACACGCGCGTCACTGCTGGTGGACTTCTAGGTCGCTTTCGGCACCGACCGCTTCCCCACCCGGTCACCCAGCGCCAGCATCCTATAGGTGGCCGGGCGGGGGAGCCGGCCGCTGACGTTTCAGCGAAGCTGAACACAGCAAATGACTGTCACAGTAACTTCACAAGATTGTAACATTCGGCGAAATCGGGCATCGGGCCGCAACCCGGAGCCATCGCCATTCGCCAGATCGCCGCCCTGCCCTATCGTACCGAAGGGACCGCCATTGATGCCCCCGTTCGCGTGATGCTCGTCACGTCGCGCGGCACCGGTCGCTGGGTGATCCCCAAGGGCAATGTCGCGAACGGCACACCGCCACACCTCGCCGCCGCCGAAGAGGCCAAGGAAGAGGCAGGAGTCGTCGGCGCAGCCTGCCCCACGCCGATCGGCGCCTATCGCTATCGCAAGCGGCGCGGCAATGGCGCGCACCTGATGGCCGATGTCGAGGTATTCCCGCTCGCCGTCACCGAAGAACTCGCCCGCTGGAAGGAACAGGACCAGCGCGAACGCCGCTGGTTCACGCTGGAGGAGGCGGCCGACGCGGTCGACGAACCCGATCTCAGCGACCTGATCCGCAGCTTCGGCCCAACCGAATTCAATGCCGCCGCGCGGCGGACGAGCATGCTCGCCGTCGTCGCGCAAAGATCGAAAGCAAGTCAAATGTTTGCGTGGTTTCAGCGCCTTCTTCCCAAGACCGGAAATTTCTTCGATCTGTTCGAGGCGCATGCGGTAACGATCACCGCCGCCGCTGACGCGCTATCGCGCTTGTTCCAGGGCGCAGGCCCGACGCAGGACCATATCCGTGAGATCATGGAGCGTGAGCATGATGCGGACGGCATCATCCGTGAGGTGCTGCAGACGGTCCGCAAGACTTTCCTGACCCCGTTCGACCGCAGCGCGATCACCAGCCTGATCGGTGCGATGGACGACGCGATCGACGAAATGCAGGCCGCCGCCGCTGCGGTCGACCTGTATGAGGTCGATGCGTTCGAGCCCGAAATGCGTGACATCGTCGCCATCATTGTCGATGCCGCGCGGCTGACTGCCGAAGCGATGCCGCTGCTGCGGGATGTCGCGAAGAACGGCGTGCGCCTGCACGAGTTGACCGAGCGCCTGGTGCGGATGGAGGGCCATGCCGACGACATCCACGACGCCGGCGTCCGCCGCGCATTCAAGACCTATGGCGACGATCCGATGAAATTCTTCATCGCGCGCGAGATCTACAAGCATCTCGAGCGGATTACCGACGCGCTCGAGGATGTCGCGAACGAGATCGACGGCATCGTCATCGACCACGCCTGATCGCATCCCATGCACGAACTCGCTTTCCCGCTGCTCGTCGGCCTGATCATCCTCGCGCTGGCGTTTGACTTCTTGAACGGCCTCCACGACGCCGCCAATTCGATCGCTACGGTCGTCGCCACGCGGCTGCTCGGCCCGGTACAGGCCGTCGGATTCGCCGCCTTCTTCAACTTCGCCGCCTATTTCCTCACCCTCGCCTGGCCCGAGTTGCACAAGGTGGCGGAGACGATCGGCAAGGGGCTGATCGACAAGGATCTGGTCACCCCCGCCGTCGTGTTCGGCGCGCTGGTCGGCGCGATGTTCTGGAACGTCGTCACCTGGTGGAAGGGCATTCCCTCCTCGTCTAGCCACGCGCTCGTCGGCGGCATCGTCGGCGCGGGCGTCGCGCATGCCGGCTTCACCGGCATCCAGTGGAGCGGCCTCAACAAGACGCTGATCGCTATCGTGCTGTCGCCGCTGCTCGGCATGCTGCTGGCGATGCTGGTGATGCTGATGTCGAGCTGGGCGCTCCACCGCGTCGGCAACCGCAACGCAGAGAAGAGCTTCCGCTGGCTCCATCTCGTCTCCTCCGCTGCCTATTCGACCGCGCACGGCCTCAACGACGCGCAAAAGACGATGGGGATCATCACCGTGCTGCTCTATTCGACCGGCTATCTCTCGGGCGAATTCCATGTGCCGCACTGGGTCGCCATCGCCTGCTACATCGCAATCGCGTTGGGGACGTTATCCGGCGGGTGGAAGATCATCGAAACGATGGGAACGCGGATCACAAAATTGTCGCAGCATCAGGGGTTCAGCGCGTCGACCGGCGGGTCGATCATGGTGTTCACCGCCTCGCTGCTCGGCATTCCGGTTTCGACCACCCACACCATCACCGGCAGCATCATCGGCGCAGGAACCGCTCGGCGTGCCAGTGCCGTGCGCTGGGGCGTCGCGCAGAATGTGATCGCGGCATGGGTCATCACCATCCCCGCCTCGGCTGCAGTCGGCGCGCTGTTCTACATGCTCACGCGATTGTTCTAACTCGTAACTATTGTTACTTTTCCGGCCACAAGGGGTTCACCCGACGCGCGGGAGCCGATACACCCCCTGCATGGGGCTGACCGCAATCGAAGCCGCCGCCGTCGAGGCGGCCCGCGCCGCGCCGATGCTGGCGCAGGTCGAACGCTGGGTCGCGGTCAACAGCGGCACGCGCAACCTGACCGGCTTGGCGACGATGGCGGATTTGCTCGCCGATGCGTTCGCCGCCTTGCCCGGCGAGCTGGCGCTGGTCGAGCCCGCCCCGGTCGAGATGGTCGACACCAGCGGCACGGCCCAGTCACTGTCCGATGGCCGCCACCTCCACCTGCGCGTGCGTCCCGATGCACCGGTGCAGATGCTGTTCACTGGCCACATGGACACGGTGTTCCCCGCCGATCACCCCTTCCAGACCGCGACCTGGCTGCCCGATGGCAGCCTGAATGCCCCCGGCGCCGCAGACATGAAGGGCGGGCTGTCGCTTATGCTCGCCGCCCTGCGCGCGGTCGAGGCCACCCCCGCCTCAGCACGCTTCGGCTATGAAGTCGTCATCAACTCCGACGAGGAAACCGGATCCTTCGCCTCCGCTGCGCTGATCGCTCAGGCCGCGAAGAACAAGGTTGCCGCGCTCACCTACGAACCCGCGCTCCCCGATGGCACGCTGGCGGGCGCGCGTGGTGGGACCGGCAATTTCTCGATCGTCGTGCGCGGACGCAGCGCCCATGCCGGCCGCAACCCACGCGACGGACGCAACGCACTTGTCGCTGCGGCCGATCTCGCGCTGCGCCTGTCCCAGTTGATGACCGATGACTTGTCGGTCAACCCGGCGCGGATCGAGGGGGGCGGACCGAACAATGTCGTCCCCGATCTCGCCATCCTGCGCGTCAATTTCCGCCCCGCCTCGCCCGACGCCATCCAGCGCGCCGGAGCAGCGGTCCATGCCCTCGCTGAGAGCATCGCCACCGCGCACGACGTCGCGGTCCATGTCCATGGCGGCTTCAACCGCCCGCCCAAGCCGCTCGACCCCGGCGCCGAGCGGCTGTTCGGTCTGGTCAAGCAGGCCGGTGCCGATCTCGACATCCCCGTCGCCTGGAAGGCCACCGGCGGGGTGTGCGACGGCAACAACATCGCCGCGTGCGGCGTCCCCGTCGTCGATACGATGGGCGCACGTGGTGGCGCCATTCATTCGCAGGAGGAATTTCTGATCCCCGACAGCCTGCCCGAACGCGCGGCATTGTCCGCGCTGACCATCCTGCGCATCATCGAAAAGGGTGGCGTATGACCTTCATCATCCGCCCCGCCCGCGCCGACGACCTCCAGCATCTCTATGAGATGGCGAAGCTCACCGGCGGCGGCTTCACCAATCTCCCGCCTGAGAAACCGGCGCTGAAGGCCAAGCTCGAACGCAGCGCCGAAGCCTTTGCGCGTACCGACGATGCCAAGAAGGACGAACTGTTCGTCCTCGTGCTCGAAAACACCGACACGCAGGAGGTGCGCGGCACCTGCCAGATATTCACCCAGGTCGGCCAGCGCTGGCCCTTCTATTCCTACCGCATCGGTACGGTGACCAAGCATAGCGAGGCGCTCAATCGCACCTTTCGCGCCGAAATCCTCAACCTGGTCAACGACCTCGAAGGATCGAGCGAGGTCGGCGGGCTGTTCCTCCACCCCGGCGAACGCGCCGGGGGCCTCGGTATGTTGCTCGCGCGCAGCCGCTATCTGTTCATCGCGATGCACCGTGCGCGCTTCGCCGACCGCATCCTTGCCGAACTGCGCGGCGTGATCGACGAGGCGGGCGGATCGCCCTTCTGGGACGGGGTCGCGGGCCGCTTCTTCGGGATGAATTTCCAGCAGGCGGACGAGTTCAACGCGATCCACGGCAACCAGTTCATCGCCGACCTGATGCCGCGCCACCCGGTCTATACCGCGATGCTGACCGACCATGCGCGCAGTGTGATCGGCGTCCCCCACCCCTCGGGCCGCGCGGCAATGCGGATGCTGGAGCATGAAGGCTTCGCGTTCGAGAATTACATCGACATTTTCGACGGCGGCCCGACCATGACCGCGCGCACCGACAATGTGATGACGATCCGCGACTGCCGCGCCGAAGCGGTTGCCGCGCTGGCTCCGGGGGGCGACGCAAGCATCATCGCGCGCGGCCAGCTCGCCGACTTCCGCGCGTGCCACGGCCGGATCGGCCGGTCCGACACGGGCGCAACGCTCGATCCCGCCGCCGCTGCCTTGCTCAACGTCCAACCCGGCCAGCAGGTCCACCATGCCCCGCGTTGAGATCAATTTCGACGGAATCATCGGCCCCAGCCACAACTACGCGGGCCTGAGCCACGGCAACCTAGCCGCCACCCGCAATCAGGGCGCGGTGTCGCAACCTCGCGCCGCCGCGCTGCAGGGCATCGCCAAGATGCGCGCCAACCTCGCGCTCGGGCTGACCCAGGGCATATTACTGCCCCACGCCCGCCCCGATCATCGCTGGCTGGACAGTCTCGCCACCCGCTACGCCGACGCCGCGGCGCATCTTCAGGCGCAGGCGCTGTCCGCCTCCGCGATGTGGGCCGCCAACGCCGCCACCGTCTCCCCCGCGCCAGACACGGCGGACGGACGCTGCCACCTCAGCG
Source organism: Sphingomonas sp. J315 (assembly GCF_024666595.1). Lineage (NCBI taxonomy): Bacteria > Pseudomonadati > Pseudomonadota > Alphaproteobacteria > Sphingomonadales > Sphingomonadaceae > Sphingomonas > Sphingomonas sp. J315. The sequence goes on along the minus strand of NZ_CP088296.1, from coordinate 3,545,956 downwards.
TCGCCAACCTCGTGACGATGCCGCATCGCAGCCATGAATGGCCCGAAACCCTCGCCCAACTGGACCTCGCATTTGCGCATGACGCCTTCCGCGTGCACGGCCCAGTCCCCGCCCCGTTCGGCGACGAAGGTGCTGCCAACCATATGCGCCTCGCCCCGGAGCATGATGCACCCGGCGTCGAAATCTTCGTCTATGGCGTCAGCGGTGGCCCCTTCCCCGCGCGCCAGCATCGCGAGGCCAGCGCGGCGGTCGCGCGCCGCCACGGTCTCGACCCCGCCCGCACCTTGTTCGTCGAGCAATCGGAAGAAGCCATCGCCGCTGGTGCCTTCCACAACGACGTCGTCGCGGTCGCGAACGCCAATGTCCTGTTCGCGCACGAACTGGCCTTTGCGGACAAGAATGCGTTCTACGCTGATCTGCGCAAGCTGCTGCCGCGCGTCGAGATCGTCGAAGTACCCGCAGCTGAAGTCAGCCTGGCCGATGCGATCAGCTCCTATCTGTTCAACGCCCAGCTGGTGACGCTGCCCGGCGGCGAGACCGGCCTCATCCTGCCGACCGAGGCGCGCGACACGCCCAGCGTGTGGACCTGGCTCCAGCGCCATGTCGCCGGCAATGGCCCGATCCGCCATCTGGAGGTGGTCGATGTCCGCCAGTCGATGGCCAATGGCGGCGGCCCCGCCTGCCTGCGCCTGCGCGTCGTCGCCGATCCCGCGACGGTCGATCCCCGCTTTCTCGTCGATGCCACCAAGCTCGACCGGATTGCCGCAGTGATCGAGGCGCACTGGCCCGAACGGATCGCTCAGGACGAGATTGGCGATCCCACGCTCATCGCACGCGTCGAAGCGGCCCGAACAGCTTTACTCGGAGCCCTTGCGATCGCGCCTTCGGAGCTGTCGGGTTAATTGACAGGTAACCATAAGCCTTAACCCGAACCCCGCCAATTCCGCACTTGGCCCGGCTCTTGCGTTAAGGCTAGCATGTTCGCGCGCATCAAACGCCTGTTCACGATCAAGACCCGATTCGAGGCGTTCCTCGTCATCTATGGTCTCGGGCTGGGGGCGGTCGACCGCGGGACGCATTATCTGGAGCAATATCCGGGCTGGGGCGGATGGGTGCTTTTCGCGCTCTGCCCCATCGCGGTGTTCATGGCCGGCGGACGAATCCTCGATTCTGCTCGATGCCGGGATCGAATAGAGTTTGAACGGCCGTGGGGGCGGCCGGAATGGGGAGACAAAGGTGCGGTTGTTTCGGGGCATGTTCACGGCGCTGGCGGCGCAGGCATTGCTGATCGTGGCCGTGGCGGGCGGGGGCCTGCTGTGGAACGTCCATACCAGCAGCGAACGGTTGCTGCGCAATCGCGACGCCGAGCATCTCGAGACATTTGCCGCGCTCGCTGGTGAAGCGGCGGCGGCGGGCAAGCCATTCGACCGGATCATCGCCGACCTCGACCGCCGCGACCCCCTGATCCTCGGTAATCGCGTTGCATTTGTCGGCGATGGCGATCGCCTTCTCGCCGGCCCCGCCGCCGGCCCCGCGCTGGTCGAGCGTCCTGTGGTGGTCGATGGCCGCACCGTTGCGCGCGCGCGCGTCGTTCGCCCGCCGCTGTTGACCGACCGCGACCGCACGCTGATGCGCGACCATTATATCGGCATTGGCGCGATCTTGGCAGGCGTCCTCGCCCTGTTGCTTGGCGCGGCCTATTGGCTCGCCGGGCGCTGGGCGAAGCCGCAGCGTGAGCTGCTGCGCCTCAGTCATGAGGTCGCCGACGGCGATGGCGACATCTATTTCGATGAGCACGGCCCGCGTGAGATCGTCGGCACGATGCGCAATCTGCGCCGCATCGCCAACCGCTTCGAGCGGATCGAGACCGCGCGCCGCACCTGGCTGGTGATGATCGCCGAGGAGCTGCGCGAGCCGATCGCCTCGCTCGGCGGCCATCTCGCGGAACTGCAGGAGGCGCTCACCGCCGAACCCGAGTTCAAGGCGGCGATCGAATCCGACCAGAACCGCCTCGCCCGCATGGCCGAGGACCTCCACGCGGTCGCGCTCGCCGATCTCGGCCGCCTGCCGCTACGCTTCGCCGATGTCGATCCGCGCGCGCTGATCCACAACACGATTTGGAGCCACGGCAAGCGCGCCGAGGCGGCGGGCGTGCGGCTCGAAACGAGCAACCTGCCGCCCTACACCATCCTGGTGAAGTGGGACGCCGAGCGGATCGAGCAGTTGTTCGGGGCGCTGATCGAAAATTCGATGCGCTATGTCCCGCGTGGCGGACGGATCGTCCTCGGCCTCGAAAGCCAGAAGGATGCGTGGCGACTGATCGTCGACGACAACGCCCCGGGCATCGACGTCGACCTCGCCCAACAGTTGTTCGAGCCCTTTTACCGTGCCAATGCAAAGGACACGCCGGGCGGCTCTGGCCGCAGCCTCGCCACCGCGCGCGCCATCGTCGAGGGGCATCACGGCCGGATCGAGGCGAGCAACTCCCCGATCGGCGGCCTGCGCATCACCGTAGTGCTGCCCGCAAGCCCGCCAATGGCCTGATGCATCTTCTCAGCCCCTCCCGCTTGCGGGAGGGTGGGGAGGGTCTTCTTCTGTTTCTTCGTAGAGAGCGCGTCTCCGCGCCTTACTCGAATTCCAGGATCGCCGCATCCACCGCCAGGCTGTCGCCAGCGGCAAAGTTGATCGCCTTGACCACGCCCGATTTCTCGGCGCGCAGGATATTCTCCATCTTCATCGCCTCGACCACCGCCAGCGGCTGTCCGGCCTCCACCTTCTCGCCTTCGCCCACCTCGATCCGGGTCAGCAGCCCCGGCATCGGCGCGAGCAGGAAGCGGCTCATGTCGGGCGGGATCTTCTCGATCATGTGCCGCGCCAGTTGGGCGACGCGCGGGGAATGGACGGTCACCTTGTGCGTCGCCCCGCGCGTGGCCAGCGTCCAGCCCGCCCGCGTCCGTGCAACCCGCACCGCTAACGAAGCATCGCCCGATCGCGCCACTGCCAGCCGATCGCCTGGCGACCATTCGATATCGCCCGCAACCAGCACGTCATCGACCACCGCGCCATCGCCCAGTGTCACCGCATGGTCGATCCCACCGATCCGCACCACCCAGTCGCATGAAGTCGCCGGATTCGCGCCCAACTGCCCCGAAATCTGCGCCGCGCGCTCCGCCTGACGCCAGTGTACCGCTGCTGCCACCGCCGCGAGCTGTCGCGTCAGTCCCGCGTCGGCAGGAGCGCCTTCGAACCCGTCGGGATATTCCTCGGCGATGAACCCGGTGGTCAGCGCGCCAGACCGGAAGCGCGGATGCTGCATCAGCGCGGAGAGGAAATCGACACTATGGCCAAGCCCGTCGATCTCGAACGCATCGAGCGCAGCCACCTGCAGATCCGCCGCCGCGTCGCGCGTCGGACCCCAGGTGATCAGCTTGGCGATCATCGGGTCATAGAACATGCTGACCTCGCCCCCCTCGACGACGCCATCGTCGACCCGGACGTACCCCTCACCGCCCACATCGCCATAGGGCGTCTCCTGCGCCTCAGGCGGCGCATAGCGCACCAACCGCCCGGTGCTCGGCAGGAACCCGCGATACGGATCCTCGGCATAGACGCGGTTCTCGATCGCCCAGCCGGTCAGCGTGACCTCATCCTGCGTGAACGCCAGCTTCTCCCCCCGCCGCCACGCGGATCATCTGCTCGACCAGATCGAGCCCCGTGATCGCCTCGGTTACCGGATGCTCGACCTGAAGCCGGGTATTCATCTCAAGGAAGTAGAAGCCCTCCCCGGTCTTGTCGGCACCGGAAACGATCAGCTCGACGGTGCCCGCGCTGTAATATCCAACCGCCCGCGCCAGCGCGACCGCCTGCTCGCCCATCTTGCGGCGCATCTCGGGCGTGACGAAGGGCGAGGGCGCTTCCTCGACCACCTTCTGGTGCCGCCGCTGGATCGAACATTCGCGCTCGCCCAGATAGACGATGTTGCCATGCTGATCGCCGATCAGCTGGATCTCGATATGGCGCGGCTGTTCGATGAACTTCTCGATGAACACGCGATCATCGCCGAACGACGCCAGCCCCTCGCGCTTGGTCGCCTCAAAGCCCTCGCGAACGTCCTGCTCGCTCCACGCCAGCCGCATCCCCTTGCCGCCGCCGCCGGCCGAGGCCTTCATCATCACCGGATAGCCGATATCGGTAGCGATCCGCACCGCCTCGTCGGTATCGGCGATCTCGCCCAGATAGCCGGGGACGACATTGACCCCCGCCGCCTTGGCGAGCTTCTTGGACTCGATCTTGTCCCCCATCGCCGCGATCGCATTCGCCGGCGGCCCGACAAAGGCGATCCCCGCCTCCGCACACGCCTTGGCAAAGCTCTCGCGCTCCGACAGGAATCCGTAACCCGGATGGATCCCGTCCGCGCCCGTCGCCTTGGCCGCGGCAAGGATCAGCTCCGCCTTGAGATAGCTCTCCGCCGCCGGCGCCGGCCCCAGCCGCACCGCCTCATCCGCCATCAACACATGCGGCGCACGCGCATCGGCATCGGAATAGACCGCGACCGTCGCAATCCCCATCCGCTTGGCGGTGCGGAACACGCGGCACGCAATCTCGCCGCGATTGGCGACCAGGATTTTCTTGAACATCAGAACTTACTTTCCGGATTTGCCACCTGATGAGGAACAAGCGCCCAGCGCCACAACAACGACAGCGGTAGAAGCCAGACCACGAGTGCGAGGATCGAAACCCAACCGTAGCCTGGGGTGAATAGGGCCCCGCTCACGACCAGAACGAAGTAGGCCATCGCCCCGATACCAAGCCACAAAACGCTACCAATGATGCCCAGCACCACCCTGCCCCATACGGGGACAGCCTGAGAAACTGCATCTAACTCAGAAGCACGTCGATCGACATTGGCGTTCGCAGAGGCGTCATGGCGGTAGATCACTCCGCCGCCTCCAGCTCCGCCTTCATCTCAGCCTGCATCGCCCGCATCCCCAGCCGCGCGAACAGTGCCGCGTCCTTGTCGTCCCCGGCATTGCCGGTGGTCAGCAGCTTGTCGCCGGTGAAGATCGAATTCGCCCCGGCCATGAAGCACAAAGCCTGCGTCTCATCGCTCATGCTCTCGCGCCCGGCGGACAGCCGCACCATCGATTCCGGCATCGTGATCCGCGCCACCGCGACCGTGCGCACGAACTCGATCTGGTCGATCTTCGCCAGCGGCGTGTCATGGAGCATGTCACCCAGCACCGTGCCCTTGACCGGCACCAGCGCGTTCACCGGCACGCTCTCGGGATGCTTGGGCAGCGTCGCCAGCGCATGGATAAAGCCGACGCGATCCGCCCGCGTCTCGCCCATCCCGACGATCCCGCCGCAGCACACGTTGATCCCCGCCTCGCGCACATGGTCCAGCGTTTCCAGCCGGTCCTCGAACGTCCGCGTGGTAATCACCTCGCCATAACGCTCGGGCGAGGTGTCGATATTGTGGTTGTAATAATCCAGCCCCGCATCGGCGAGCTGCGCCGCCTGCCCCTCGGTCAGCATGCCCAGAGTCATGCAGGTTTCCATGCCCATCTGGCGCACGCCCTTCACCATCTCGACGATGGCGGGCATGTCGCGGTCCTTGGGGTTGCGCCACGCCGCACCCATGCAAAAGCGCGACGAGCCATTGTCCTTGGCCTGCGCCGCCGCCTGCAGCACCGCGCGGACATCCATCAGCTTGGTCGCCTTCAGGCCCGTCTCGGCATGGGTGGACTGGTTGCAGTAGCCGCAATCCTCCGGGCACCCCCGGTCTTGATGCTCAGCAGCGTCGACAGCTGCACCTCGTTGGCCGCGAAGTGTGCGCGGTGCACGGTCGCGGCCTGATAGACCAGCTCCATGAACGGCAGGTCGAACAGCGCGGCGATCTCTTCGCGGGTCCAGTCGGTACGGGCAGTCATTCTGCGGCATCCTCTTCGGGCGGCATATTGTGGCCGAGCAGCGTAAGCACTTCTTCAGCGGCGTTCACAAGGTTCGTTCCGGGGCCAAAGATCGCCTGAACCCCCGCGTCGCGCAGCACCTGATAATCCTGCGCCGGGATCACTCCGCCCGCGATCACCTTGATATCAGGCCGCCCCGCGTCGCGCAGATGCCCGATCAGCTGGGGGATCAGCGTCTTGTGCCCCGCGGCAAGGCTCGACGCGCCGACAACGTCGACATCCTCCGCCACCGCCAGCTCGGCGGCCTCCTGCGGCGTCTGGAACAGCGGGCCGGGCACGACCTTGAACCCAAGGTCGCCGAACGCCGAGGAGACGAGGTTCGCCCCGCGATCATGTCCGTCTTGCCCCATCTTCGCGACCAGCATGCGCGGCTTGCGCCCCAGCCTCCGCTCGGTCGCGGCGACGCCGTCCTTCAGCCGCTCCCAGCGCGCGTCCGCATCATAGGCGCCGCCATAGACGCCCTTGACCGGCGTCGGCACCGTGCCGTGTCGGCCGAACACATCCTCCATCGCCAGGCTGATCTCGCCCAGCGTCGCGCGATGCCGCGCCGCCGCGACCGCCAGCTCGAGCAGGTTGGCATCGCCCCGCGCGCCCTCACGCAGCGCATCGAGCGCCGCGCGACACGCGGCATCATCGCGCGATGCTTTGACCCGCGCGATCCGCGCCACCTGCGCCTCGCGCACGGCATGGTTGTCGACGTCGAGGATGTCGATCGGGTCTTCCTCGGCCTTGCGGTATTTGTTGACCCCGACGATCACCTGCTCGCCGCGGTCGATCCGCGCGGCGGTGGCGGCGCTTGCTTCCTCGATCATCGCCTTGGGCCAGCCGGCGGCAACCGCCTTGGCCATCCCGCCCTCGGCCTCGACCCGCTCGATAATCACCCACGCCTTGTCGACCAGCTCGTTGGTCAGCGCCTCGACATAGTAGCTTCCGCCCAGCGGATCGACGACATTGGTCATGCCCGTCTCTTCCTGGATCACCAGCTGGGTATTGCGGGCGATGCGCGCGGAGAAATCGGTCGGCAGCGCGATCGCCTCGTCCAGCGCATTGGTGTGCAGGCTCTGCGTCCCGCCCAGCATCGCCGCCATCGCCTCGATCGTGGTGCGGATGACGTTGTTGTACGGGTCCTGCTCGGTCAGCGACACGCCACTGGTCTGGCAGTGGGTGCGCAGCATCTTGCTGCGCTCGTCCTTCGCGCCCAGCTGCGTCATCACGCGATGCCACAACACCCGCGCCGCCCGCAATTTAGCGACTTCCATGAAGAAGTTCATACCGATTGCGAAGAAGAAGCTGAGCCGCCCGGCGAACTTGTCGATGTCGAGGCCTGACGCGACGCCGTATTTCACATATTCCATGCCGTCGGCGATGGTGAAGGCCAGCTCCTGCACCTGCGTCGCCCCGGCCTCCTGCATATGATAGCCGGAGATCGAAATGCTGTTGAATTTCGGCATTTTAGCCGACGTATATGCAAAAATGTCCGAAATGATCCGCATCGACGGCTCGGGCGGGTAGATATAGGTATTGCGGACCATGAACTCCTTCAGAATGTCGTTCTGAATGGTCCCGTCGAGCAGGCTCTTGTCGACCCCCTGCTCCTCCCCCGCAACGATGAAGAAAGCGAGGATCGGGATCACCGCGCCGTTCATCGTCATGGAAACCGACATCTGGTCGAGCGGGATGCCGTCGAACAGGATCTTCATATCCTCGACGCTGTCGATCGCCACGCCCGCCTTGCCGACGTCACCCGTCACGCGCGGGTGGTCGCTGTCATATCCGCGATGCGTCGCCAGATCGAACGCGACCGACAGCCCCTTTTGCCCCGCCGCCAGGTTGCGCCGGTAGAAGGCGTTGGATTCCTCGGCGGTCGAAAAGCCCGCATATTGCCGGATCGTCCAGGGCCGCCCGGCATACATCGACGCCCGCACCCCGCGCGTGAACGGCGCAAATCCGGGCAGCCCCGGATCGGCGGTCACGTCCTCGGCCGTATACAGCGGCTTGACGTCAATCCCCTCCGGCGTGCGCCACGTCAGGTCGCGGCCCTTCACTTCCTTGTCGGCCAGCGCCTTCCAGTCGGCGGGGGTGGGCTTGTCGGTCAAATTCCCTCTCCCTTTGGGAGAGGGAAGGAGCCGCGCAGCGGCGGAAGGGTGAGGGTGACGATCGCGAGGTCACCCTCACCCTTCCCACCCGGCTGCGCCGGGCGGGCCCCTTCCCTCTCCCAAGCGGAGAGGGAGGCTTGGCACATCGTCAGCGTCATCATCACTTACCCTTGAACTCCGGCGCGCGCTTGCCGAGGAACGCCATCACGCCTTCGCGGAAATCCTCGGTCTTGCCCGCGATGCGCTGATGCGCCGCCTCGACGCTCAGCGTCTCCGACAGCGTGTTGTTGAGCGCCGCCTTCACCTGCGCCCGGATCAGGCCCAGCGCGACAGTCGGCTTGGCGGCAAGCGTCGCGGCGAGCTTCCCCGCCTCCGCCATCAGCGCATCGTCCGCGACCACGCGCGCGACCAGCCCCGCATCCTTGGCGTCATCGGCGAACATCTTCTCGCCCAGCAGCGCCATCTCCAGCGCCTTGGCCCGCCCCGCCGACTTGGCGACCAGCCAGGTCGCGCCGCAATCGGGCACCAGCCCGATATTGCTGAATGCCAGCAGCAGATAGGCGCTCTTCGCCATCACCACGATATCGCCGCCCAGCGCGATTCCGACGCCCGCCCCCGCCGCCGGCCCGTTGATCGCGGTCACGATCGGGATCGGCAGCTTCGACAACGTCTCGGCGAGCGGGTTGTAGTGGAACTCCAGGCTCTCCGCCGGGTCGACCGGCCCCTGATCCATCCGCCCGGCCAGGTCCGCGCCCGAACAGAATGCCCGCCCCTCCCCGGTCAGCAGCACCGCCCGCGCGCCCTCATTCACCGCGCGCAGCAGCGACGCGCGGATCAGGTCGAGCATGTCGAACGTCACCGCGTTCAGCCGGTCGGGCCGGTTGAGCCGGATCGTCGCGACGCCACTGTCGAGGCTGTAAAGGACGGTCTCGTCGGTCAATGCGCCTCTCCCTTCGGCGTTTCCATGATCTCGGTCAGCACCCCGCCCATGTCGCGCGGGTGGACGAAGAAGATCGGCGTCCCATGCGCCCCGATCCGCGGCTCACCCAGCACCCGCGCGCCCCTAGCCTCGAACCACGATTTGGCTTCGTGGATGTCAGGCACCTCGTAACAGACATGATGCTGCCCGCCCGCCGGGTTCTTTGCCAGAAACCCGTGGATCGGCGAGTCCGCGCCCAGCGGCTCGATCAGCTCGATCTGCGTATTCGGCGTATCGACGAAGCACACCTTCACCCCCTGCGCGGGCAGGTCGAAGGGTTCGTGGATCGTCCCCGCGCCCATCACGTCGCGATAGAAAGCGATGCTGTCCGCAATCGAAGGCGTCGCAACGCCGATATGGTTGAGGCGGCCGAGTTTCATGGCATCATTCCCGGGTTCAGCACGACAGCCGCGACTCCTTCTGAAGCGGGACGAACTTGCCATCGCGATATTCATAGCGTTCGACGAACTTCGCCGTCCCGCTCGCCTGCACCGCGAACGACTTGCCCTTCACGATATCGACGATCTCGCCCTCCAGCTTGCTCAGCGGTTCGCCGCCAAAGGTCTTGCCGGTCGCCTCATCGACCGCGCCCTCGTTTGACGCCGACAGCCAGATGCGCTCCGACTGGACCGGCCCGTCGGGCTTCAATTCGGTGATCGACGCGCCACCGCACGAATAGCCCTGCGCGGTGTCGCCGCTTTCGACATAGATGGCGGGATTGTCGGTGAACTCATTCGTCACCCGCCATTCCGGCTCCGCACCCCAGCCCGAGCCACGCACCAGCGTCGGCCACTTCCCGGTCACCGCGAAGCCGTCGCCCTGAGGCTTGAGATAGGCAATCGCCAGCGCCCCCGAACAGGCATGACAGTCGGACTCATTCGCCCCGGGGCTCAGCAGCACCGCAATGTCGCCGATCCACAGCAACTGACCCGGCGTCACGTTGATGACCCCGGCATCGTCCTCCTGCACCTGCGCCGCACCATCCTTGCCATAGGTCGTGCGGAAGGCGAGCTTGAGCTGTTCCGCCTCAGGCAAGGCGCGCACACCGGTTGCACTCGGGGTCGCAGACGGCGTCGCCGCGGTCGCGTTGCCGCTATCGGGTTCCTGCTGGCAGCCCGCCAGCAGCGCTACCGCGCCCGCTAGAGTGAAAAGGACATAGGTGAGCCGACGGGGAGTCATCAGACCTTCTCCGCAACAAGCAGCATGCCGAATGCCGCAAAAACGAGAAAACCAGCGGTTCCGCCAACCACTCCAGCCCACCAAAGCCAAGGGTAGGACTCCTCGCCTTCTCCAATACCAAGGCGCACCGTCCGCTCGTTTGTACGAAGCAATTTGAACGCCAGAAAACCGCTACCGAGGGCCAAATAGAATGGTGCAAAGAGTTCCATCACCACACCCTAAAGCGGAATATTGTCATGCTTCTTCCACGGATTTTCGAGGCTCTTGTTCCTCAGCTTCCGTAGCCCCAGCGCGATCCGCCGCCGGGTCGAATGCGGCATGATCACCTCGTCGACAAACCCCTTGCTCGCCGCGACGAACGGGTTGGCGAAGCGCGCCTCATATTCCGCCGTCTTCTCGGCGATCTCTTCCGGCGTGCGCCCGCGAAAGATGATCTCGACCGCGCCCTTGGCGCCCATCACCGCGATCTCCGCCGTCGGCCAGGCATAGTTCAGATCGCCGCGCAGATGCTTCGACGCCATCACATCATACGCGCCGCCATAGGCCTTGCGCGTGATCACCGTGATCTTGGACACGGTCGCCTCGGCATAGGCGAACAGCAGTTTCGCGCCATGCTTGATGATGCCGCTATGCTCCTGCCCGACGCCCGGCAGGAAGCCCGGCACGTCGACAAAGGTCACGATCGGAATCTCGAACGCATCGCAGAAGCGCACGAACCGCGCCGCCTTCTTGCTCGAATTGATGTCGAGCACCCCGGCCAGCACCATTGGCTGGTTCGCGACGATACCGACGGTCCGCCCCTCGATCCGCCCAAAGCCGATGATGATGTTGCCGGCATGCGCCGGCTGCACTTCGAAGAAGTCGCCCTCGTCCACCGTTTTGCGGATCAACTCATGCATGTCATAGGGCTGGTTGGCGCTCGGCGGGATCAGCGTGTCGAGGCTGTCCTCGATACGATCCCACGGGTCGGTGCACGGCCGCTCGGGCACGCTCTCGCGATTGCTCGCGGGAAGGAAGTCCACGAAGTCGCGCGCCGCCAGCAGCGCCTCGATGTCATTCTCGAACGCCACATCGGCAACGCCCGACTTCGTGGTATGCGTCACAGCTCCGCCCAGTTCCTCCTGCGTGACGATCTCGTTGGTAACGGTCTTCACTACATCCGGGCCGGTGACGAACATGTACGATGAATCCTTCACCATGAAGATGAAGTCGGTCATCGCGGGAGAATAAACGGCCCCGCCTGCGCAAGGACCCATGATCAGCGAAATCTGCGGCACCACGCCAGACGCCAGCACATTGCGCTGGAACACCTCGGCATAGCCGGCGAGCGACGCGACGCCCTCCTGAATGCGCGCGCCGCCGCTGTCGTTCAGGCCGATCACCGGCGCGCCGACCTTCATCGCCATGTCCATGATCTTGCAGATCTTCTGCGCGTGCCGTTCGGAAAGCGACCCGCCGAACACGGTGAAGTCCTGGCTGAACACGAAGACGAGGCGGCCGTTGATCGTGCCGCTGCCAGTGACCACGCCGTCACCCGGCACAACCTGATCGGGCATCCCGAAATCGACGCAATTATGCTCGACATACATGTCCAGCTCTTCGAACGATCCCTCGTCGAGCAGCACTTCCAGCCGCTCGCGCGCGGTCAGCTTGCCCTTGGCATGCTGCGCGTCGATCCGCTTCTGCCCGCCGCCCAGCCGGGCCGCGGCGCGGCGGCGTTCGAGTTCCTCGATCGTCGAAGACATTGCCTTGCTCCCTGGGCTCTACCCCCTGCCCCGCGTCCCTGCACAGGACACCCGCGCACATGCAAATGCAATGTTGCGAAGTTGCATCTTACAACTCCGCATATATGGTGAAGTCATGGAGCAACGCCGCCGCCTCTTCGCCGGAACGCGGGTCCGCGACCTGCGCAAGCGCCTGTCCCTGCCCCAGGCGGCGCTCGCCGCGCGGCTCGGCGTCTCGGTCAGTTACCTCTCGCAGATCGAGAATGAGGAACGCCCGCTCACCCCGCCGGTGCTGGTCGCGCTCAGCCGCGAGTTTCCCGATCTATGGGGCGAAGTCGGCAGCGACGACGGAACCGCCGAACTGATCCGCGCGATCGAGGCAGCGACCGACACCAGCATCGCAGCAGGGACGCTCGACGAAGCCGCAGTGCAGCGTGGGGTCGAGAAACACCCCGGCCTCACCCGCCGCATGGTCGCGCTGCACGATGCGTGGCGGCGCGCCCAGGCGCAGCTGCGCGTGCTCGACGACAAGGTCGAGAGCGGTGCCGGGCGCGGGGGCGCGCTGCCATGGGAGGCGGTGCGCGACTGGTATCAGGCCGAAGGAAACTACATCGATCCGCTCGACCGCGCGGCGGAGACGCTGGCAGACAGCTTCGACCATCCCCGCGCGATCGAGGATCGGCTGCGCACCTGGCACGGCATCGCGATCGATGAGGCACGTGACGACGATACGCGCCTGTCGCACTTCGATCCCGATGCGCGACGGCTGGTGATCAGCGGGGTCGTGACGCCCGAAAGCCGCGCATTCCTGCTGGCCCAGAGGCTCGCACGCCTCGAATTTTCCAACGAAATGCGCGCGGTCGCCGACGCAAGCGGGCTTGCCACACCCGCTGCACGCGAACTGCTCGCGCTCGGCCTCGCCAACTATGCCGCCGGCGCGCTGCTGATGCCCTACACCCGCTTCCGTGAGGCGGCACGTGCGCTGCGCCACGATATCGACCGGCTGCGTCAGCGCTTCGGCACCAGCTTCGAACAGGCATGCCATCGCCTTTCGACGCTCCAGCGGCCGGGCGCGCTGGGCACCCCCTTCTTCTTCTGCCGTGTCGATATGGCGGGGAACATCACCAAGCGGCACTCGGCGACGCGGCTGGAATTCGCCCGTTTCGGCGGCGCGTGCCCGCTCTGGGTGGTGCATGAGGCGGTTGCGATTCCCGACCGAATCCTGACTCAGCTGGCGGAGACGCCCGATGGCGCGCGCTACGTCATCATGGCCAAGGGGCTGGTGAAGCCTTCGGCCAGCTACGACCGCCCCCCGCGCCGCTATGCCGTGGCGCTGGGATGCGAGGAGGCGCATGCGGGCGAGTTCGTCTATGCCGATGGCCTGCGCCCGGGCGGACTCGCGACACCGATCGGGACCAGCTGCCGCATCTGCCCGCGCGCGGAGTGCGACCAGCGCGCCTTCCCCCGGCGGCAAGCGAGATTCGGATCGACCCGGATGTCCGCGCGCCAGTGCCCTATATCTTCTAGGCCCGGCTATTCGGTTCGCTCGGTCGGCGGGGTATAGCCGGGGTCCGGCTCGCGACGCTTGCACCGCCGACAGGTTCGATACCCCTCGCGTGCGCGGCTGCGATTCCAGCTATGCCCACGAATCAGACAGGCAAAGCTATGAAAAATGGCCATGGAGATGCTTAACACGATCTCCACGAAGCCAATTCATGTATTTGTCGATTTGGGTAACAAGCAACAAAGCCCCGCCAACCCATTGGGATGGCGGGGCTTTGAATGGCGCACCCGGAACGATTCGAACGTCCGACCCTCAGATTCGTAGTCTGATGCTCTATCCAGCTGAGCTACGGGTGCGCAGTGGAGGGGCGCTGATAGAAGCGGTTTTCGCGAAACGCAAGCCCGTTGCGCAGAGTTTCTTCGCGGCATACACCCGCCGCGATGCGACACCTGGTCTTCCTTGCGCTCCCCCTCGCGCTGTGCGCCTGCAGCACCGTCAGCGATGGCTATCCCTCGCTCCTGCCTCGCCCGATCGAATCGCGGGACGCGGGTGAGGTGGTGCGCCCCGACCCGGTCGTGACGCCCGACGCAGCGCTGGAGTCCCGGATCACGGAACAGGTCGCTGCAGCCGATAGGATCGCAACGCGCTTCCGCTCGCTCGCGATGGAAACCGAATCGCGGGTCGCGATTGCGCGCGGGGTCGCGCCGGGTGGCGAAAGCTGGGTCGCAGCTCAGGTGGCACTGGCCGACCTCAATGGCGTGCGCGGTGAGACCGTGGCGATCGTCACGAGCCTTGAAGCGACGGCCGCCGAACGGCTGAGCGCCGGCACGCCCCCCTATCCCGCGCTCGACGCGGCAATCGCCAAACTTTCCAGCATCGCCGCCGAACAGACTGAAAAGGTTCAGGCGCTCGAGGATGCCCTGGCCGAGTAACTCTCAGGGCAGATCCTTGTTCAGGCTGCGCAACACCGGCAGAATCGTCGCATAATCGTCGGTCCAGGGGGTAAAGTCAGCCCGACCCTCCAGGCGTCGCCAGCCTTCCCCGCGTGCGGTCAGCTGCGCCAGCTTCTCGGGCGAGCGCGACAGTGCGATCCAGTCCGACGTAGCCGCCTCGTTCAGCTCCTCGATCAGCGCCGGGTGATAGGTCAGCTGCGCTGCCGACCATCCGCCCAGCTTCGCCGCGCGCTCGACCACCGGCTCCAGCGACAGGAACCGGTTCGAGATATGGACGAGCAACAGCCCGTCCTTGGCCAGCACGCGATCATAGGTCGCGAACGCCTCCAGCGTCATCAGATGCATCGGCACCGCGTCGGAGGAAAAGGCGTCCAGCACGAGCAGATCGAGACTGTGTGCCGGCTCTTCCACCAGCCGCAACCGCGCATCGCCCAATATGATCTTCGCGTCGGGCAGGCATTGCTCAAGGAATCGGAACGGCCCGCGCGCCAGATCGACCACCGCCGGATCGATCTCGTAGAAGCGCCACGACTGGCCCGGCTTGGCATAACAGGCGAGCGTCCCGGTCCCCAGCCCGACCACGCCGACCCGCGCGTTGGGGCCATAAAGCGGCGGCAACGCCTGCATCGCCTGCCCCACCCCCGATCCGGGGACATAATAGGTAGTCGGCAGCTTCAGCCGCTCGGGATTCCCCTCCAGCTGGACGCCGTGCAGCGTCGTGCCGTGCGCCAGCCGCTTCTGATCGGCGAGGTCGGTGATCGTATAGACGCCGAAGTATGACCGCGTCCGCAGATCGCCCTGCCAGCTCATCGCGATCGAGCGGAACCCGCCGAACAGGAACAGCGCGCCGGCCAGCACGATCATGAACGGTACCCGCATGCCCACGGTGAACAGCCCGATCACCGCCAGCGTCAGATACAGGATCCCGGCCTGCCTCTCGCCAAGAAGGTCCGACCCCTTCGAGACGCCGAACCAGACGATCAGCGCGACGATCAGCGCAATGGCAAGGATACGGACCCGCCGCCCCTGCCCCGGTTCACCCCAGAGCCGCTGAAAGAACGGCAACAGCCATTCCTGCGGCACCAGCAACCCGGCGGCGAGGATCAGGATCGGATATTCATAGGTCCAGTCGAACACCAAGGGCGCGACCAAAGCCGCGAACACCCCGCCCAACGCCCCGCCCACCGACATCGCGAGGTAGAATCCGGTCAGCCGATCCGGCTCGGGCCGTAGATCGTACATATGCGTGTGCAGCGCGACCGCGACCATGAACAGCAGCGCCAGCGCCATCAGCGCATTCAGCTCGGGATTGGCGTTGTGCCCGGCGATCATCAGCCCGCCGAACAACAGGATCGTGATCGGCGCGAACCGGGTCAGCACCACCGCCACCGCGCGCCGCGTCGCGAACGCAATCGTAAAGCTCAGCAGATACAGGCCCAGCGGCAGCACCCACAGCATCGGCACCGCAACGATATCGGTCGTCAGAAAGCTCGACGTCGCCAGCATCAGCCCAGAGGGGACAAAGGCCAGCGCGATCCAGTGCGCCACGCGCCGCTTCGACGGCGGCGCACTGGTCGCATGGACATGCGGCTCGTCCGCCACCTTGCGCGGCAACAGCAGCGCGCACGCCGCGACCGCGACGAACACCAGCGCATAGCCACCGGTCCACAGCCAGCTTTGCGCATGCAGCGCCATCCCCGGCTCGACCAGCAGCGGATAGGCGATCAACCCGCCGAAACTCCCGACATTCGACGCGGCATAGAGCGCGTAGGGATCGCGCCCGCCCGAAGCTGCGGCGAACCAGCGCTGCAGCAACGGCGCCTGCGCCGAGATCGCGAAAAACAATGGCCCAATCGACGCGGCAAGCAACCACGGCACCCACACCGCCGGCTCGGCATCCGCCGGCATCTGCATCGCCATCAGCCCGATCGGCAGCCAAAGCGCCGCAACCGCAAGCACCGCCAGATGGATCATCGCCTGCCGCCGCACCGGCACCCGGCCCAGCCAGTGCGCATATGCATAGCCACCCAGCAGCAGCGCCTGATAGATCAGCATCGCGCTGTTCCAAACAGCGGGCGCGCCGCCGAGCCGCGGCAGCGCCATCCGCGCGATCATCGGCTGGACCAGGAACAGCAGGAAGCTGCCGAGCAGGATCGTGACGACGAACAGCGGGCCGCCTACGCCCTTCAGCCATCCGGGCGCGCCCGGCTGTGGTTCGGCGACTGCTTCGGCGCTCATCGCCTCCCCTTCTCTCACGCTATACTGACGGGGCGATTGATGCGGTAGGTGACGATGTGGCGCAAGGGGTCATCCGCCGCAAAGGCGTGATGCTCGAAATCGCCCCCCCGCGACATAGGTCATGCCGAGCCGCTCCATCATCGCCCGGCTGGCGGCATTGCGCTGCGAGGTGATCGCCACGATGTGCGCGACATCAAGATTGACCCAGCCCCAGTCGAGCACCGCGACCATCGCCTCCAGCGCATAGCCCTGACGCCAGTAGCTTCGCGCGAGCATCCACCCCGCCTCGACCTGCCCCGCGATCGGGTTGGGTGGATCGCCGCGCTTGAGCCCGCAAAAGCCCATTACCGCATTATCCTCCTTGCGGATGACGCTCAGGAACCCCAGCCCCTCGTGCCGATACCCCGCATGCCGCGCCAGCGCCGCCGCGCTCGCCGCATCGTCCTTGACCGCCCCCAGATCGGCCATCACCGCCGGATCGGCCCACATCGCGTAGAGCGCCGGGTGGTCGGCCTCCACCGGCGGGCGCAGCAATAACCGCTCGGTCTCGATCATCCGCCCATCAGCCGCGCCGCATGAAGCGCGTGGTAGGACAGCACCCCGCTGCACCCGGCGCGCTTGAACGCCATCAGAGTTTCGAGCACCAGCGCGTCGCGGTCGCCCGCGCCCACCGCAGCTGCCGCCTCGATCATCGCGTACTCGCCGCTCACCTGGTACGCGAACACCGGCACTTCGAACCGCTCCTTCACGCGGCGGACGATATCTAGATATAGCAACCCCGGCTTCACCATCACGCTGTCCGCGCCTTCGTCGAGGTCGAGCGCGACCTCGCGCAGCGCCTCTTCGGCATTGGCGGGGTCCATCTGATAGGTCTTCTTGTCGCCCTTGAGCAGCCCGCGCGATCCCACCGCATCGCGGAACGGGCCGTAGAAGGCCGAGGCATATTTGGCGGCATAGGCCATGATCTGGACGTTGACGAAGCCCTCATCCTCCAGCGCCTCGCGGATCAGCCCGACCCGCCCGTCCATCATGTCGCTCGGCGCGATCACGTCCGCCCCGGCGCGCGCCTGGTTAAGCGCCTGCCCGACCAGCACCTCCGCCGTCTCGTCATTCAGAACATAGCCCGCCGCATCGACCAGCCCGTCATGGCCATGCGCAGTATAGGGGTCGAGCGCGACATCGGTCAGCACGCCGATATCCGGCACCGCATCCTTGATCGCCCGGATCGCGCGGCACATCAGATTGTCGGGATTGAGCGCCTCGCCGCCATCCTCGGTGCGCAGCTCGGGCGGCGTGTTGGGAAACAGCGCCAGGCAGGGGATCCCCGCCGCCGCCGCGCCTTTCGCCTGCGCGACGATCGCGTCGACGGACCAGCGCGACACGCCGGGCAGGCTGGCGATCGGCTCCTCGACGGCGTTGCCTTCCGTCACGAACAGCGGCCAGATCAGGTCCGCGGGGGTGAGCACCGTCTCGGCATGAAGCCGCCGGCTCCAGGCCGAACTGCGAGTGCGACGAAGGCGAAGCGCGGGATAGTGGGACATGCCCGACCTGATGCCTCCCGGCGTTGAGAGAGGCAAGCACACAATCCTCCCCCGCCAGGGGAGGTGGCGCCGAAGGCGACGGAGGGGGAGGACGGCGACGATCTCTCGAGCGTCGTGCTTCCTCCCCTCCGTCAGCTGTGCTGACACCTCCCCCTGGCGGGGGAGGATTAATGGTTACCCCAGTCGCCCCAGCGCTGCGCCCAACCGCGCCGCTTCGGCCGACTTCTCGGCATGGTCCGCCCGCGCCTTCTCCACCGCCTCGGGCTTGGCCTTTTCGGCAAAAGCAGGGTTGGACAGCCGCGCGTTGAGGCTATCCCGCTCCTTCTCCGCCGCCGCGATCGCCTTGGTCAGGCGCGCGCGTTCGGCGTCGAGATCGATCACGCCTTCGAGCGGGAGGACATAGGTCGCCTCGTCCACCACGATCTGCAATGCGCCGCCCGCCGGCGCCGCGCCCTCGGCGCGGTCGACGCGGGCCAGACGGCTCAGCGCCGCATTCTGGCGCGCAAGCCGCTCCAGCGTGTCGGCATGCGCATCGCGCACGTGCAGCGCCAGCCGTGCGCCCGGCGGTACGTTCAGCTCGGTCCGCGCCGCGCGCAGCTCGCTCACCAGCCGGATCAGCCAGTCGATCTCCTGCGCCGCCTCGGGATCGAGCGCGCGCGCATCCGCCATCGGCCATTTGGCGGCGATGATCGGGTAATCCGGGCGTTCGCCCATCTTCGACCACAGCTCTTCGGTGATGAAGGGCATGAACGGGTGGAGCATGACGAGGATCTGGTCGAGCACCCAGCCCGCGACCTGCCGCGTCTCCTCGGCTCCCTCGGCGCCTTCGGTCTGGAGCACCGGCTTGATCAACTCCAGATACCAGTCGCAGAAGCGGCTCCAGGTGAACTGGTAGATGGTGTTGGCCGCGCCGTCGAACCGATGGTCGGCAAAGGCGATGTCCATCGCCTGCACCGTGGACACCGTCTCCGCGATAATCCACTTGTTCACCGCGAGCGTGGCGCGAGGAGCCTCGACATGTTCGCTTGCGCGAATCCCGTTCGACTGCGCGAACCGCGCCGCATTCCACAGCTTGGTCGCGAAGTTGCGATACCCCTCGACGCGCTTTTCATCCATCTTCACGTCGCGGCCCTGGCTCTCCATCGCCGCCATGAAGAAGCGCAGCGCGTCCGCGCCATATTGGTCGATCAGACCCAGCGGATCGACGACATTGCCCTTGGACTTGGACATCTTCGCGCCATCAGCGGCGCGGACAAGCCCGTGCAGATACAAGGTCTTGAACGGCACTTCTTTCATGAAGTGCAAACCCTGCATCATCATCCGCGCATCCCAGAAGAACAGGATGTCGAAGCCGGAAATCAGCACATCATTGGGATAACGCCCGCCGAGCGTCGGGTCGTCATTCTCGGGCCAGCCCAACGTCGCGAACGGCCACAGCGCGGAGGAAAACCAGGTATCGAGAACATCCTCGTCCTGCGTCAGGGCAACGCCCTCACCCGCCTGCGCCTGAGCTTCGGCTTCGTTTTCAGCGACATAGACGCTGCCGTCCTCGGCGAACCACGCCGGAATCCGATGCCCCCACCACAGCTGGCGGCTGACGCACCACGGCTGGATGTTCTCCATCCAGTTGAAATAGGTCTTTTCCCAGCTCTTCGGCACGACCTTGGTCGCGCCCGACCGCACCGCCTCGATCGCGGGTTTCGCCAGCGTCGCCGCGTCGACATACCATTGGTCGGTCAGCCACGGTTCGATCACCACGCCCGAGCGGTCGCCGAACGGCGTCTGGATCTTGCGCGGCTCTGCGTCGTGTTCGTTGCCGTCCTTGTCGGTCCAGGGAACGAGGAAACCCTCGTCCTTCAGCCGTGCCACGACCTTCTCACGCGCGTCGAAGCGGTCGAGGCCGATCAGCTCGGCCGGGATCAACCCGTCCGAAGTCTGGCAAAGCATCGCCTTGGCATCGAGCATATTGAGCATGTCGCGCGCCTCGATTCCGGCGCGGCGGCCGACTTCGAAGTCATTGAAGTCATGGCCCGGCGTGATCTTGACCGCGCCCGACCCCAGTTCGGGATCGGCATGTTCGTCGGCGACGATCGGGATCAGGCGGCCGGTGATCGGTAGCTTGACCTGCTTGCCGACCAATGCGGCATAGCGCTCATCGGTCGGGTGCACCGCTACCGCCATATCGGCCAGCATCGTTTCCGGCCGCGTCGTCGCGACAAGGATAAAGCCGCTGCCATCGGCGAGCGGATAACGCAGGTGCCAGAACTTGCCGGCAACCTCGCGCGTCTCGACCTCAAGGTCGCTGATCGCGGTTCCGAGGCCCGGGTCCCAGTTCACCAGCCTTTTGTCGCGGTAGATCAGGCCCTGCTTGTGGAGGTCGACAAAGACCTTGAGCACGGCCTTCGAAAAGCCCTCGTCCATCGTGAAGCGCTCGTCGGACCAGTCCATCGAACAGCCGAGGCGCCGCAGCTGACCGGTGATCGCCCCGCCGCTCTCGGCCTTCCACTCCCACACCTTTGCGACGAACTCCTCGCGGGTGAAGTTGGTGCGCTTCTGCTGGCGTTCGTTGAGCTGGCGCTCGACCACCATCTGCGTCGCGATGCCGGCATGGTCCATGCCGACCACCCAGCGCGCGTCCATGCCCTTCAGCCGCGCATGACGGACGAGAATGTCCTGCAGCGTATTGTCGAGCGCATGGCCGATATGCAGCGAGCCGGTGACGTTCGGCGGCGGGTTGACGATCGTCCAGGGCTGCGCGCCCGGACGTTCCGGCCGGAACAGCCCGTTGCTTTCCCAATAGGCGTACCAGCGCTGCTCGATATCGGCGGGGTCGAAGGTCTTTGGAAGTTCGCTCATGCCCCGCCCTCTAACGGGCGGGACGGCTTAGGCAAGACTCAGTCCCGCCCCGCCGCAATCCGCGAAATCTCGCGCTGGACCATTTCCTCGACCATGCGCGGCAGATTGGCGTCGAGCCAGTCGCGCAGCATGGGGCGGATCATCTCGCGCACCATGGCCTCCAGCGAAGTTTCGCCAGCGGGCAGCGCGGGGGCCGGCGCAGCCTCGGGCTTCACCACCATGCGCGACAGCGCCTCGAGCGGGCCACGCGTGGCTTCGGCGGTCGTCTGCGAGAGGATCGGTTCGGCGCGCGCGGCCGGCTGAGGCTCGGGTTCCACGTCGCGCAGATCGACGCGCGGCGTCTCGCGCTGCACGGGTTGGGGTGCACGGCGCGGCTCGGGCTGCAGCGGCTCGCTAGGCGCGGGCTCGTTCAGCTCCAGGATCTCGTCTTCGTCATCGGCAGGCGCGGGAGCAGGCGCCGCCGCACGCGCCGGACGACGCGGACGGCTAGCGGTCGCGGCATCGCCCTCTTCGGCGATGATGCGTTTGATAGAGGAAAGGATATCCTCCATCGACGGTTCGTTGCTCACGTCCCCCATAATCGTTCCTTAACCAGGAATCGCAACCGCCGCCACCTGTGAGAAATACAGGGGTGCTGTCAACCGATTAGCGCGGGCTGGGATCGATCGGACCGGAAACATTCGGGTTCTGCGCGGGGGTGTCGACGGTGCGCGTCGCCTCCGCCTCGGGGGTGGGGTTGTCGCGCCAGTCGGACAGGCTGCCACGCACGCGATCATAGTTGGCGACCGGGTCGTAGAGCGGACCACCGTCGAGCCCCAGATCCTCGGCCTCGGCCTTGCCCATCGCCGCCAGCACCGCAAAGCCCGCGACATAGGCGTCGCGCTCGGCGGTCACCAGCTGAACCTGGCTGTTGAGCAACTCCTGCTCGGCGTTCAGGATATCGAGGATGGTGCGCGTCCCGACGCTGTTCTCGGCGCGGACGCCTTCAAGGCTCAGCTGGTTGGCCTGGACCGCAACCCGGCTGCTCTCGATCACTCGCAGCGCGGACTGATAGACGGCGTAGGCCGAACGTGCCTGCGCGATCACGGCGCGCTCGGTCGCAGTGACCTGTTCGATCGAGGCCGATTCGCGCGCCTGCGCCTGACGCACCTGCGCCGCCGGGCGACCGCCCTGGAACAGAGGCAGGCTGACGCTGACCCCAGCCGAGGTCGCGAAACCGTCATTTTTGAGGCCGTTGTTCACGCCCAATGCGGGCACCGATCCGAAGCGGTTATAATAGTCGCCGCCCACACCGACACTGACCGTCGGCAGGCGGCCAGCACGCGCGACGCGCACGTCGTATGTGCTCGCTTCACGCGCCTTGCGTGCGCCTTCCAGTGCGGGATTGTCGGTCAGCGCGACCTGTACGGCCTGATCCGGGCTGGCGGGCAGGCCCGGCAGCGCGGGCGGCTGCGCGAGGACGCCCGGCGCGGTGCCGACGATACGGATGTAATTCTCACGGCTGGAGATCAGCCGGGCCTCCGCGCCGCGCAACTGGCTCTGCGCCAGCGCGAGCCGCGCTTCGGACTGGGCGACGTCGGTGCGGGTCAGGTCGCCGACTTCGAACCGGTCGCGCGTCGCCTGGAGGTTGACGTCGAGCGCGCGGACATTCTGCTGGTTGAGCCGCACCGTCGCCTCGTCGCGGATCACGTCCATGTACACCGCGACGACATCGGTGAAGAGCGCCGATTCGACGCTGCGCAGACCCGCGCGGCCCGCTTCGACGCGAGTTTCGGCCGCGCGAACCGAATTGCGTACTGCGCCACCCGAAAACACGGGAACGCTGAGGTCAAGCCCGACCGATCCGGTGCGCGGCGATGCCAGCCCGCTCGAATCGGTATCGTACAGATTCTCGTTATAGCCTGCGTTCGAGCTTACGCCCGGAAGCCCGCGCGAGCGGGCGATCGGCACATTCTCGTCCGTCGCGCGCAGGTTGGCGCGCTCCGCAGTCAGATCGGGGTTGGTACGATACGCCTTGACCATCGCCTCGCGCAGCGTCTCGTTCGGCTGCGGCGCGGGCGCCTGCGCCGCAGGCGGCGTGGTCTGCGCCAGCGCGGGAAGCGTCAGGCCGGCAACGCTTACACCGGCAAGGATCAGGCTCAATCGCATCAGGTTCGCTTTCCTCAGAACTGGAAGCCGCGCGGCTTTTCAAAGCCGGGCAAGGGGGCAATTTCACTGTCGACGATGCTGGCTAGGCCGACGCCGCCGCCGGTACGCACGCCCGACGCGATTCGGGTAACGCCGCGATCGGACAGGCCGGTGACGACCCGCCCGCCCTCGCGCAGTTGCGCAGCAAGTGCCTCGGGAATCTCTTCGACTGCGCCGTCGATGAGCAGCAGGTCATAGGGTGCACCGGCCGGCGCACCGGCGGCGAGCGAACCTTCCACCAGCGTGACGCCATTGCCCAGCGCGGCCCGCGCCAGCGCCACCAGATTCACATCTTCCTCGACCAGCGTCACGACCGCACCAAGTTCCGCAGCGATCGCGGCGGCATAGCCCCCCGCTGCGCCGACGATCAGCGCCTTCTCCCCCGCCACGATCCGCGCTTCGGTGAGCAACAAGCCCGTGGCCAGCGGCGGATTCTGCGCCCGGCCGTTGCCGAGCGGGAGCGAACGGTCGCGATAGGCGAAGGCACGCTGCGATTCGGGCAGATAATCCTCACGCGCGACCTGCGCCATCGCGGCGACCACGCGCGCGTCGTTGACGCCGCTGGTGCGCAGCTGGCTCGCTACCATCGCGGCGCGGGCGGCCTCCTGGCCCTGGGGTTCAATGGTCGCGGTCATCATCACTCCAGCCCTGTTCGCATAACTGTTATAGTCATGCAATACACTTGTTTGCTCGCGCGCTTGTATCGCGTGCCGCCGCCTTCGCCAAGCAAGCTACGCCGCAAAATTCGCAACAGCGGTTGACAGTTGCGCGTGCGCCGCGCAGAGCGCGCCCTCGCTGTCGAGGCCCGATGGCGGAGTGGTTACGCAGAGGACTGCAAATCCTTGCACGCCGGTTCGATTCCGGCTCGGGCCTCCAACGCCTTACCCGACCAGTTCCTTCAGCGGTACGCTTGCGTCGGCAAGCGCCACCGGGTCCGGTGACAGCCGTTCGATCACCAGCTTGCGCCCCTGGACATAGTCCTTGGTCGCGTTGACGCAGTCGAGCGCGATCACGCGGCCCTCTTTCAGATAGAGCACAGAAAAGCTGCGGCTCGCCGGATCGCCGCGCAGGATCGCCGCGTCATGGCCGGTCGACAGGCCGACGGTCTGCAGCTTCAGATCATACTGGTTCGACCAGAACCACGGCACCGCGTCATAGGCCAGGTCCTGCCCCATGATAATCTTGGCCACCAACGTCGCCTGATCGTTCGCATTCTGCACCGATTCGAGTCGGATCGGCATGTCGTCGGCGAAGCGGTTGGCGTGAAGCGCACAGTCGCCGATGGCATAGACATCGGGCAGCGAGGTGCGGCACTGGTGATCGACCGCAACGCCATTGCCGCCCTGTGCGCCGGCCGCAATCAGCGGTTCGACGGCGGGTATGATGCCGATGCCGACGATCACCATTTGCGCGGGGATCACCTCACCGTCCTGCATCCGCACGCCGCTCACCCGGCCCTCCCCCTCGATACAGTCGACCGCCGCGCCCAGCCGCACATCGACGCCATGCGCGCGATGCTCGCCCTCGAAGAAGCGCGACAGCGGTTCGCCTGCAACGCGCGCCAGCACCCGGTCGAGCGCTTCGAGCAGCACGACCTTCTTGCCCAGCTTGGCAAGCACCGCCGCCGCCTCCAGTCCGATATAGCCGCCGCCGATCACTACTGCCTGCTCGACGCCGTCCAGCTCCGCCAACATCCGGTCGGCATCGGCGCGGATGCGGACCGTATGGACGCCGGTCAGGTCGTTGCCGGCACATCCGATCCGGCGCGGGCTGCCCCCGGTCGCCCAGATCAACTGGCCATAGCCGATTGTCGCACCATCCGCAGTGGTCAGGCTGTGCGCCGCGGGATCGACCGACACGACGCGGCGGTTCAGCAGCATCTCGACATTGCGCTCGACCCAGAAGGCGGCCGGGCGGATCAGGATACGGTCAAAGCTCTTCTCGCCCTGGAAATAGTCCTTCGACAGCGGCGGGCGCTCGTAGGGCAATTCCGGCTCGTCGCCGATCACCGCGATCGTTCCCTCGAACTTGGCCTGACGCAGCGCGATCGCCGCCTGTGCCCCGCCGTGCCCCGCGCCCACGATCACGATATCGAAGTGCATCTTCCGCTCCCGTATTTTCCGGTGCGGCTAGCAGCGGCTACGTCGATGGCCAACACAAAGCGGCTCGGGTGGCCCAAAGCCGCGCTTTTGCCCGGTCGCCTCAGGCCATTGCCATCAGACTCGCATTGCCGCCCGCCGCGGTGGTGTTGATCGAGGTCGAGACCTCCTCGACCAGCCAGTCGAGCCGTGACGTTCCTGCCTGCGCCAGCACGATCGGGCCTGAAAGCGCGGCGATGTCGGCCAGCGCGGCCAAACGGATGGCGTCGTCGCCCTCGATCAGCGCACCGCCATACGGCCCTGCACTGCCCCAATCGGCGACCCAGTCAATCCGCTGCGCCACACGATCGGGAAGCCCCGCGAGCGAGACGCGCAGGGCCATGTTCCCGATCACCGCGCGGTTGCCCGTCGCCAGCACCGCGCACAGCTGTTCGATCAGCCCCGCGCGCGTCTGCGGCAACAGCAACACCCGCCCGCGCGGATGGATGGAGTACAGGTTCGCCTCGCCCACCGGGCCCGGCAGCTCGACCTGAGCACCCAGCAGCGACGCCTCGCCCGCTTCGCGCGCGCACTCGCCCGCATCGCCGAGCCAAAGCGCGAAATCGCGCAGCGCCGGATCGGACGCTGCGGATGCAAGGTCGGCGGGGACCGTCGGCGCCTTCACCAGCCGCCCCAGATAGAGTGGCCCGCCCGCCTTCGGCCCGGTCCCCGACAAGCCGCGCCCGCCAAATGGCTGCACGCCCACCACCGCGCCGATGATGTTGCGGTTGATGTACAGGTTACCCGCCTCGACCCGCTGGGTGACATGCTCGACCGTCTCGTCGAGCCGCGTGTGGAGGCCGAACGTCAGGCCATAACCTGTAGCGTTGATCGCATCGATCACCCGGTCCAGGTCGCGGCGCTTGTAACGCATCACGTGCAGCACCGGGCCGAACACCTCGCGCTCCAGGTCGCTCAGCGCGTCGATCTCGATGATCGTCGGCGGCACGAACGTCCCCTGCCCGGTCTCTCCCGCCAGTTCGATCTGTTCGACGCGGCGGCCCCTGGCGCGCATCTTCTCGATATGCGCGAGGATATTGCCCTGCGCCTCGGCGGTGATCACCGGGCCGATATCGGTCGACAGGCTGTCGGTGCGCCCGATCGACAATTCGTGCAGCGCGCCGCGCAGCATCGTCAGGATCCGGTCGGCGACATCATTCTGCAGGCACAACACACGCAGCGCGGAGCAACGCTGGCCCGCACTGTCGAACGCCGATGCGATGACGTCCGCCACAACCTGCTCCGCGAGCGCGGAGCTATCGACGATCATCGCATTCTGCCCGCCGGTTTCGGCAATGAACGGGATCGGCGTGCCGTCGCTGGCCAGCCGCGTGGCAAGCTGCTTCTGGATGATTCGTGCGACCTCGGTCGATCCGGTGAACATCACCCCCTGGGTCCCCGCAGCACCGACCAGCGCCGCGCCGATCTTGCCGTCGCCGGGGATCAGCTGAACCACGTCCGCCGGAACCCCCGCCGCGTGGAGGATCGCGATGCCCTGCGCGGCGATCAGCGGAGTTTCTTCTGCGGGTTTGGCCAGCACGGGGTTGCCGGTGACCAAGGCGGCGGCGACCTGGCCGATAAAGATCGCCAGCGGGAAGTTCCACGGGCTGATGCAGGTCACCGGACCTAACGGGGCATGGGCAACGCCCAGCGTCGCGCGTGCCTGCTGCGCATAATAGCGCAGGAAATCGACCGCCTCCCGTACCTCGGCAATCGCGTTGGGGGCGGACTTGCCCGCCTCGCGCATGATGAGCCCCATCAGCAGCTGCATCCGCGATTCCATGATGTCCGCGGCGCGGTCGAGGACAGGCGGCGCGCTCGGCGACCGGCACAGCGGCCCAATCGGCAGCGACGGTCTGCGCGCTCTTCACCGCGTCCGCAGCGGCCTTTGCGCTCGTCTCGACCACCGTCCCAACAATATCGAGCGCGTCAGCCGGGTTAGCGACCGGACGCGACTTGCCCAAACCACTCGCAGGCTGAGCCAGCCAACCGATGTCCGCGCTCTCCCGCAACGCATCGCCTAGTGCAGCCAGCGCGGTCTCATCGGACAGGTCGATCCCCGACGAATTGGTCCGAGCACCATAAAGGTCGCGGGGCAGCGCGATGATCGGGTGCTTGCTTCCGGGCGCGTCCATCGCGGTCACCACCTCGACCGGGTCGGTGACCAGCTCGGCAATCGATACTTCAGGATTGGCGATGCGGTTGACGAAGCTGGAATTCGCCCCGTTCTCCAGCAGCCTGCGCACGAGATAGGCGAGCAAAGTCTCATGCGTCCCCACCGGCGCATATATGCGGCACGGACGGTTCAGCTTCGACGAACCGACCACCTCGTCATAGAGCGGCTCGCCCATGCCGTGCAGGCACTGGAACTCATAGTCGCCGATCGTAAAGTCCGGCCCGGCAAGGTGATAGATCGTCGCCAGCGACTGCGCGTTGTGCGTCGCGAATTGCGGGAACACATGGGCTTTGGCCGCGAGCAGCTTCTTCGCGCAGGCGATATACGCGACGTCCGTATGCACCTTTCGGGTATAGACCGGGAAATCGGGCAGCCCGTCGACCTGCGCCCGCTTGATCTCCGCGTCCCAGTACGCGCCCTTGACCAGCCGCACCATGATCCGCCGCCCGGCACGCTGGGCGAGGTCGATGATCCAGTCGATCACGAACGGACAGCGCTTGCCATAAGCCTGCACCACGAACCCCAGCCCGTCCCAGCCCGACAGATCGGGATCCAGCGCCAAACTTTCGAGCAGGTCGAGCGACAGTTCGAGCCGGTCGGCCTCCTCCGCATCGATGTTGAAGCCGATGTCGTAGGACTTCGCCAGCACCGCCAGCGCCTTCACCCGCGGCAGCAACTCCGCCATCACGCGCCCGGCCTGTGCGCGGGCATAGCGCGGGTGCAACGCCGACAGCTTGATCGAAATCCCCGGCCCGCCGACCACGCCGCGCCCCGGCGACGCCGTGCCGATCGCGTTCACCGCATTCTCGTAATCGCGATAATAGCGGTCGGCGTCCGCCATCGTCGTCGCCGCTTCGCCCAGCATGTCATAGCTATACTGGAATCCGCGCGCCTCCAGCGGGCGGGCGCGCTTCAGCGCCTCGGCGATCGTCTCGCCGGTCACGAACTGCTCGCCCATCATCCGCATTGCCATGTCGACGCCGCGCCGGATCACCGGCTCGCCCGCACGCGCGATCAGCCGCGTCAGCGCCGCCGCCAGCCCGGCATCGTTGACGCTACCGGTCAGCTTGCCCGTGACCACCAGCCCCCAGGTCGCGGCGTTGACGAACAGCGACCGCCCGTCGCCGACATGGCTCTTCCAGTCGCCATCCGAAATCTTGTCGCGGATCAGCGCGTCGCGCGTCGCCGCGTCGGGAATGCGCAGCAGCGCTTCGGCCAGGCACATCAGCGCGACGCCCTCCTGGCTCGACAGTGCATATTCCTGCACCAGCCCCTCGACCCCGGTGCCCTTGTGCTTCGCGCGCAGCGCCGTGATCAGCCCAGTCGCGGTCGCCCGGGCCGCCTCGCGGGTGCCCGTAGGCAGCGTCGCTGCCTCGATCAGCGGGGCGAGGCATTCGGGCTCTGGGCGGCGATAGGCGGCGGTGATCGCGGCGCGCAGCGGCGTGGCGGGGCGAATGGGCGGAGCGAAATCGGCGAAGGGCTGGGTCATCCGCGCATCCTATCAAAAAGTGTCGCGGCAGATGGACTTTTGAAACGCGCCATGCTTGGCATTTCGCCTTCATTTTGGCGATCTGGCAGGCGAAATGCGCGCTCACATCCTCGATCACAGCGATCTTGACCTGTTCGACCGCAAGATCGTCGAGATTTTGCGGGTCGATGGCCGCATCTCGATCACCGATCTCGCCGCCCGTGTCGGCCTGTCAAAAACGCCGTGCCAGGTGCGCGTAAAGCGGCTGATCGCCAGCGGTGTGATCCGCGGCTTCCGCGCAATCGTCGACCCCGCGCGCCTCGGCCTCGACCACGTCGCCTTCGCCGAGGTCAAGCTGTCCGACACGCGCGAGGATGCGCTGGAGGCGTTCCGCGCGGCGGTGCTGCGGATCCCCGAGGTCGAGGAATGCCACATGATCGCCAGCAGCTTCGACTATCTGCTCAAGGTCCGCACGGCGGATATCCGTCGCTATCGCGAAGTGCTGGGCGAACGCATCTCCAGCCTGCCGCATGTCGCGAGCACATCGACCTTCGTCGCGATGGAGACAATCCGCGATGCGGGGGGATAATGGCATGGTAGCGGAGGAGGGACTTGAACCCCCGACCCCAGGATTATGATTCCCGTGCTCTAACCAACTGAGCTACTCCGCCATGCCAGGCGGCCCCTTCGGGCGAGAGCGGCGCACATAGGCAGGGTTTTCGGGCCGGTCAAGCGAACATGTGGCGGGAAATCGGCTCCCATGGCCCGCCGCGATAATAGTATGCGCCAAGGCCAGCGATCTCGACCTCGCGCGGCTGGAAATCCTTGCTGAGCGCGCCAAGCCGCAGCTTTGCCATCGACGGCGCCACCTTGTTCTGGATCGTGACATGCGGGCGCCACCCGCCCGCGTCCTGTGGGGTCAGCAACCCCGCGAATGCCGCGCACAGATCGCGCCGGATTTCGATCAGGCCGGGCGACTCGATCCTGATCGCCACGCCCCGCCCCAGCGACATCAGCCCCGCCGCCCGCGCCGCCGGCGCACGCACGCCGCGCGTCGCCGCGTTGAGCCGGTGCTTGAGCTCGTCCAGCGCCGATGGCGGCAGGTGATGGAACAGCGTCAGATGCGCCGCGAGGACGTTGCGCTACGGCGGAAAATGCTCCCGCCGCAGCGCGTCGAACGCGGCCTGATCCTGCCGCCCGAACAGCGCCGACACGATGACAGGTGCCGAAGTCATGATGTGCTCCGGCACCAGCCCGCTCCCCCACCCGGCCACCCAGCGGTAGCATGATATGGGTGGCGGGGTGGGGGAGCGGGCTGGTGCCGCCGCGGCATTGCCGCGTAAACAAACGCCCTCAAATCTCCACCTGGCTCCCCAGCTCGACCACGCGATTGGTGGGCAGACGGAAGAATTCCATCGCGCTTTCGGCGTTGCGCAGCATCCACGCGAACAGCTTCTCGCGCCACAGCTTCATCCCCGGATTGTCCGACGCCAGCAACGTCTGGCGCGACAGGAAGAAGCTGGTGTCCATCATGTTGAACGCCCCGCCGCACGCGCTGCACGCGGCCAGCGCCGCCGGAACGTCGGCCTCCTGCATAAACCCGTACAGGATCTTCATCCGGTGGAACCCCTGCCCGAGATCGTCGAGATGTACGCGATCGGCTTCGTCGACATAGGGCTGGTCGGCGATCTTGACGGTCAGCAGGATCACCCGCTCGTGCAACACCTTGTTGTGCTTCAAATTATGGAGCAGCGCGTGCGGCACGCCTTCCGGCGTCGAGGTCATGAATACCGCCGTCCCCTTCACCCGCGTCGCCGAGCTGGCGGCGGACTGGATGAACACCTTGATCGGCATCGCCGCCTCACGCATCCGCTCGACCATCAGGCGGCGGCCCTTCGCCCAGGTGGTGAGCAGGGTGAAGATCACCACACCCGCCAGCAGCGGGAACCAGCCACCATCGGGCACCTTGGTCAGGTTTGCGCTGAAATAGGCGAGGTCGACGACGAAGAAGAGCGCGAGCAGCGGCACCGCATAGCGCTTCTTCCACTTCCACAACCCGAACAGCACGACCGCGATCAGGAAATTGTCGATCAGCATCGCGCCCGTCACCGCGATGCCATAGGCGGCGGTCAGGTTGGACGAGGTCTGGAAGGTCAGCACAAGCAGGATGATCGCGATCATCAACGCCCAGTTGATCAGCGGGATGTAGATCTGGCCTGCGGTATCCGCGCTGGTATGGCTGATCCGCAGGCGCGGAATAAAGCCGAGCTGGATACCCTGCTGAGTCACCGAAAAGGCACCGGTGATCACCGCCTGCGACGCGATGATCGCGGCCATCGTCGCGATGCCGACCAGCGGCAGCCGCAGATACTCCGGCGCGAGCATATAGAACGGACTCTGCAGCGCGCTGGCGTCGCGCATCAGCAGCGCCCCCTGCCCCATATAGTTGAGCATCAGCGCGGGCAGCACGAACCACAGCCACGACACGCGGATCGGCTTGCGCCCGAAATGTCCCATATCGGCGTAGAGCGCCTCGGCGCCCGTCACGGCCAGCACGACCGACCCGAGCGCAAGGAAAGCTGCAAAGCCGTCAATCACGAAGAAATGGACTGCATAGCTCGGCAGCAGCGCCCAGAGGACTTCGGGTGTCTTGATCACGCTGAGCGTGCCGAGCGTCGCGATCGTGGCAAAATAGCCAAGCATGATCGGCCCGAACATCGCGCCAACCCGCGCGGTCCCGGTGCGCTGAATCGAAAAAGAGCGCGACCAGGATCGCCACCGCAATTGGCAGGATCCAGTTCGAGAAGGTCGGCGCGGCAACCGCGATCCCCTCAACCGCCGACAGGACCGAAACTGCGGGCGTAATCATCGAATCGCCATAGAAGAGCGCGGTGGCGAACACGCCGAGGATCACGATCCCTGCGGTCCAGCGCTTCTGCCCGCTCGACCGATTGATCAGCGCAAGCAGCGCGAGGCTCCCGCCCTCGCCCTTGTTGTCGGCGCGCATGATGATGCTGACATATTTCAGCGTCACCACCGCCATCATCGACCAGAACATCAGGCTGATGACGCCCATGATATGTTCCTGGTCCAGCGCGAGGGGATGGTGCCCCGCGAAGGTTTCCTTGAACGCATAGAGCGGACTGGTGCCGATATCGCCGAACACGATCCCGATCGCGCCGACCGCGAGCTTCCACAGCGCAGCCTCGCGGCCATGCGTGTGATGCTGGTCGGTGGGGGTCGAGTCGGCCGCCGGCTCGGGGCTACCGTTGGGCTCGCTCACGGGAGGAACTTGCGTGCCGTGGCGAGATAGCGAGGGGTCATGCGACCAATGCCTGTCCGTTGAAACAGCGCGGGCGGTTAGCACGTGCAGCATGGGGTAGCAACTGCACGCCCCGCAACCGCCTAGTCCGCCCCTACGAACAGCGCATCCGCCTCACTCCGCGTCGGGACCGATCGCAGGACGAAGCTGGAGCTGATCTTCACCACCCCGGGCAGACGTCCCATTTTTTCGCGGTGGAGTCGCTCATAGTCGTCGAGATCACGGCACAGTATCTTGAGCCGATAGTCATAGCCGCCCGACACCAGCGCGCATTCGACGATCCCGTCGATCTGGCCAACCGCAGCCTCGAACCGGGCGAGGTCCTCGTCGACTTCGGTCCCCAGCGTAATGTCGACAAAGGCTGTCACACTATAGCCCAGCCGCCGCAACCCGAGCCGTGCTGCATAGCCCTGAATATGCCCCGATGCTTCCAGCGCCTGAATGCGGCGGGTGCAGGCCGAGGGGGACAGGCCGACCTCGCCCGCGATCTGATTCACCGGCGCGCGGGCGTTTTGTGCGAGCAGTTTCAGGATTGCTCCGTCGATTCGATCCATCTTGCACAAAATTCCCGCTGAAGATCTTCCCACGTCATAAACGTGCATGAAGCCGTTGAACAGCGCATGAGTTTGCAGGGATTTGCGGTGGCAACCTGCGCTACGATCACCCCGAAACAAAATCATTCGGAGAGTGTCCATGCGCGTCGGTGTCCCCAAGGAAATCAAGAATCACGAATATCGCGTGGGCCTGACCCCGCCGCTCGTCGCCGAACTCAGCGCCGCCGGGCATGAGGTGATCGTCCAGAGCAACGCCGGCATGGGCATCGACTTCAGCGACGCCGATTACATGGCGGCGGGCGCGCGGATCGTCGGCACTCCGGCCGAAGTGTTCGCGCAGAGCGACATGATCGTGAAGGTCAAGGAGCCGCAGCCGAGCGAGATCGCATTGCTCGAACCGCGCCACACGCTGTTCACCTATCTCCACCTCGCCGCGGACAAGCCGCAGGCCGAAGGGCTGATGAAGTCCGGCGCGACCTGCATCGCCTATGAAACCGTGACCGCCAACGACCGCAGCCTGCCGCTGCTCAAGCCGATGAGCGAGGTTGCGGGCCGCATGTCCGTTCAGGTCGGCGCGCATTACCTTGAGAAGGAACAGGGTGGACGCGGTGTGCTGCTGGGCGGCGTTCCCGGCGTCGCTCCTGCGCGCGTCGCGATCCTTGGCGGCGGCGTGTCGGGCATCAATGCGGCGCAGATGGCGACCGGCCTGCGCGCCGACGTCACCATCTATGACATCAACAACACCCGCCTCGCCGAACTCGACATGCATTTCGGCAGCCAGATCAAGACCGCCTATGCCAGCAAGGCGGCGATCGCGGCGGCGGTGGCCAACGCACATCTGGTGATCGGCGCGGTGCTGGTTCCCGGCGCAGCGGCACCGAAGCTGGTGACGCGCGAGATGCTCAAGACGATGAAGCGCGGCAGCGTTCTCGTCGACATCGCGATCGATCAGGGCGGATGCTTCGAGACCAGCCATGCGACGACGCATGAAGACCCGGTCTATGAAGTCGATGGCGTGATCCATTATTGCGTCGCCAACATGCCCGGCGCGGTGGCGCGCACCAGCACCTTCGCGCTCAACAACGCGACGCTGCCGTTCGTGATGAAGCTCGCCAATTTGGGGGCGGAAAAGGCAATGGCCGCAGATCCGCATCTCGCGAACGGCCTCAACGTCTATCAGGGCAAGATCGCGTTCAAGGCGGTTGCCGACGATCTCGACCTGCCCTTCCAGGCGTGGAGCGCATAAGCGCCTGATCATTTTGCTCGCCGTCCCCGATCCCCCTCTTTCAGGGGACGGCGGGCATCCGGTCAGACGTCAGCCGTAACCCAGGTCTCGGCCGCATTCGGCGACACGAAGATGTTCTGATACTCGACCAAAGTCCGCCGCAGCTGCATCTTGAGCAGGCTGGACTCGACGATCAAGGCGATGCGGTCGCCGGCGCGATAGAGCCGCAGATTGCCCGCGCGCATCCGGTCTGCCGCCTCCTGCGTCCGGACCGGCGCGTTGCGCAGGTCGGCAAGGACGCGCACGCGGCCATGGCAGGCGCGCACGTCGTTGACGATCGGCCCAAGCACGGCGAGGTAACGATCGACCTCTTCGCCAAGGCGCAGGCCGGTGCAGCTGATCCGGATCAGGCCCAGACGATCGTCGCGGACGATTTCATATTGCCCCGGAATGGATGCCACGACACGCCCCTGCACGTCTGCGGCCGGTACTGTTACCGTTACCATACGCCCTCTCCCCCACAGGTTGTATTGGGTCCGCACCATGACGACGCGTGGTAAACAAACGGTAAGCGGGGTGCGGGGCGCAATTGCCAGATTTCCTTGCCTTTCGGGCAATCGCCGTCTATGGCGCGCCCGTTCTGCGAGCGGTGCTTGTGGAGGGAAGCGCGGGGCGTTGACGCCTACGCGCCGTTTTCGCTTTTTCGGAAAGAGCGGTTTCCTCCCTCCCCTTGGCTGTTTGCGGAATGCCGCGACCGGCATTCGGCCGCCGCGGCATTTCGGCCTAAAAGACCGCTGGATCCAACCAGCCGGCCGGAAAAACGATAGTTAGGACTGAACCCTTTATGGCCTCTACGGCAAACCCCACGCGCGACGATTTCGCCGCGCTTCTCGACCAGACGCTCGGCGGCGCAGAAAGCTTTGAAGGCCGCGTTGTCATCGGCACCGTCACCGGCATCGAAAACGATCTCGCCGTCATCGACGTGGGCCTCAAGAGCGAAGGCCGCGTGCCGCTGCGCGAATTCGCAGCGCCGGGCCAGAAGGCCGACCTGAAGGTCGGCGACGAAGTCCAGGTCTATGTCGACCGCGTCGAGAATGCGAACGGCGAAGCGATGCTCAGCCGCGACCGCGCCCGCCGCGAAGCCGCATGGGACACGCTGGAGCTCGAATTCAGCCAGGGCAACCGCGTCGAGGGCGTGATCTTCGGCCGCGTCAAGGGCGGCTTCACTGTCGACCTGTCGGGCGCCGTGGCGTTCCTGCCGGGTTCGCAGGTCGATATCCGTCCGGTCCGCGACGTTCAGCCGCTGATGGACCTGCCGCAGCCCTTCCAGATCCTGAAGATGGACCGCAAGCGCGGCAACATCGTCGTGTCGCGTCGCGCCGTCCTCGAAGAGAACCGCGCCGAGCAGCGTTCGGGCCTGATCCTGAGCCTCGCCGAGGGTCAGGTGATCGACGGCGTCGTCAAGAACATCACCGATTACGGTGCGTTCGTCGACCTGGGCGGCATCGACGGCCTGCTGCACGTCACCGACCTCAGCTACAAGCGCGTCAACCACCCGTCGGAAGTCCTGAACATCGGCGACACCGTCAAGGTTCAGATCATCCGCATCAACCGCGACACCCAGCGTATCTCGCTCGGCATGAAGCAGCTTGAGAGCGATCCTTGGGATGGTGCCGGTTCGAAGTATCCGGTCGGCGCGAAGCTGACCGGTCGCGTGACCAACATCACCGAATATGGCGCCTTCGTCGAGCTGGAAGCCGGTATCGAGGGTCTTGTCCACGTGTCGGAGATGAGCTGGACCAAGAAGAACGTCCATCCGGGCAAGATCGTGTCGACCAGCCAGGAAGTCGATGTGATGGTGCTCGAGGTCGATCAGGACAAGCGCCGCATCAGCCTTGGCCTCAAGCAGGCCCAGCAGAATCCGTGGGAAGCCTTTGCGGCTGCGCACCCGGTCGGCACCGAAGTCGAGGGCGAAGTCAAGAACGCCACCGAATTCGGCCTGTTCATCGGCCTGGACAACGACGTCGACGGCATGGTGCACATGTCGGACATCGCGTGGGGCATTTCGGGCGAGGACGCGCTGGCGCTGCATCGCAAGGGCGAGATGGTCAAGGCCGTCGTCCTGGCGGTCGAGCCGGACAAGGAACGCATCAGCCTCGGCATGAAGCAGCTTGAGCGCGGTGGCGTGCCGACCCCGGCAGCAGGCGGCGCAGGTTCGCGCGTCAACAAGAACGAGGTGGTCACCGTGACCGTGCTCGAAGTCCGCGACGCGGGTCTCGAAGTCCAGGTGGGCGACGATGGCGTGACCGGCTTCATCAAGCGCACCGACCTTGGCCGCGACCGCGACGAGCAGCGTCCGGAGCGCTTCCAGGTCGGCCAGAAGTTCGACGCGATGGTCACCGGCCTCGACCGTTCGAAGAAGCCGACCTTCTCGGTCAAGGCGATGCAGATCGCCGAAGAGAAGCAGGCGGTGGCGCAGTATGGCTCGTCCGATTCGGGCGCGTCGCTGGGCGACATTCTCGGCGAAGCGCTCAAGGCGCGCGAAGAGAAGAAGTGATCGGGCAGCGGGCGGGCGTTTCGACGCCCGCCCGTTTCCTGTCTTTTCAACGGCTTCAGACGATTGTTTCAAAATTCCGTCGCGGCAAGCAATATTCCGTTGCCGCGATGCTCAAACCCCGCGTAAACCCATGTTAACATCGCCAGGTCGGCACCATGCCGCGGCGGAAACTGGGGACGCACATGATTCGGTCGGAACTCGTTCACATGCTCGGCGCGGACAATCCCGACCTGTCGGCGCGGGAGATCGAGCGGATCGTCGATATCTTCTTCGAAGAAATCACCACACGTCTGGTTGAGGACGGTCGAGTCGAGTTGCGCGGCTTCGGCGCCTTCTCCACCCGCGCCCGTGATGCCCGCACCGGTCGCAACCCGCGCACCGGCGAAGCGGTCAATGTGGATGCGAAGCGCGTCCCCTATTTCAAGCCCGGCAAGGAAATGCGCGTCCGTCTCAACGTCTGAGCGCTGTGCCCGGCCTAAGTGCTTGGCACATCAACCTGAGACGGATAGAGCCAGCTCATCCTGCGGGCGTGGCGGAATGGTAGACGCACCGGACTTAAAATCCGTTGGGCCGCAAGGCCCGTGGGGGTTCAAGTCCCCCCGCCCGTACCAGCCTCAACGTCCCTTCCGAAAGTCGGCCGCCGCCAGGCCAGCGCGAGCCATCTTGTCATAAAAGGTCTTGCGCGGAATGCCGAGCAGTTCGATCGCGCGGACGACATTGCCGCGCGTCGCCTGCAACGCTTCGCGCAGCAGCATCGCCTCATAGGCCGCCACGCGATCGGGCAGGCTCTGGCTCGCCGCGACGGGGCCGGTGCCGTCGACCAGGTCAAGCACCGCACTGAACGCGAAATTGCGCAGCTCGCGCACATTGCCCGGCCAGTCATGGTCGAGCAAATGGCGGCGGATCGCGTCGGTCATGCGGAATCCCGTCTGCCCGGTCTGCGCCACCGCCTCGGCGACGAAGGCGGCAAACAGCTGGCCGATATCAGACCGGCGTTCGCGCAAGGGCGGGATCGACAGCCGCACGACGTTGAGCCGGAAATAAAGGTCGCTGCGAAACGCCCCTTCCCGCGATAGCGCCATCAAATCGCGCTTCGCCGACGCGATGACGCGCAAGTCGAGCGGGATCGGACGCTCGGCACCGACCGGCAATACCTCGCGCTCTTCCAGCACGCGCAGGAGGCGCGGCTGGACGTCGAGCGGCATGCCGTCGATATCGTCGAGGAACAACGTGCCCCGGCTCGACGCCTCGATCCGGCCGCTACGTTCGAACCGGCCATGCGGTACGGCGTCGGCGGCGTGGCCGAACAGCTCGATCTCGGCATGCGCCTCGGGCAGCGCTGCGCAGTTGACCGCGACAAAGGTGCGCGCGGCGCGGGGGGAGGCGCGGTGAAGCATTGCCGCGACGAGTTCCTTGCCGGTTCCGGTCTCTCCCTCGATCAGCACGTCGACCTCGGCGCGGGCGACTTGCGCGACGCTTTCGCGCAACCGCACGATTGCCGGGCTGTCACCGATCAATGGGCTGTCCGGCGGGCTGGCGGCAGCGGCGCGAAGTGCACGGTTGTCGAGGATCAGCCGGCGATGCGCGAGCGCGCGGCGGACGGCGGCGACGAGGTGATCTGCCGCGAACGGCTTGGACAGGAAATCGAACGCGCCGTCACGCAGTGCACCGACCGCCATCGGCACATCGGCATGGCCGGTGATGAGGATGACCGGCAGTTCGACATCCAGAGCGCGCAGGCGGGCGAAGAGCTGCAGCCCGTCCATCCCGGGCATCCGGATGTCGCTGACGACTACGCCGGCAAAGTCTGGACCGATCGTGGCGAGCAGCGAGGCTGCATCGGCAAAGGCCCGCACCGGCAGCCCCGCCAGTTCGAGCGTCTGGACATTCGCCTCGCGCAGCTGGGCGTCGTCATCGACGAAAAAGACGGTCTGATCGGCTTCGGCAATCATGCGCGCAACAGCGTCAGCTCGAACCGCGCGCCCTCCGTCGTCTCAGCCAAGGTCAGTTCACCCCCGAAATCGCGGGCAATATCGCGCGAGATGGCGAGGCCGAGGCCGAGCCCCTCCTCACGCCCGGTGACGAAGGGGGTAAAAAGCTGGTCGCGCAAGTCTGCGAGCACGCCAGGTCCGTTGTCGGTCACGACGATACGCGCGCGGTCCTCCTGCCCCTCCACCGCGATCGAGATGCGCGGGTCGGATTGCCCGGCGAGCACATCGAGCGCGTTCTGGACAAGGTTGATCAGAATTTGTTCCAGCCGCACGCGGTCCGCGATGACGCGGATCGCAGGGTCCCCGGTTCGATCCAGCGCAACGCCGACGGCGCGGACGCGGTCGCCGATCAACAGCATGGCCGAGTCGATCGCCGATCCGATCTCGACCGCGCCGACTTCGGGCGTCCGCTTGCGCGCAAAGCTGCGCAGCTCGCCGGTGATCGCGCCGATCCGCTCGGTCAATGCGCTGATCCGGCCGAGATTGTCGGTCGCCCGAGCCGCATCGCCCCGGTTGAGCAGCTGGCGCGCATTATCGGCAAAGGTACGGATCGCCGCGACCGGCTGGTTGATCTCATGCGCGACGCCAGCGGTGATCTGGCCAAGCGAGCCGAGGCGGCTGGCCTGCGCCAACTCCTCCCGCGCGGCGCGGTAGCGCTGGTCCGCGCGCGCGCGTTCGGCGCTTTCGGCCTCAAGCTGACGGTTGGTGTCGCGCAGTTCGGCGGTACGCTCGGCAACCTGGGTTTCAAGCGCCGCACGGGCGGCGTCCTGGAGCAGTTGCCGTTCACGTGCGCGCCACAACAGCAACAGCGCTCCGACGATCAATACGAAGGCAGCGAGTGTGACGAGCCGGGCATTGGCGTTGGCACTGACGAGCGCGGGGCGGAGCGGCATCAGGACATGGAGCCGCGCACCGGACAGGGGAGCGGCGACCGACGCAACGCGACGATCCCCTGCCGCGTCGCCTTCGCCCACATCCGCGCCATCGATGGTCAACGGCAGCGGGTCGAGCGGAAGGCTGCCATATTGGCGGGTGGTGCGGATCGCCTGACGACTGGCGGAGGAGAGCGGCGCGAGGGTGCGGAAACGCCAGTCGGGGCGACCGGTGACGATCACTACTCCGTGCCGGTCGGTGACGATTGTCGCCCCCTGCTGCCCCGCCCAGGCGGACTGGACGCGCTCGAACTCGATCT
Source organism: Sphingomonas sp. J315 (assembly GCF_024666595.1). Lineage (NCBI taxonomy): Bacteria > Pseudomonadati > Pseudomonadota > Alphaproteobacteria > Sphingomonadales > Sphingomonadaceae > Sphingomonas > Sphingomonas sp. J315. The sequence goes on along the minus strand of NZ_CP088296.1, from coordinate 3,506,107 downwards.
TGACCACGACGACGCCCAACGGGCGCGCCGCGCTACCGATCCGCTGGGCAAGATACAGGCCCGGCACCCCGCTGACGGTTCCGAGCGCGAAGAGCTCGGCGCTGCCGTCGCGCATGGCGTCACGGAAATAGGGACGAAATCCGTAGTTCTGGCCGACAAAGCTGGTCGGCAGGCGATGGTTGCTCGCCGCGACGGTCTTGCCCTGTGCATCGATGACATAGATCGCCGCCGCGTCGGTTCGCTCGGCGAGCAGCTCAAGCCGCGCATTGACCCGCCCGGCGACCGCCGCCGTCGGCGCTTCGAGCAGTGCGGGTACATCGGGATATTCGGTGAGCACGAGCGGAAGCAACCGGAACTTTTGCAGCTCGCTGGTCAACAGCCCGGCGTTGGCGCGCGCCAGCTCCGCCGCCGCCGCATCGGTCGTCGCGACCGCCTGCCCCCGTGCCCAGCGCGACGCGCCGAACCCGACCAGCGCGACCAGCGCCAATCCAATTGCCGCGACGAGCGCCAGGCGGCGCGGAAGGCGAGTCGTCCCTATCTCCATGCGGGCGAGATATCACACAATGATAGAAATCAATGCGCGGAAATTCGCACATTTTTTCAGGCAGGAGACCCTCTCAATTGCCATAACTATCTGTTTTAGCGCGATATCATGCCACGCTTCACCATCCCCCCTGTCCCCACCATACTCGCAGCAACTATAGCCAGACGGGCCAATCAAGGCACGCATGAGGGGATGGTTGATGGCGGTTGCACTCGATTACGCGGCGGAACCCGCAAAGCCCGGGCGCTGGTACACCCAGCTCTATGTCCAGGTGCTGATCGCGATCGCGGCAGGCGTCGCAATCGGCTTCTTCTGGCCGGGCGTTGGCGAAGCGCTCAAGCCGCTGGGCGATGCCTTCATCAAGCTGGTCAAGATGATCATCGCGCCGGTGATCTTTCTTACGCTGGTCACGGGCATCGCCGGGATGACCGAGTTGCGTTCGGTCGGTCGGGTCGCGGGCAAGGCGTTCGCCTATTTCCTGTTCTTCTCGACGCTGGCGCTGGTCGTTGGGCTCGTCGTCGCCAACACGGTCCAGCCTGGCGCTGGCATGAATGTCGATCCGGCCACACTGAATACCGGGGCGGTCGAAGGCTATGTCGCCAAAGCGCATGAAAGCGGCATCATCGAATTTCTGATGGCGATCATCCCGACGACCCTGGTGTCGGCGCTGACCGGTGATCAGCTGCTCCCGGTGCTGCTCGTCGCAATCCTGTTCGGAATTTCGCTGTCGATGGTCGGCGAACCTGCAGCACCAGTGCGTGACATGCTCGAGCGGATCGGGCTGGTGGTATTCAAGCTGGTCGGGATCCTGATGCGGGCGGCACCGATCGGCGCATTCGGCGCGATGGCCTTTACGATCGGCAAATACGGCATCGAATCGCTTGCCAATCTCGCCGGTCTGGTCGCGACCTTCTACCTCACTTCGCTGATCTTCGTGGTCGTCGTGCTGGGCATCGTCGCGAGGCTCGCCGGATTCTCGATCTTCAAGCTGATTCGCTATCTCAAGGCCGAGCTGTTGCTGGTGCTCGGTACCTCATCGTCCGAAAGCGCGCTGCCGAGCCTCATGGACAAGATGGAGCGCGCCGGTTGCGAAAAGTCCGTCGTCGGGCTGGTCGTACCGACCGGCTATTCGTTCAACCTCGACGGCACTAACATCTACATGACGCTGGCGGCGTTGTTCATCGCGCAGGCATGCAATGTCGATCTGACGCTGGGCGATCAGATCGCGCTGCTGCTGATCGCGATGATCTCGTCCAAGGGCGCGGCTGGTGTGACCGGTGCGGGGTTCATCACGCTCGCCGCGACGCTGTCGATCGTGCCGTCGGTTCCGGTCGCTGGCATGGCACTGATCCTGGGCATCGATCGCTTCATGAGCGAGTGCCGCAGCCTCACCAATTTCATCGGCAACTCGGTCGCGACGGTCGTCGTCGCGCGCTGGGACAATGCCCTGGACAAGGATGCGCTCGACCGCGCGCTGTCGGGCCATGCTCCCTCGGGACCGGCATGGCCGGCCGCTGAAACCGATCCGGACTGATCGAAGACAAGGGGAATGGCGGACGTCGAAGCCGCCTTCTCAGGACAGGGAGAGAAGACAATGACCGACCGCAACAGGCTCCGCATGCTGGCTACCGGCTCCGCACTTGCCGCGCTGGCGATCGCACTGCCCGCACACGCACAGGACGCACTCCCCGCCGATCCGGCAAGCGAGGAAGCCGCGCCCGCGCAGGAGGTTGTCGTCGTCGGCTCCCAGATCAAGGGCAAGGACATCACCACCGCCCTCCCCGTCTCCGTTATCGACCGCGCGCAGATCGACGCGACCGGCGCGCTGTCGGGCGACGACCTGATCCGGTCGATCCCCCAGGCGGGCGACGTGACCTTCAACGAAGCCAACAACCCGCAGACCAGCAACGCCGCGCGCGGCGACGTCAATTCGATCAACCTGCGCAATCTCGGCGTGGGCAACACGCTGGTTCTGCTCAACGGCCGCCGCATGGTCAGCCACCCGACCAGCCAGGCCGGTGACGGCAACGTGCCCGTGCTCGGCTACAACTCGAACGCGCTCCCCGTCGCGGGGATCGAACGGCTTGAGATTTTGCGCGACGGTGCGGCGGCGATTTATGGCGCGGACGCGGTCGCGGGCGTGGTCAACACCGTGACGCGGGGTGACTATGACGGCGGCGAGTTGAACCTGCGCTATGGCTATGCCGAGGGGACGCACCGAAAGGAGTTCGAGGGCACCGGCCTGATCGGCAAGACGTTCGACGAAGGGCGCGGGAATTTCTCGCTTTTCGTCAACTATGTCCGCCGCACCGCGCAGCTGGCCGAGGACCAGCCTTATACCGCAACCGACAATCTCCTGTCCTTCTTCGCCAACGATCCCGCCTATGCCGGCAACCTCGCCGCAGACGGACGCGCCACGCAGAGCCCGTGGGCGAACCTGGCGGTGGTCGGCGGCCCCGGCACGATCCGGCGCAGCCCGGGCAACCAGGCGCTGACCTCCTCGGCGGGCGCGTTCCACACCCAGTCGTCGCTCAACCCCGGTTGCGCGGTCACGGTCAACACCGATGTCTGCTTCGGCACCGGCACCCGCGCGACTGCAACGACGCTGCGCAACGAGCGGTTCGACACCCGCCCCGGCACCACCGTCACCCCGTCATTCAACCGCTACAACGCCTTCTTCACCGGGCGGTACGAGGTGAGCGATGCAGTCGAGCTCTATACCGAACTCGGCTATTACCTCGCCGACACGCAGCGCATTCAGCCGCCGACGATCAACCTCAACGCGATCGTGATTCCGGCAAGCAATTACTGGAACCCGTTCGGCCCGGTGACCTTCGCCAATGGACAGGCCAACCCGAACCGCATTCCCGGCCTGACCAACGTGCCCGCCGCGGGCCTGCCCGTGCGCCTCACAACCTATCGTTTCGTCGATGCGGGCAATCAGCTGGTCGAGGTCGAGAATTGGCAGTCGCGCTTCCTGTTGGGAGCGCGCGGCAAGATCGGGACGTTCGATTACGACACCGGCATCCTCTATTCGGAGGCGCAGGCGCGCGACAGTTCGAACGCGATCGACATGACCGCGCTTCAGCGCAACCTCGCGCTGTCGACCCCGGATGCCTACAACCCGTTCAGCGGCGGCTGCTCGGCCACGCCCTCGCTCGGCGACTGTTCGCCCGCCAGCGCGGCGACGATCGACGCGATCAGCTTCAACCTCGTCCGAAAGTCCAAGACGACCCTGCTGCTCGGCGATTTCAAGCTGTCAAACTCCAGCCTGTTCGACCTGCCCGGCGGCGGCGTCGGCATCGCGTTCGGCGTCGAAGGGCGGCGCGAGACGCAGCGGGATATTCGCGATCCGAATCTCAACGGCCAGATCACCTTCACCGACATGGTGACCGGCGAAACCAACCTGTCCAACGTCGCCGCGGTCAGCCCGACCCCTTCGGTGTTCGGCAGCCGGACCGTGCTGTCCGCCTATGCCGAACTCGCCGTGCCGCTGGTATCGCCGGAGATGGACGTACCGCTGGTCCACCGTCTCGACCTGCAGATCGCAGGACGGGCCGAGGAATATTCGGACTTTGGATCGGTGGCAAAGCCCAAGGTCGCGGCCGCGTGGGATATCGTCGACGGACTCCGGCTGCGCGGTTCGTGGTCGCAGGGCTTCCGCGCACCGAACCTGGAGCAGACCAAGACCGTCGCCTACTCGCGGCTCAACTCGAACACCGATTATTATCGCTGCGAAGCCGATCTGCGCGCCGGACGGATCGCCACCTATTCGGCGTGCAGCCGGGGGATCAGCTATGCGATCTTCATCAGCGGCAACCCGGATCTGAAGCCGGAGGAGAGCACCAACTGGACGGTCGGCACAGTCATCGAGCCCAAGTTCATCCCCAGCCATCTCGGCCGCCTGACGCTGACCGCGGATTTCTGGTCGATCCAGCAGACCGGGATCGTCGGCCAGTTCGGCGCACAGAACGCGCTGGTGCTCGACTATTTGCTGCGGCTGCAGGGGTCGAGCAACCCGAACGTGATCCGCGCCGCACCCACCGCCGATGACACACCGGTGTTCGCGGGCACCAATCTGCCCGCCGCAGGTGCGGTCACGCGGATCAATGACCAGTTCGTCAATTTGCTGCCCCAGACGGTGCAGGGCGTCGATCTCGCCGTACTCTACAATGTCCGCACCGATATCGGGCGGTTCGATGTGGCGTTCAACGCGGCGCGCCTGACGAAGTTCTCGCGTGAGACGCCGCCGGCGGTGCAGGCGCTGTTCGACGCGCGCGCGGCGGGACAGATCAACGCCGCCACTCCGCTGACCGACGCCAGCGACCTGATCGAGCAGCGCGGGCGCCCGAAGTGGCGCGTCACCGGATCGCTCACCTGGAGCCACCAGGGGTTCCAGATCGGCGCGTTCGGCAATTATATCGGCACGGTGTACGATACCAACTTCCTCGACACCAACGGCAACCCGTACAAGGTCGAGGGCAAGGCGTTCTTCAATCTCTACGCCCAGTATCGCATCCGCAAGGGACCGTTGGAGGACACCCGGTTCCGCATCGGCGCACGTAACGTGTTCGACACCGATCCGCCGATCGTCGCTGATGGCTATCTGGGATCGCTCTACGTTCCCTATGGCCGCTATCTCTACGCATCGATCGGCAAGCGGTTCTGATGCGCTGGATCGTCGCGCTTGCCCTGCTCTGCGTCGCGGTTCCGGCTGCGGCGCAGAGTGAGGTCATCACGCTGTGGCCGGGCGCGATGCCGGGCGGTGGGACCGCTGCGGGGCCGGAAAAGACCGGCAATGAGGGCGCTGCGACCGGCGCGGTCTCCAATGTCACCGTCCCGCGCATGGTGGTGGTGCGGCCGAAAAAGCCCAACGGGGCGGCGGTGCTGGTGATCGGCGGCGGCGGCTATTTCCGCATCCAGATCGGCAGTGCGGCAATGCCGACGGCCGAGTGGCTGGCGAAGCGCGGGGTGACCGCCTTCGTGCTCTATTACCGCCTCCCGGGTGACGGGTGGGCCTCCGAGGTGCCTTTCCAGGACGGGCAGCGCGCCATGCGACTGCTGCGCGGCAACTGGAAAACGCTGGGAATCGACCCCAAGCGGATCGGCGTCATCGGCTTCTCGGCGGGCGGGCATCTCGCGGGGACGCTGGCGACGCGCGGGGCGCATGATTTCTACCCCGCGATCGACGCGGTGGACACTGTCAGCGCCGTGCCGGACTTTGCCGGGCTGATCTATCCGGTGATCTCGATGCGCGCGCCGATCGATACGACGCGGACCGCGCGCTATGTCAGCAAGCTGCCCGATTGGCGCAATGCCTTCTCGGTCGAGGCGCAGGTGACTGGCACGACCCCGCCGATCTTCCTCGCCCATGCCTATGACGACCCAACCGCCGATGTCGCGCACAGCCTGAGGCTCGCGGCGGCGATGCATGCGGCAAAGCGCCCGGTCGAGATGCATTTGTTCCAGCGCGGCGGGCATAGCTGGGGGCTGGGCAAGCCCGGCGAGCCGGTCGCAGCATGGCCCCGCTTGTTCGCCAGCTGGGCGCGGTCGAACGGGTGGCTGGTGAGCGCGGCTGCTGACCAATAGCTCCCCTCCCTGAAAGGGAGGGGCCGGGGGTGGGTGCGCGCGTCTGCGCGCTCCAAAGACTCGTCGCCTGAAACAGAAGCGGCGGACAAGGCATCGAGCCTCGTCCGCCGCTAAACCCCCCTAGCCCCTCCCTTTCAGGGAGGGGAAGTCGGCATACACCCTAATCGTCGATATTCTTTCGGAACGTTTCGGGCAGGAACAGCAGACCGACCACCAGCGTCAGCCCGGCGACCACGATCGGATACCACAAGCCGTAATAGATATCCCCGGTCGCCGCGACCATCGCGAACGCCGTGGTCGGCAGGAACCCGCCGAACCAGCCATTGCCGATATGATATGGCAGCGACATCGACGTGTAGCGGATATTGGTCGGGAACAGTTCGACCAGCATCGCCGCGATCGGGCCATAGACCATCGTCACCAGCAGCACGAGCCAGGTGAGGATCGCCACGACCAACGGCTTGTTGATTGCCGCAGGATCGGCCTTGGACGGATAGCCGGCAGCGGTCAGAGCAGCCTTCAGCTCGCCCTGAAACGTGCTGATCGCAGCCTTGCGGTCGGCTCCGGTCACCTGCGCCGGATCGGGTGCGGTGAATGTCGCATCGCCGATCTTGACCTGCGCGATCGTCCCCGCCGCCGCCTCGACCGTGCTGTAGCTGATCGCATTCTTGGCAAGGAATGCCTTGGCGATGTCACAGCTCTTGCTGTCGAACTTGTTGCCGCCGACCGGATCGAACTGGAGCGAGCAATCGGCGTCGTTCGTCACCACCGTGACCGGCGCGGCGGCGGCGGCACGGGCGAGTGCTGGATTGGCTGCCGAAGACAGCGCCTGGAACGCCGGGAAATAGGTCAGCACTGCCAGCGCGCAGCCTGCCATGATGATCGGTTTGCGCCCCACCTTGTCCGAGAGCCAGCCGAAGAAGATGAAGAACGGCGTGCCGATGGCGAGTGCGATGGCGATCAGGATATTGGTGGTCGCACCATCGACCATCAGCATCTTTTCAAGGAAGAACATCGCGTAGAACTGGCCGGTGTACCAGACCACCGCCTGCCCCGCGACCGCGCCGAGCAACGCGATCAGCACCCATTTGAGGTTGCCCCATTTGCCGAACGCCTCGGTCAGCGGTGCCTTTGACGTCTTGCCCTCGGCCTTCATCTTCGCGAACACCGGGCTCTCTTCGAGTTGAAGGCGAATCCACAGCGACACGCCGAGCAGCAGAATCGAGATCAGAAACGGCACGCGCCAGCCCCAGTCCCTGAACGCCTCTTCACCCACCAAGGTGCGCGTGCCGATCACGACAAGCAGCGCCGCGAACAGCCCAAGCGTCGCGGTCGTCTGGATGAAGCTGGTATAGAGCCCGCGTTTGTTGTTCGGCGCATGCTCGGCGACATAGGTCGCCGCCCCGCCATATTCGCCGCCGAGCGCAAGTCCCTGGATCAACCGCATCAGGATCAGCAGCACCGGGGCAGCGACGCCGATCGTGGCGTAGGACGGCAACAGGCCGACGACGAAGGTCGCAAAGCCCATCAAGCCCATGGTGACGAGAAATGTGTTCTTGCGCCCCACCAGATCGCCGATCCGCCCGAACACCAGCGCGCCGAACGGCCGCACCGCGAACCCCGCCGCGAATGCCGCGAGCGCGAAGATGAAACCGGTCGTCTCGTTTACGCCCGAAAAAAACTGCGCCGAGATGATCGTGGCGAGCAGGCCGTACAGGTAGAAATCATACCATTCGAACACGGTACCGAGGGAGGAGGCGGTGATGACCAGCTTTTCGCTCTGGGTCGCCTTGTGATGCTTGGGCAATTCGTCCGCTTCCGTGGCCATCGGCCCTTCTCCCCTATATTCCTTCCGCGCACGGTGCCGCGGACGGGGAAGCATGCCGCAGACCGTGTCGCGCTGCTATCCCGACAAAGGTCGCAGTTCTACGACGAGAGTCGGACTGACCTGCGCCCCGTGATGCGCTAACGCGGAGCCAAGCGCCCGGCGCGAACAGGAGAGTGAGATGGCCCAGACGATCTTCCCGGTACCCGAGCAATGGGCGGCGAATGCACTGGTCGACGCGGACGGCTATGACGCCATGTATCGGCGCTCGGTCCAGGATCCCGAGGGCTTCTGGCGTGAGGCGGCACAGCGGATTGACTGGATCACGCCGTTCACGCGGGTGAAGGACACCAGCTTCGACGAGGCCGATTTCGGCATCGCCTGGTTCAGCGACGGCACGCTCAACATCAGCGCCAATGCGCTCGACCGGCACCTGGCCGAGCGCGGCGACGCAACCGCGATCCTGTGGGAGGCGGATAGCCCCGACGAGCCCCACCGTGTCATCACCTATCGCGAACTGCACGTCGATGTCTGCCGCTTCGCCAATCTGCTGAAAGCGCAGGGCGTGAGGCGCGGCGAGCGCGTCACCCTCTACCTCCCCATGGTGCCGGAGGCTGCGGTGGCGATGCTCGCCTGCGCGCGCATCGGCGCGATCCATTCAATCGTGTTCGCCGGCTTCTCCCCCGACGCGCTCGCCGGGCGAATCCAGGATTGCGACAGCCGCATCGTGCTGACCGCCGATGAAGGACTGCGCGGCGGCAAGCGCATTCCGCTCAAGGCCAATGTCGATGCGGCCCTCGCCCGCTGTCCGGGGGTCGAGCGGGTCATCATGCTCCGCCGCACCGGTGCCGACGTGCCGATGATATCGGGCCGTGATATCGACTGGGCGGAAGCATCCAGCCAGAGCGCCGACTGCGCGCCCGAGGCGATGGGCGCGGAGGACCCGCTGTTCATCCTCTACACCTCAGGATCGACCGGCAAGCCCAAGGGCGTGCTGCACACCACCGGCGGCTATGCCGTGTGGACGTCGATGACGCACGAATATGTCTTCGATTATCGTCCCGGCCAGATCTACTGGTGCGCCGCCGATGTCGGATGGGTCACCGGCCACTCTTATGTCGTGTACGGCCCGCTGATGAATGGCGCGACGAGTGTGATGTTCGAGGGGGTGCCCAACTTCCCCGATCACAGTCGCTTCTGGCAGGTGGTCGACAAGTTCGGGGTCGAGATCTTCTACGCCGCCCCCACTGCGTTGCGCGCGCTGATGCGCGAGGGCGACGACTGGGTGACGCGCACCAGTCGCAGCAGCCTGCGCCTGCTCGGCAGCGTCGGCGAGCCAATCAATCCCGAGGCATGGGAATGGTATCACCGCGTCGTCGGCGAGGGCCGCTGCCCGATCGTCGACACCTGGTGGCAGACCGAAACCGGCGGCGCGATGATCACCCCCCTGCCCGGCGCGACCGCGCTCAAGCCGGGGTCGGCGAGCAAGCCGTTCTTCGGCGTCCAGCCCGCATTGCTCGACAATGACGGCAACGAGATCACCGGCGCGGGCGACGGCTGCCTCGTCATCACCGACAGCTGGCCCGGCCAGATGCGCACCGTGTGGGGCGACCACGACCGCTTCTTCCAGACCTATTTCAGCACGTTCAAGGGCCGCTATTTCACCGGCGACGGCTGCCGCCGCGACGCGGATGGCTATTACTGGATCACCGGCCGCATCGACGACGTGATCAACGTGTCAGGCCACCGCATGGGCACCGCCGAGATCGAAAGCGCACTCGTCGCCCACCACAAAGTCGCCGAAGCCGCGGTGGTCGGCATGTCGCACGACATCAAGGGCCAGGGCATCTACGCCTTCGTCACCACCAATGCCGAAGTCGAGCCCGACGCCGCGCTGCGCGCCGAGCTGATCAAATGGGTGCGCCAGGAAATCGGGCCGATCGCCACCCCCGACGTGATCCAGTTCGCCCCCGCTCTGCCCAAGACCCGCTCGGGCAAGATCATGCGCCGCATCCTGCGCAAGATCGGCGAGAATGACGTCAGCAACCTCGGCGACACCTCGACCCTCGCCGATCCGTCGGTCGTCGATCACCTGCTCGCCAACCGACCGCAGCTAACAAGGGCCTAAAGCGGCAGCCCGACGTAATTCTCCGCAATCGCGGTCTGCATCGCGGTCGAGCTGGCGAGATAGTCCAGTTCGGCCGCCTGCATCCGGTGTTCGAACGCGCCATCCTCGGGGAAGCGGTGCATCAGCTTGGTCAGCGACCAGCTGAACCGCTCCGCCTTCCAGATGCGCGCCAGCGCCTTCGCCTGATAGCCATCCAGCCCTGCGTCGTCCCCCTGCTTCAGCGCACCGACCAGCGCATCGCTCAGATAGGCGACATCAGAAGCGGCAAGATTCAGCCCCTTCGCGCCCGTAGGCGGCACGATATGCGCGCTGTCCCCAGCGAGAAACAGCCGACCATGCCGCATCGTTTCGAAGACATAGGAGCGCAGCGGCGCGATCGACATCTCCAGCGCCCGACCGCGCGTCACGCCATGTTCGCTGATCGGGTCGAACCGTGCCGCGAGTTCGTCCCACAAAAGATCTTCGCTCCAGTCCTCCACGCGATCGGTCAGCGGGACCTGGATATAATAGCGGCTGCGCGTCTTCGAGCGCATCGAGGCGAGCGCGAAGCCGGCATCGGTATTAGCGTAGATCAGCTCATCATGGCACGGCGGCACGTCTGCCAGGATGCCGAGCCAGCCAAACGGGTAGACCCGCTCGAACTCACGCACCGCATGCGCCGGGATCGCCTTGCGCGACGGCCCATGGAACCCGTCGCACCCCGCAATATACGCGCAGTCGAGCCGCTGCGTCGCGCCATCCTTCACATAGGTGACGAACGGCGAATCGCCCTCGATCTCATGCAGCGCCACGTCGCCCGCCTCATACACAATCTCCAGCCCGCGCCCAGGCGCCGCGTCCATCAGGTCACGGGTCAGCTCGGTCTGGCCATAGACAGTGACATGTTTTCCGGTCAGCGCGGTGATGTCGATGCGGATCAGCCGGTCGTTGGTGGCGAGGTTGAACCCTGCCTCGACCAGCCCCTCCGCCTTCATCCGCGCATCGATGCCCAGCCGCGTCATCAGGTCGGTGGTGACCGTCTCCAGCACCCCCGCCCGAATGCGGCCGAGCACATAATCGGGCGCCGCGCGCTCGACGACGACGCAATCCACCCCCGCCTGACACAACAGATGGCCGAGCAACAGGCCCGACGGCCCTGCCCCGATGATCGCAACCTGGGTCTTCATGTCATTCCCCCAAGGCCGCCCGTACGCGGCCGATTGACGTTCAGCGCGCCGCGTTCAGCTGCTGCTCCAGCTGGTGCAGCACGCGGTAGCAGGGCAGCACCTGCGCAACGCTGGCATTGGGTTCGCGGCCCTCGCGGATCGCGGCGACGAATTCGCGGTCCTGCAGCTCGATCCCGTTGGTCGAAACCGTCACGCCGGTCAGGTCGACCGGCTCTTCGCGCCCGGTCACCAGATCGTCATAGCGCGCGATCCAGGTGCCGTTGTCGCAGATATAGCGGAAGAAGGTACCGAGCGGCCCGTCATTGTTGAACGACAGGCTGAGCGTACAGATCGCCCCGCTTTCCGCCTTGAGCTGGATCGACATGTCCATCGCGATGCCGAGTTCCGGGTGGTGCGGGCCTTCGATCGCGTTGGCCGCCACGATCGGTCCGGCCTGATAGGCGAACAGGTCCACCGTATGCGCGGCATGATGCCACAGCAGATGGTCGGTCCAGCTGCGCGCCTCGCCCTTCGCGTTCATGTTCTGGCGGCGGAAGAAATAGGTCTGCACATCCATCTGCTGGACGTTCAGTTCGCCCGCCGCGATCTTGCGATGGAGATACTGGTGGCTCGGGTTGAAGCGGCGGGTATGCCCGACCATCGCGGTCAGGCCGGTCTCCTGCGCCTTGGCCAGCACCGCCTCGCCATCGGCCAGGCTGTCGCACAGCGGGATTTCGACCTGCACATGCTTGCCCGCGTCCATGCACTGGATCGCCTGCGCCGCATGCATCTGGGTCGGGGTGCACAGGATCACCGCGTCGAGCCCCGGCTGCTCCAGCGCCTCGGCGAGCTCGGTGGTCGCGTGCGGAATGCCGTATTTATCGGCCACCGCCTGCGTCGGTTCGAGCCGGCGCCCGACGACCGAGATCACCTCGACCCCGTCGATGTTCTTGAGCCCGTCGAGATGCTTTTCGCCGAATGCCCCGGCGCCTGCGAGTGCGATTTTCATGTTTCGCTCCAGTCTAATTCGTCACCCCAGCGAACGCTGGGGTCTCATGAGGTTTGCCCTTGCCGCCCGAGACCCCAGCGTTCGCTGGGGTGACGGATCAGGCCGCGACCCCGCTCCCCGTCATATCCAGCCCCTCGCCATTGTCGGGGCGCAACACGAGATGCCCGATCGCGGTATTGGAACAGGGCACGTGGTAATGCCGGTGCAGCGCGGCGGTGCGCTTGCCCAGCGCGCCGCGCATGATCAACCACATCACCATCTCGATCCCCTCGGACCCGGTCTCGCGCAGATATTCGATGTGCGGGATGCGGCGCAGGTGATCGCTCTCGCCGATCAGCCCGTCGAGGAACATATTGTCCCATTCGCGATTGATCAGGCCCGCGCGCGGCCCCTGCAACTGGTGGCTCATGCCCCCGGTGCCCCACACCTGCACGTTCAGATCCTCGGGGAAGCTCGCCACCGCGCGCGCGATTGCCTCGCCCAGCGCCCAGCAGCGATTGCCCGATGGCGGTGGATAGGTGACGACATTGACCGCCAGCGGAATGACCTTGCACGGCCACACGTCGGGCGTCCCGAACATCATCGACAGCGGGACGGTCAGTCCGTGATCGACCTCCATCTCATTGATGATCGTCATGTCGAATTCGTCGAGGACCAGGCTCTGCGCGATGTGCCAGGCCAGGTCGGGATGGCCCTCCACGTCCGGCACCTTGCGCGGGCCCCAGCCCTCGTCGGCGGGCTTGTAGCGCTCGCCGCAACCGATCGCGAAGGTCGGGATGATCTTCATGTCAAACGCCGACGCGTGGTCGTTATAGACCAGGATGACGACGTCGGGCTTTTCGGCCTTCTCCCATTCGCGGGTCCAGTCATAGCCGGCGAAGATCGGGCCGAAATAATCGTCGCGATCCTTGGCCTGATCGACGGCTACGCCCAGCAGCGGGACATGGCTCGACGCGACGCCTGCGGTGATGCGGGCCATGGTTATTTACCTTCCTTGATCGATCGGACGCCTTGGGGCGAACGCCCGCCGCGCATCATCATCTCGCGATATTCGGGGAAGCTCATGTCGGTCATCGTGCTGACCGCCTCGGCAAAGGCGATGCCGTCGGTCGAGAAGAGCTTCGAGAGGAAATAGACGTTGCCGCCTAGGTCCAGGCACTTGTTGTAATCGCGGGCGAGCAGCGCCTGCTTGGCTTCCTCGCTCAGCGGCCATTCGTCGAGATAGGCGCGCTCGTCCGCCTTGAACCGCTCGCGGTTCTCCGCCTTCATCAGGCTCATCGCGAACTGGTTCATGTGGTACCCGGCACGCGCGCGCTTGGCAGTGAACACGCGGGTGCCGGGAATATCCTCGAACTCGGCAAGATAGGCGTGGATGTCGCTATGGTCACTCACAGGCCGCGCTCCTTCAGCTTGGCATCGAGACGGGGGAAGACGCGGCGGGCGTTGCCGGAAAAGATCGCCGCGCGCTCGGCATCGCTGATGTCCAGCGCGTCGACATAGCGCTTGGTGTCGTCGAAATAATGCCCGGTGGTGGGATCGATCCCGCGCACCGCGCCGACCATCTCCGACCCGAACAGGATGTTCTTGTTCTCGATCACGTCCGCCAGCAGGTCGACGCCCGGCTGGTGATAGACACAGGTGTCAAAGAAGATGTTGTTCATCAGATGCGTGTCCAGTGACGGCTTCTTCAGCATGTCGGCAAGGCCACGATAGCGCCCCCAATGGTACGGTACTGCGCCGCCGCCATGCGGAATGATGAAGCGCAACGTCGGGAAATCGGCGAACAGATCGCCCTCCAGCAACTGCATGAAGGCGACCGTGTCGGCCGCGATGTAATAGCCGCCGGTCGCATGCATCGCCGGGTTGCAGCTGCCCGAGACATGGATCATCGCCGGGACGTCCAGCTCGACCATCTTCTCGTAGAAGGGGTACCAATAGCGGTCGGTCAGCGGCGGATGGGTGAAATGCCCGCCGCCCGGATCGGGGTTGAGGTTGCACCCGATAAAGCCGAGTTCGGTCACGCAACGCTCCAGCTCGGCGATGCTGGCGGTCATGTCGGCCTTGGGCGATTGCGGCAGCATGCACACGCCGACAAACGTCTCGGGGAACAGCCCGACGACGCGCGCGATCAGGTCGTTGCAGCGCCGCGCCCATTCGATCGCGACACCCTCGTCCCCGACATGCGGCGCCATCGCCGATGCGCGGGGGAAAAGATCGTCAGGTCCGCACCGCGCTCCTTGATCAGGCGCAGCTGGTTCGCCTCGATCGTCTCGCGGATCTCGTCGTCGCTGATCTCGGGATAGGGCGGACACGGCGTCCCCGCCTTGAACGCCGCCTTCTGCTCCTCGCGCCAGGCATCGTGCGCCTTGGGCAGGACGGTGTAATGGCCGTGGCAGTCGATGATCACGCGGCACTCTCCCCAGATTCACTTATCGTCACCCCGGCCTTGAGCCGGGGCCCAGCTTCCTCTTCAACGCCAGCAAGCACTGCCAGCTTCGCCGTCAGCCCCTCCGGCGGCGTTATGCCCAACGCCCCTAGCTCCCGCTGACGCTGGATCGTGTCCCGCGTCATCGCCGGATCGACGCCCAGATCGCTCAGCGTTTTCGCAACCTCTTCCATCTCCGCCGCGCGACGAGTGCCGTGCGCCAGCATGCGGTCGAGATTATAATCGGCCCGCTCCGCCCAGCCCTGTTCCTTCCAGCTCGCGTCGAGCGAGGCGAGCACCGCATCGCGCACCCCTGCCCGCTCCGCGGCCAGCACGCATTCGGCGGTCAGCGCCTCCAGCCCCTTGACCATCACCGACCGGATCATCTTGATCGCCGACGCATCGCCGACCTTCGGGCCTGCGACCGACACGTTGGTAAACCCGTAGCTGCGCAGCGCCTCGCTCGCTTCCAGTGCATGCGGTCCGGCGACCAACAGCGGCACCGCGAGCCGGGCGGGCAGCACCGGCGCCATCACCGCGACATCGACATACCGTCCGCCCGCCGCTTCGATCGCCGCCGCCGCATCGCGCTTGGTCCCCGGCGCGACACTGTTCATGTCGAACCACAAGGCTCTCGCGCGGAGCAAGGGCGCGCATCGCTGCGCCGCGACCAGCGCCTGATCGGCCGTCACCAGGCTGAGCACCGCATCGGCCTGTGCCAGCGCCCCCGCCGGAGTCGCCGACCAGCGCACTTCAGCCCGTTCGAACTCGGCGATCTTGATGAGGCGGGTTTCCGGAGCTTCGGACTTGATGTCGAATGCGGCAATATCGGGACGTGCGAACGCCTGTCCCGCTTCGCCAAAACCGATCAAGGCGACCGCTTCGTGCATCACGCGCCACTCGCGTGTCGCGCGTTGCAAAGCGCCTCAGCAACCGCAACGGCGGCGCGAGGCGCATCACAAGAACAATGTTGTTCGCGTTGCAGTGGCATGATTTCGGGGCTTAGTCGTGCTTGCCCCGACAGGGCTAATCCAATTGGATTTGCGCCTATCGATTTTCCTGACTTCTCGTCTCGATTGTCGCGCGGTGGAGCAGGTCGATGAAGCGTGCCTGGCTGGCGGTGGGGCGCCAGCCTGCGCGGGTGCTGATGCCGATGGTGCGGACCGCGCCGGGGAGTTGCGGGCCGACGCGCTCGAGCATCCCCGCGCCCACCTCCAGCGCGACCTGATCGGGGGAGAGCAGGGTCAGCAGATCGCTCTGTACCAGCAGGCCGCGGATCACCATCACCGAGCCGCATTCGATCGGGACCGGGGGCAGGTCGCGTCCGGCGAACAACGCCTCCCAGTGCGCGCGCAGCGGGTGCCGACCGGGCCGACGACCCAGGATTGCGCGGCGAGCGTGTCGAGGTCGACTGCGCCGTGCGCCAGCGGATGCCCGCGCCGCCCGAAAATGGCGAGGCGGTCGGTGAACAGCGGCACCTGCTCCACCCCCGGCGGGCAGTCGTCGCGCAACGCGCCGACCATGATGTCGATGATGCCGTCGAGCAGCGGATCGACCAGCTCACGCCACGACCCCTCGACCACATCGACCACGGTGCGCGGCTCCTCGCGGAGGAATTGCGCAAGGCTGTGCGGGAGCAGCAGCGCGCGGCTGAGCGGCATCGCGCCGATCGCGATGCGCCCGCCCTCCCCTTCGTCGCCGCGCGCTTCGGCAATCCCGGCGGAGATCTCTCTCGCAGCAAGCCGCACGCCGCGCGCCAATGTCCGCCCCGCCGGGGTGAGCGCCATGCCACGCCCGCGCCGCTCGGCCAGCGGGGTCGCGCAGACCTGTTCCAGCTCCCGCACCGAGCGGTGCACCGCCGGTTGCGACATGCCGCTCGCCGCCGCCGCGCCGGCAAAGCCCTGTGCGTCGGCGAAGTGGAGGAAGGCATCGAGCTGGGTCGCGGTCATCAGCAGCTCGGGGCGGGCAAAACCGCGCGTCCCGCCGCGCGCCGACCGCCGCGTCGCCGCGGCGAGCTGGTCGAATGCGCGCTCCACCCGCTCGGCCAGCGCTGTGCCTGCCGGGCTGGGCGTGACCCCGTCCGAATGCCGGTCGAACAGGGTGACGCCAAGCTGTTTCTCCAGCTTGGCGAGCCCCTGCGTCAACGCCGGCTGCGACAACCCCGCCGCCTCTGCCGCGCGGTTGAGGCTGCCCTGCGCAATCACCTGACCAAGGGCACGCAGATGGCGGAGATTGAGGTCGAACGGGCGAATCATTCCGCAGACATATCAGAAAATCTTATCGCGGCTCGGAATTTCAGATAGAGAACATGTCGCCGATAAACGCTACATCCGCCCCCTACTTCCATTCGCTTTTTCCCTCGGGAGATGTCCAATGTCGGCACGCGTTGTGCAGAATATCCAGCGCACTCCATTGGACATCGTGGAGGGGCTTGGCCACGCTGGCGTCGCGACGGTGCATGAGGCGCAGGGGCGGATCGGGCTGCTCGCGCATTATATGCGCCCGATCTATTCCGGAGCGCGGATTGCGGGGAACGCCGTCACCATCTCGTCGCCGCCGGGCGACAACTGGATGGTGCATGTCGCGATCGAACAGCTGAAGGAGGGCGACATCCTCGTCCTCGCTCCCACTTCCCCATGCGTCGACGGCTATTTTGGCGATTTGCTGGCGACCAGCGCGATGGCGCGGGGGTGCCGGGGGCTGGTGATCGACGCCGGGGTGCGCGACGTGCGCGACCTGACGCAGATGGGCTTTCCAGTATGGTCGAAGGCGGTGTTCGCGCAGGGGACGGTCAAGAACACGCTGGGGTCGGTCAATGTGCCGATCGTGTGCGCGGGCGCCGCGATCGAGCCGGGCGACGTGATCGTCGCCGATGACGACGGGGTGTGCGTGGTCAAGCGTGCGGATGCCGCCACCGTGCTGGAGGCGGCGCGCAAGCGCGAGGCAGCCGAAGAGGCCAAGCGCGTGCGGCTGGCAGCGGGTGAGCTGGGACTCGACATCTACGACATGCGGCCGCGGCTGGC
The DNA here is from genome assembly GCF_024666595.1 of Sphingomonas sp. J315. NCBI lineage: Bacteria > Pseudomonadati > Pseudomonadota > Alphaproteobacteria > Sphingomonadales > Sphingomonadaceae > Sphingomonas > Sphingomonas sp. J315. Next base: position 3,488,419 of record NZ_CP088296.1, on the reverse strand, counting down.
AGAGATGGGCTTGAAATATGAGTGAGGGCGTCCGCTGCATGTGGATGCGGGGCGGGACGTCCAAGGGCGGCTATTTCCTCGCTGACGACCTGCCCGCCGACACCGCCGCGCGCGATGCCTTCCTCCTGCGGGTGATGGGATCGCCCGATCCGCGCCAGATCGATGGCATGGGCGGCGCCGATCCGCTGACGAGCAAGGTCGCGGTGGTGCGCAAGTCCGCGCGCGACGGGGTCGATGTCGATTACCTGTTCCTGCAGGTGTTCGTCGATCAGGCGATCGTGACGGACGCGCAGAATTGCGGGAATATCCTCGCGGGCATCGGCCCGTTCGCGATCGAGCGCGGGCTGGTAGCGGCGCAGGACGGCGAGACGCGGGTCGCGATCTTCATGGAAAATACCGGACAGGTCGCGGTGGCGACGGTCCAGACGCCAGGCGGCGTGGTCCGTTACGACGGCGATGCGAGCATCAGCGGCGTGCCGGGGACCGCCGCGCCCATTCCGCTTGCCTTTCGCGATACTGCCGGGTCGAGCTGCGGCGCACTGTTGCCTACCGGCAATGGCGTGGACGAGATCGATGGCGTCAAGGTGACGCTGATCGACAATGGCATGCCGTGCGTGGTGATCACCGCCAGCGATATGGGAATCACCGGGTACGAGGACCGCGACACGCTCGACGCCGATGAGGCGATGAAGGCGAAGGTCGAGGCGATAAGGCTGAAGGCCGGGCCGCTGATGAACCTGGGCGATGTGGCCGCGAAATCGGTGCCGAAGATGATGCTGGTCGCGGCGCCCCGCGACGGCGGCGCGATTGCCGTGCGATCGCTGATTCCGCACCGCGTTCATGCCTCGATCGGGGTGCTGGGCGCGGTCAGCGTGGCGACGGCGTGCCTGATCGAGGGGTCACCTGCGGCGGCGCTCGCGGTGGTGCCGGAGGGGCGGACGCTGACCCTGGGCGTCGAGCATCCGACCGGGGTCACCGAGTGCGTGGTGACACTGGATGAAGATGGGACGCCGGTCGAGGCGGGGATGCTGCGCACTGCGCGCAAGCTGATGGATGGAGAGATTTTCGCATGAGCCGCAGCAAGACTTGGGTCGATACGCCGTCAAAGCCGAGCTGGACGCCACCGCCCGGCGCGATCGATGCGCATGTCCATGTGTTCGGACCGGAGGCGGAATTCCCGTTCAGCCCGAAAGCGAAATATCATCCCGAGGACGCGACGCCGGAAATGCTGTTCGCGCTGCGCGACCATCTGGGCCTCAGCCGCAACATCATCGTGCAGGCGAGCTGCCACGGCACCGACAACGCAGCGACGCTGGCGGGAATCGCCAAGTCCGGCGGCCTCGCGCGCGGGGTGGCCGTGGTCGACCCCGATATCGGGGTCGAGGAGCTGAAGGCGCTGCACGAGGGCGGCATTCGTGGCGTGCGCTTCAACTTCCTGAAGCGGCTGGTCGACAATGCGCCCAAGGACAAGTTTCTGGAGATCGCGCGCAAGATCGCGCCGCTCGGCTGGCACGTCATCGTCTATTTCGAGGCGGATATTCTCGAGGAGCTGGTCCCGTTCCTCGAGGCGATCCCGACCACCATCGTCGTCGATCATCTAGGTCGTCCCGATATCGCGCAGGGCCCCGATGGCGCGGATATCACCGCGTTCAAGCAGCTACTCGACACCCATCCTAACATCTGGACCAAGGTGTCGGGGGCGGAGCGCCTGTCGATCCAAGGGCCGCCGTTCGACGATTTCGTCGAGGTGATCCGCCCGGTGGTGGAGCGCTATCCCGATCGCGTACTGTGGGGCACCGACTGGCCGCACCCGAATATGGAACACCGCATCCCCGATGACGGGCAGCTGGTCGATGTGCTGCCGCGCATCGCGCCGACCGCCGAACTCCAACGCAAATTGCTGATCGACAATCCGATGCGGCTTTACTGGCCCGAAGAGATTTGAGCGCCGCGACGGGTCGCCTGATCCTGCTCGGCGCGATCACCGCGCTGGGATCGCTGGCGATCCAGATCATCGTTCCCGCCCTCCCCCTGCTGGCAGCGGGCATCGGCGCAAATGCAGCCGGCGGGCAGCTGGTCATATCGGTCTATCTGGTCGGGCTGGCGCTCGGTCAGCTGGTGTGGGCGCCGGTGGCGGATCATCACGGGCGGCGTCCGGTGCTGCTCGGCGGGATCGTAGTATTTCTGGTCGGCACGCTGGTCTGCGCAGGGGCGGGCGATCTTGCCACGATGCTGTTCGGCCGCGCAATCCAGTCGGTCGGGGCGTCATCGTCATTGGTCACCGGGCGCGCGATGGCGACCGACACCGCGCCCGTGGGCAAGGCCGCCGCGCCGCTCGCGATCCTGACCAGCGTAACCTTGATCTCACCTGCGCTTGCCCCTGCGGTGGGCGGTGTGGTGACCGGGATCGGCGGGTGGCGGGCATTGTTCTGGATCTTGGCAGGGCTGACCCTGATCGGCGGCATGCTGGCATTGCGCATGCTGCCCGAGACGCGGCCTGGCGACCGCGCGCCGCTGCATCCGCACCGCCTGATCGGCAATTACTGGCGGGTGGCGCGGGAGAGCGGGTATCTGCCGCTAGCGACGGCGAATGCGTTGATCAGCGGGGGGGTTCTACACCTTCCTTGCCGCCTCCCCCTTCGTGCTCGACGCGGCGGGGGCGACGCCGGCGCAGGCGGGGCTGTTCTATTCGGGCGTCGCGTGCGCGATCATCGGCGGGACGCTGAGCGTGCCGATGATCCTGAAGCGCTGGCCGACGCGGTTGAAGGCGGGCGGGACGCTCGTGCTGGGTAGCGGCGCGGTCGCCGTGCTGATCGTCGCGGCGAGCGGCGCACCGCTGGCGGGGCTGTTCGTCGCGATGGCGCTGATCGCGTTCGGCGCGGGGCTGACTGGCCCTGCCCTGCTCGCCGAAGCGATCGAGCGGCAACGCGAGCGGGCGAGCGCGGCGACCAGCCTGTTCGGGACGATGCAGATGGGCGGCGCGGCGCTGATCTCGACGCTGGCGGTGCGGATCGCGCCGGATCCGGCGGTCGAGCTGGCGCTGATCGGGGTGCTGGTGCTGTTGGCGCTGGGGTTAAGGGCGTGGGGTGGGCGAGAAGCGCGCTAATCCTCCCCCGCCAGGGGGAGGTGGCAGCGCGGAGCGCTGACGGAGGGGGCGGAAGGGTTGCTGCATGAAGGGAGAGGACGCAGCCGTCCTCCCCCTCCGTCGCCTGCGGCGCCACCTCCCCCTTGCGGGGGAGGATTGTTTGTCGTCAGCCCCACACGTCCTTTGCCACATCGATCACCAGGCGCATCTTTGCCGCCTGCTGTTCGACCTCGATGTCGTTGCCGTGGACGGTCGAGGAGAAGCCGCATTGCGGCGACAGGGCCAGCTGGTCGAGCGGGGCGAACTGCGCGGCTTCGTCGATGCGGCGCTTCACGTCGTCCTTCGATTCCAGTTCGCCGAGCTTGGTGGTGACGAGGCCGAGCACGACCGTCTTGCCCTTCGGCACATGGCGCAGCGGGGCGAAATCGCCCGAGCGCGGATCGTCATACTCGAGGAAGTAACCGTCGATATTCAGTTCGTTGAACAGAACCTCTGCGACCGGCTCGTAGCCGCCCTCGGCCGCCCAGCTCGAGCGGAAATTGCCGCGGCATAGGTGGACGCAGACGATCATGTCCTCGGGCTTGTCGCGGATCGATTCGTTGATGATCTGCGCATAGAGGCGCGGCAGTTCATCGGGGTCCATGCCGCGCTTGCGGGCATTTTCGCGCTGCGTTTCGTCGCACAGATAGGCAAGGTTGGTGTCGTCGAGCTGGAGGTAGCGGCAGCCGGCATCGGCGAGGCTCGCAATCTCAGCGCGATAGGCGGCGGCGAGGTCGGCGTAGAAGTCCTCGAGGTCGGGATATGCTGCAGCGTCGATCGCGTCGCGGCCGCCGCGGAAGTGCAGCATGGTCGGCGACGGGATCGTCACCTTGGGCGTCCGGCTGGTGCAACTGGCGAGGAACTCATAGTCGGCGCGCTGAATGTCCCTGGCATGGCCGATCTTGCCCGTGATCTTCATCACCGGCGGGGCATATTCCAGCTCCTTGCCGCCATGCTGGTGAAACTTCACCTGGGTGAAGCCGGCGGTCTCGACACCGTCGAGTTGAAGCAGGAAATCGGTGTGGAAGAAGGTGCGACGGAATTCGCCGTCGGTGATCCCTTCCAGCCCCAGATCCTCCTGGAACTTCACCACGCCGCGAATCGCCTCATCCTCGACCGCGCGCAAGGCGGCGGCATCGATGCTGCCCTCCTTGAACGCGGCGCGGGCGTCGATCAGCGCCTTGGGGCGCAGGAAGCTGCCGACATGGTCGGCGCGAAACGGGGGGTGGGCATCCTCAAATCTCCTTGCATTATTTGTAAGTGTTACATACGAAATGCTGCATAGACCGATAGGACAGAGAGAGGAGCGAGGCAATGACCTGGATCGTCAATCGCTGGTACGTCGCCGCATGGGATTCCGAGGTAGACAGTAGCCCGATCGCCCGCACCATCTGTGGCGAGCCGGTGATGCTCTACCGCAAGCTCGACCGCAGCGTCGTCGCGATGCGCGACGCCTGTCCGCACCGGCTGCTGCCGCTGTCGATGGGGTTCAAGGAGGGCGATTCGATCCGCTGTCGCTATCACGGCCTGCTGCTCGGTCCCGATGGCTGCGCGACCGAAATGCCGATCAAGTCCGAGACCGTGCCCAAGGCGGTCTGCGCCACATTGTATCCCGTGGTCGAGAAGCATCGCTTCATCTGGGTGTGGATCGGCGATGCGGCCAAGGCCGACCCGGCGACCGTGCCCGATTTCTGGCCGTGCAGCGCGCCGGGATGGACGTTCGACGGCGGATACGACCATATCAAGAGCGATTACCGGCTGGTGATCGACAATCTGCTCGACCTCAGCCACGAGACCTGGGTCCATCAGGGGTCGATCGGCCAGCATGAGATTACCGAAGCGCCGATCGAGACGGTGGTGAAGGGCGAGGAAGTGTTCGTCCGCCGCTGGATGCCGGGGATCGAGCCGCCGCCCTTCTGGCGCGATGCGCTGCGATCGACGGGCTTGGTCAATCGCTGGCAGATCTGCCACTTCCTTCCCCCCTCGTCAGTCCTGATCGATGTCGGCGTGTCGCCGGTCGAGGCGGGCGATACGATCGAGAGCCACGATTCGGGGGTGCGCGGCGTGGTCGTCGATGCCATGACACCGGAGACCGAAACAACGACTCACTATTTCTGGGGCATGGCGCGCAATTTCGACATCGACGATGCCGGCTTTACCGCGCGGCTGAAGGGGCAGCAGGGCCAGGTGTTCGACGAGGATGTCGAGGTGCTGGAGGCCCAGCAGCGCAGTATCCTGGCCAATCCCGACATGAAGCTGCGCGGCTATTCGATGGATCAGGGCAGCGTTCGCGCGCGCGCGATCATTCGCAAGCTGATGGAAGCGGAGACCGCGTGACGATCGGGCGAGGTGAACTCGACAATATTCTGGGCCTCAGGCTGCGGCGCGCGCATGGCGCGGTGCAGCGGCACTTCGTCGAGCATTTCGCCGATCTGGGGCTGACACAGAAGCAGGTGTCGGTGCTGTGGCTGACCGGGGATCACCCCGATCTGGCACAGGCCGATCTGGCACAGGCGCTCGACATGGATCGCGCGACGACGATGGCGCTGGTCCATGGTCTCGAAAAGCGCGGACTGGTATCGCGTAGCCCGTCGCGGACCGATGGCCGACGGATCGCGTTCCGCCTGACCGCCGACGGCACGGCATTGCTTGCGAGGGCCAAAGCGGCGATTCTGGAGCATGAGACGTGGGTGAAGGCGCGGTTCAGCGCGGCCGAACTCGGAATGCTTGAGGAATTGCTCGCACGCATCTATCGCTGACTTGTTTGCCGATATAACAATGGCCGAACACCGGCCGATGGAGGGGAAATGGCTACCGATCCGCGTGCAGTGATCGACCGCGCACCGATGTCCCGGTTCCAGTGGGGCGTGGTCGCGACGATGGTCGGGTTGAACGCGCTCGACGGCTTCGACGTGCTGTCGATCAGCTTCGCCTCCCCCGGCATCGCCAAGGATTGGGGCATCGACCGCGCGCAGCTCGGCATCGTGCTGTCGATGGAGCTGGTCGGCATGGCGATCGGTTCGCTGTTCCTAGGCGGCATTGCCGATCGTATCGGTCGGCGTGCGACGATCCTTTCGTGCCTCGCGATCATGACCGTGGGCATGCTCGGTGCAGCAACGGCGGACGGCGTCTATTCGCTGATGCTCTGGCGCGTGCTGACGGGCCTTGGCATCGGCGGCATGCTCGCGGCGACCAACGCGGCGGTGGCGGAAGCAGCGAACGCCAAGCACCGCTCGCTCGCGGTGGTGCTGATGGCGGCGGGCTATCCGGTGGGCACGATCATCGGCGGCTCGATCTCCGCAGTGCTGTTGTCGATGTATGACTGGCGCGCGGTGTTCGTATTCGGCGCAGTCTGTTCGATCCTGTTCGTGCCTCTGGTACTGTGGCGCGCGCCGGAGTCGGTCGCGTTTCTGATGCACAAGCGACCGCCCAACGCGCTGGAGCGGATCAACGCCAACCTGGCGCGGATGGGGCACCCACCGATCGACGCCCTGCCCGATCCTGACGTGGTGACGACGCGCAAGGCGCCGCTGGTCAACCTGTTCTCGCCTGCGCTGATGCGTCCGATGATCCTGCTGACGCTCGCCTATCTCGCCCACATCATGACCTTCTACTTCATCCTGAAATGGATCCCGAAGATCGTCGTCGACATGGGCTTCCCGCCGCCCGAGGCCGCCGGCGTGCTGGTCTGGGCGAGCATCGGCGGTGCGACCGGATCGCTGATCCTGGGGCTGCTGACCGGCAAGATCCGGCTGCTCGCGCTGACCATTGTCGCGATGCTGCTGTCGACGGGCCTCGTCATCCTGTTCGGCCAGGGGCAGAGCGACCTGGCCGGGCTGTCGATGGTCGCAGCGGCAGCGGGCTTCGCCACGAATGCCGGTGTCGTCGGCCTGTACGCGCTGATCGCCCAGTCCTTCCCGACCGGGGTCCGTGCGACCGCCACCGGCTTCGTCATCGGCGTCGGGCGCGGCGGATCGGCGCTGGCCCCTGCCCTTGCCGGTTTCCTGTTCGCAGCCGGTTATGGCCTGCCGACGGTGGCGATCCTGATGGGCCTTGGCTCGATCGTTGCAGCGGGCGCGCTGCTCGCGATGCGCGGGTGGAAGGCACCGGTCGAGGGCGCGGCCGGTTGACAGGCGCCCCGCGCCCCGGCGAGGGTCGCGGCATGGCCGACGAACCCGACCGCATCCTTTCCGCCGCCGAGGTCGCCGCCTGGCTGCGCGAACGCATCCGTACCGGGCGCGCGGTGCAGGGCCAGCGGCTGGTGGAAGCGGACATCATTCGCGAAACCGGCGCGACGCGCAGCCGCGTGCGCGAGGCGCTGCAACGGCTGGAAAGCGAAGGGCTGATCGTCATCGAGGAGTTCCGCGGCGCATCGGTTCGCCGTTTCGGCCGCGATGAAATCCGCCAGATCTATCGCGCGCGCATGGTGCTGGAAGGGCTGGCGGCGCACGACTTCGCGCTGGCCGACGATCCCGAACGCAAGGCGCAGCTGGTGGGGTTGCAGGAGCAGCTCAACGCGGTCGAGAATACCGGCGACCACCCGGCATTCGTGCGCGCGAACGATGCGTGGCATGCACTGATCCTCGACGGTGCGGATAACGACTATGTCCGGGGCTTTGTCGAGCGGCTGCGGCTGCCGCTCTACCGCCTGCTCTTCTCCGCCTTCTTCAAGCCGCACCGCATCGACGATGCGAACAGCGACCACCGCCAGATCACCGACGCGATCGTGCGCGGCGACGCGCCGGAGGCCGAGCGACTGATGCGGAAACATGTCGAGGATGCGCTCGCGGCCGTGATCGAGATGGAGGATGTGCTCCCGCATTGAGCGGACGTAGGCGGAGTTCTCTCCCCTGCTCCTGACGTCACTCCGGCCCTGTGCCGGGGTCTCCTCGGGCTCACGCGCATCACGAGCCTCCATGTTCACGCTCACCTCAAGGTGGACCCCGGCACGGGAGCCGGGGTGACGATGGAGGATGGCGGGGGACGGGAGCAGCACGAAGGAGAGGATGAGGACGAAGACCCTCCACAACCCTCCCGCAAGCGGGAGAGGCTTGAGCGCGGAGAGGCTTGGGCACCCCTCAACAGTTTGCTGACGAGATTGTTGACAATATTTGTATTGTTCCATAACCATCGCATCACAAGGGGGCAACGACCCCCGACATTTGCCTTGGGGAGGATCCTAAATGCGCTTTCGTCCGACCGTCGCGCTTGCCACCACAGCGTCGATCGCCGCCCTGCTGACCGCATCGCCTGCCCTGTCGCAGGACGCCCCTGCCGCGCAGGAGGATGAGGTCGGGGTCGGCGAGATCGTCATCACCGCGCAGCGTCGCGAGGAGCGGTTGCAGGACGCGCCGCTGTCGGTCACCGCCTTGAGCGCGGAGTCGCTGGTCGAGCGCGGAATCGACAATCTGGGCGATGTTTCCAACTTCGCGCCCAATCTCGAGCTGCATCCGACCAACCGTCCGGCGGGCGGCGGTTCGGCGTTCGCGGGCTATATCCGCGGCGTCGGCACCGGCGATTTCCAGTTCCCGACCGATCCCGGCATCGGCCTGTATGTCGACGACGTCTATATCGCGCGGTCGATGGGCGGCCTGTTGAGCCTGGAAGATATCGAGCGGGTCGAGGTGCTGAAGGGGCCGCAGGGCACGCTGTATGGCCGTAACACGATCGGCGGCGCGATCAACGTCATCACCACCGAGCCGCGTCTGTCGGGCGAGGCGAGCGGCGTGGTCAAGGCGCGCGCCGGCAGCTACAAGCGTGCCGACGTCTCGGCGCTGATCAACACACCGCTGGTTCAGGACGTGCTGGGCCTCAAGCTGTCCGCCTCCTATCTGACCAGCGAAGGCTATGGCACGCGCATACTCGACGGGCTGCATTATGCCGGCGAGAACCGTTTCATCATTCGCGGCGCGATCAAGGCGCAGCTGGGCGATGCAGTGACGCTGAAGGTCGCCGGCGACTATACGCGGCAGCGGCAGAACCCGCCCTCGGGCTATCTGATCGATTTTGTGCCCGCAGGACCGACCGTCGCCAAGATCGCGCGGTTCAACCAGTTCGCCGCGCCCTATTGGAACCCGCGCCTGGGCCTGCCCACCGGATCAATCTATGACGCGCGCTGGGAAGCGCCCGACCCCTACAATGTCTATTCGCTCCAGCCGCAGCAGGACGACGCCGATATCGGCGGACTGTCGGCGGTGCTGAACATCGACCTGAGCGACACGGTGTACCTCAAATCCGTGAGCGCGTGGCGGACGATCGACGCGCTGATCGAGGTGGACGGGGACCAGACCCCCTACCCCCTCCAGCAATCGCGCACGACGATGAACCAGGACCAGCTGAGCCAGGAGCTGCAGCTGGGCGGCACCGCAATGGACGGCAAGCTCAACTTCCTCATCGGTGCCTATGCGTTCCGCGAGGAAGGCGATTCCACCGTCTTCACCCGCTCGTTCGAGGGTATCTATGAAGCGCTGATCGCCGCAAACCAGCCGACCACGGCGGCAGATGTCGGCAACACCTTCACCACCTTCTACATGAAGGCGACGAGCTATGCGCTCTTCACCCAGGAGACGCTGAAGCTGACCGACCAGTTCGGCGTGACGGTCGGCGCGCGGTACAACAAGGACCGCAAGGAATATGCGACATCGGTGATGCGGCCGCAGAACAACAGCGTCGTCGTGCCGCTGTCGAGCGCGGTGGCGGAGTGGGAAAGCTTCACCCCGCGCGTCGCGCTGGAGTATAAGCCGAACACCGACATGCTGCTCTATGCCAGCTGGTCCAAGGGGTTCAAATCGGGCGGTTTCGGCGCGTCCACGGTCGCTTCGACCCCGACGCCGCGCTACGACCCGGAAAAGCTCACCAGCTATGAACTGGGCGCGAAAACGAGCTGGTTCAACAATCGGCTGACGTTCAACGTCGCGGGCTTCTATTCCGAATATCGCGACATTCAGCTGACGGTGCAGTCGACCGACCCGATCACCAACGCCAATATCCGGACGACACGCAACGCGGGCGGTTCGGACATCAAGGGGTTCGAGCTGGAGATTGCGGCGCGGCCGACTCGCGGGCTCGATCTCAATCTGGGCGTCGGCTATGTCGATGCACGGTTCGACACGCTGGCGGCATCGGCGATTTCGAGCGGGTTCAGGCTGGGCGATCGCGTGCCGCAGATCCCCGACTGGTCGATCAACGCCGGTATCTCATACGGCTTCGAGACCGGTGCGGGCGAGCTGACGCTGCGCGGCGATCTGAGCCACAAGGGGTCGCAGTTCCTGACCCCCGCCGATGCGACGTCCTTCCAGGATGCATACACGCTGCTGGGCGCGCGGATCGGGTTCAAGCCGAGCTTCCTGCCCGGTATCGAGCTGTCGGTCGAGGGCACCAACCTGACCGAGACCGATCACGCCTATTACAAGGGCACGCTGCCGCCGACCGGCGAATATGTGGCGATCCCGGCGGCGCCGCGTGAAATCTACGCGACGGTGCGGTTCAGTTTTTGATCTTGGACGGCCTCTCCAGGTGGGGAGGCCAACCTTGCGGGACTCCCCGAACCTTTTGCCCCTCCCCCGAAAGGCGGAGGGGTTTTCTTTGCGCTAGGCCACCTTGAGCGGGACATAGACCGGGCCGACTTCGGGCATTCCGCTCATCCGCACCTCGCCAGCCAGTTCTATGCGACGCGTGCGGGCGAGGAGTTCGCGCAGCGCGATGCGAAACTCCATCCGCGCCATCGCCATGCCGGCGCAACGATGCGGGCCGCGTCCGAAGGCGAGATGGTCGCGCACATTGGCGCGGTCGAGGCGGAATTCATCCGGAGCATCGAACACCGCTTCGTCACGATTGGCGGAGGCATAGGCGAGCGCGATCGGCTCACCGGGCTCGATCCGGCGACCGCCCAGCTGGATGCCGTTGCGAGTCGTGCGCGCGAAGCCGCGATAGGGGGTGTAGAGGCGCAGGAACTCCTCGACCGCGGCGTCGATCATGTCTGGCGCGGCGCGGAGCTGGTCGGCGAGCGCCGGATGGCGCGCGAGATGGACCGCGACGCTGCCGAGGAACACCGGCGGCGCGACCAGGCCGACGACGAGGATCTGGCGGACGCAGCCGACCAGCATTTCGTGCGGGAGCGGATTTCCGTCGGCGTCGGTCGCGGCGAGCAGGCTGCTGACCGGGTCGAACTCCGGGTCGAGCGGCGCGGCGCGGCGGGTGGCGATGAGGTCGCGGGCGAGGTCGTAGAGCGTCTCGCTGGTCCGCGACACGGTTTCGATATCGAACGCCTCCCACGCCTTTACGAAATCCTTGGCTGTGCGCCACAGCAGATCGGTCTGGTCCTCGCTGAGCTGGAACCAGTCTGCGAACAGCAACGCCGGGAGCGGGCTGCCGAAGCCTTCCACGAAATCGCCGCCGCCGGCCGCAATATAGGCGTCGAGCAGCATTGCGACATGGCGTTCGATCACCGGCTCGATCGCAGCGAGCCGCGAGGCGCCCAGCGCGCGGTCGATCGCGCGGCGATAGGGCGTGTGCTCGGGCGGGTCGAGATGCAGCGGCGGACGGCGACCAGTGGCGGACGCGCCGGGGACGACGTTGCGGACCGTCGTCGTGAACTCGGCGGGATCATCGAGGATCGCCTTGATATCGGCGTGCCGCGTCGCGATCCAGAAGCCGCCGAACGCGTCGCTGTGCGCGACCGGGCATTTGGCGCGCAGTTCGGCGAACACGCGGTGCGGCGTGTCGAAATCCTCATGCGCGTGCGGGTCATATTCCTGGCCGTTCCAGCGCGGCGTCATCATCCTCGTCCTCAACGATTGTCGACAATCTCGTTGACACAAAAATGCTTTATCGCATAGCGTTTTCCGCAAAGGAGAGAGGCTTGGAACCGACCACCTATCGCAAGGTGATGGCGCGCGTCGTCGCGCCGCTGACCTTTCTCATCATATTGAGTTCGCTCGACCGTGTGAACGTCAGTTTCGCCGCGATCGAGATGAATCCCGACCTCGGGCTTGATCCCAAGGCCTATGGCTTTGGCGTCGGCATCTTTTTCGTCGGATATCTGTTGTTCCAGCTGCCGAGTGCGGCGGTGCTGCGGCGGATCGGGCCGCGCTGGTGGATCGCGGGAAGCGTGATCGGCTGGGGCACCGTCGCGACCGCGATGGCGGCAATCCAGACGCCGATGCACTTCTATGTGCTGCGCTTCCTGCTTGGGCTGTTCGAGAGCGGGTTTGCGCCGGGCGTAGTGTGGTATGTCAGCCAGTGGCTGCCGCAGCAATATCGCGCGCGGGCGATTGCCGGCACGATGCTGGCGATCCCGATTTCGGTGATCTTCGGCGGTCCGCTGTGCGGCGCGCTGATGGCGATGGATACCGGCAGCATCGCGTCCTGGCGGGTGATGTTCTTCATCGAGGGGCTGGCGACGGTGATCGCCGGGATTGTCGCCATCTTCTGGTTCGTGGATCGCCCGGCGCAGGCGCGCTGGCTATCGGACGGGGAGCGGGAGCAGATCGAAGCGACGATCGCAGCCGAGGTTGCGGACGCGCGGGCACCGAGTGCGAAGCTGAGCGATGCGCTGAAGGACCCGATCCTGTGGGTGTCCGCCGGAGTGTGGTTCGTGCTGATCACCGGCGCCAATGCGATCATCTTCTGGCTGCCGATTGCGATCAAGACGCTGGGGCGGAGCGATCCGCTGGAGGTGGGGGTGCTTGCCGCCCTCCCCTGGGTCGCGATCGGGGCCGGGATGGTGTGGAATGCGCGGCATTCGGACCGGAGTGGCGAACGCTACCGGCACCTCGCCTGGCCGATGCTGGGCGCGGCGGCGGCATTCGGGGTCGCGGCGCTGTTCACGCATAACGGGCCGCTGGCGCTCGCGGCACTGGTGATCGGCGGGTTCGGGCTTGGCGGGGCCCAGTCGGTGTTCTGGACGATCCCGACCAAATTCGTCGGCGCGCGCAATCCGGGTGCCATCGCGACGATCAACCTGTGCGGAAATGCCAGCAGCACGGTGATGCCGGTGGTGATCGGCTGGATCGTCGCGACCACGGGCCAGATCACGGTGCCGGTGTTCGTCCTGTCAGGGCTGATGCTGCTCGGCGCGTTGCTTATCCTGCCGCTGAGCCGCTTGGGCAATGCGCGTGAGGGCAAGGCGTGATCCGCGCACTCGCCCTGGGTGCAGCTACCGCCGCCTTCGCCGCGGCGGTCGCATTTGCGCAGGGGGGCGAGAGGGATCCGTGGTGGGATCCGAATGAGGGGCGCGTATTCCCGGCGCAGCTCGATTATCGCAACGCCCATGGCACGCTCCGGCTCTTGCTCGACAATGGGCCGATGGAGACGAAGGACCACCCGTTCTTCACCGCGATCGGGCCGAACGGGCGGGCGTGCGTCACCTGTCACCAACCTGCCGACGCGATGAGCCTGTCGGCGGCGTCGGCGGCGCGGCAATGGGGGCGGCATGGCGCGAAGGACCCGCTGTTCGCCGCTTCCGACGGGTCCAACTGCCCCAGCCTGCCTCAGGGCGAGCGCGCGTCGCATTCGTTGCTGATCGACCATGGCCTGATCCGCATCGCCCGCCCCTGGCCGCCGAAGGATGTGAAGCCGGACTTCACGATCGAGGTGGTGCGCGATCCGTCGACCTGCAATCTCGACCCGAAATACGGGCTCAAGGGTGCGGGGATGGTATCAGTGTTCCGCCGTCCGCGCCCGGTGGCGAACTTCAAATATATCGAGGCGATGGGTTTCGCCTATGATCCCAAGGCCGGGATGCCGCTGCCGGTCGATCCGGAGACAGGCAAGCCGGTCAGCGGCAACCTGATGGCCGATGGGCGCGTGCCGACGCTGGAGGCACAGATGCGCGACGCGGCGGGGGCGCATCTCGGCTTCCTGAAGAATCTCGACAAGGGCGACATCGCCCGCATCCTCGATTTCGAGCGGCGGATCTATGCTGCGCAGCAAATCGACGTGAGGGGCGGACCGCTGGACGGCGACGGGTCGATGGGCGGGACGAAGACGTTGCAGATATCGGCGGCCGGGCGGCTGGGCAGCGACGGCGGCATTCCCGTATGGAGCGAGTTCGAGGCGTGGGAGAAAATGTCCGCCGCGGAGAAGGCCAAGCTGTCACCCGAAGTGCGCGAATTTCGTGAGTCCGTCGCGAGGGGCGCGCGGGTGTTTCGCGACAAGACGTTCCTCATCACCGACACTGCGGGCATCAACTCGCCGATCGGGTTCGGCAATCCGGTACGGAACAGCTGCGTCTTCTGTCACAACATGTCGTATATGGGCATGGACGTTGCGCCGGGTCAGGTCGATCTCGGGACGACCAACGCGCCGTTCGCCGACCCCGCCCCGCACCTTCCGCTGTTCCGCATTACCTGCACCGGCAAGCCGCATCCGCATTATGGGCGAACGATCCTGACCAGCGATCCGGGCTTTGCGCTGACCACGGGCAAATGCGCGGATGTCGGGCGGATCACGCTGCAAACGATGCGCGGGCTGTCGGCGCGCGCGCCCTATTTCTCCAACGGCAGCGCGAAGGATCTGCGAGGAGTGATCGACTATTACGAGCGGCGCTACAATATCGGGTACACCGAGCAGGAGAAGCGCGATCTCGAAAACCTGATGCGCGCGCTGTGAGGGCGGTGTTGCTGTTGGGCGCGGTCTTGCTGACCGGCGCGCAGGATGCGCACCAGACGGTACGCTTCATCGCCTGCCCGGTTTATCGCGACACCGACAATGGGCGGAAGTCGGGATGCTGGCTGGCGAGCGATCCGGCGACCGGCATCCGATATGACGTCACCGCCGCGCCGACCAAACCCGACTGGAACCATGCGATCCTGGTCGAAGGGTTCGTCGCGACGAATGGCGGCGATCCGTGCGGGGGTACGGTGATCGAGCCAGCGACAGTATCGGTGCTGGAGGAGCCCTGCACCCGCCACCTGATCCGCGCGGAGGGCTATCAGGGGCGGCGCTTCGCCCTGCCCGCGCGTAACGTCCGGCCGCTCTATGAGGCGCGCAACAAGCCCTCCCAGCCGTTCGCCGAGGGACGGTTCACGATTCCGTTCGGCTATCGCAGCAGCTTCATCACCTATCAGCTGAGCGACTATTATCTCGACGCGACGATCAACTATGCGCTGGATGTGCAGCCGGCGCGGATCGAGATTGCCGGGGTCGCACAGACGGTTCCGGATATGGTGTCGGGGCGCGAGATCGTGGAGGACAAGGCACTGGCGCGGACCCGCGCGGAAGTGGTGCGGCGCGCGCTGATCCTGCGTGGAATTGCGCCGGAGCGGATTCGGATCGTCAAGGCGTTGTCGGGGCCGTTCGTCACGGAGGCGTTTGATGGGCTGAGCTGGCCGCAGGCGCGGCGGGTGGATGTGCGGATCGTGCCGGAATAGCCGTTCAATCCCTCTCCCCTTGGGAGAGGGAGGGAGCCGCCAACGGCGGCGGAAGGGTGAGGGCGACAGTTCTCCAGGTCATCCCGCTCACCCTCACCCCGCGCCGCTGCGGCTTGCCCCTCTCCCAAAGGGAGAGGGGTTTAGGTCAGGACCCCACCAGCGTTTTTCGACCCATATATTTGACCAGCGCCGGATCGACCACGCAGCGGTAAGAGGAGGCCGCCTCAACCGGCCCCTTCCCGTCCCAGCGTGCCGCCTGGGGATAGGGGCAGAGCGTCCGCGTGAACGCCTCCTTCCCCTCCACCAGCTTGGTCGCCGTCAGACGCTCCGGTGCCTGCCCCTTTTCGACCCAGTGGATCAGCGACCACAGCACGTCGCGTGACGGATCGCCGGGCCAACTTGAATGCCCCGACGCGCCGAGCTGGTCGGCGCCGGGGCCGCGCGCGCAGTGGTACATGCCGGGGGCCATGAACAGGCGGACGCTGTCATCGAGCCTCTCCAGCCCGCCATTGGCGCGGGCGAGTGCCGCATAATAGTCGATCGTCGGGCCGGCATTGGTCGATGGGTCGGCCCAGCCCTGATAGAGGATCGCCTTGCCCCCCGTCTTGATGAAGGGCGCAATCGCGACCTTGTCGGCGCGCAGTTCGGGCATCTTGCGGTTGGCGGCGAGCAGGTCGCGGCTGCGCTGGAAGCTGTCCTCGTTCCAGTTGGCGTCGTCATAGACGCCGTCCGCCCACATCGCGCGCAGCAGCGGCGAGGGCGGGCCGGGGCGCGTGCGGACGCCCGCGAACAGGCCGCCATCCATCGCCCTGCCCGCCTCGTCGCGCATCGGTGCGCGGATCAGGTCGAGCATCTTGAGCTTGGGCGCGGTCAGGCAGCCTTCGGTCTGTCCGGGCTTGCACAGTAATGTTGCGGTCTTGAACTTGCAGGCGAGCGGGTTGCTGATCACCCCGTCCTTGACGCCGTCCTGGCTGTCGCACGCGGCGGTCGCCTTGCTCTCATACAACGCCCAATCGGTATCGCTGAGCGCGCCAGCGGGGGTCCATTTCTGCTGCAGCGCGAACCACAGCATCCGCACCGATTGCAGCGGCATATAGGGTCCGGGCGCGCCGGCGATCACGCCGTCATAATCGCCGGGATAATTCTGCATCTGCTTGAGCGCCTGACGCCCGCCGCCCGAGCAGCCAGTGAAATAGCTCTTGTCCACGGGGCGGCCATAGAGATCTGGCGGCGAGCGCCTTGGCGGCGAGCGCGGTGAGATGAACCGCGCGATGTTCGTAGTCGACCCGCGCCTTGGGATCGGCCATCCAGCGCGCCTGGGTTACCTTGTGCCCGCTGTCGGTGGTGACCGTGGCGAAGCCTTCGCCGATGCGGCGGCTCATGTCGGTATAGTTGTAGACCCCGGCATCGCCGCCGACGCCAGCGCCGAGCAGCCGCCCGTTCCATGTCGCCGGAAGCCAGAGTTCGAAGCCGATATTACCCTCGATCACGCCCTCGACCCGGCACAAGGGCACGCTGACCGGGCCGCCGCGATAGAAGCTGGTCGTCTGCGGCGTCCAGCTCGGCGCGGGAGTGATCGCTGTCGCCGCCGTGACGGTGACCCCGCCCGGATGCGCGCCCGTGAGGGACGCGCACCCGGCAAGGGCTGCGGCGAGCAGTGCCGGCATCAGAACTTCACGTTCGCCGTGATCGCGAACATGCGCGGGATCGGGTTCGACGCCTGCGGGTCGAAGCCGTTGGTGGTGTCGACGAAGGGCGGATCCTCGTCGAACAGGTTGCGCACGTCGAGCGACAGGTTGATGCGGTCGGTGAAGTCATAGCCGATCAGCAGGTCGAACGTGTCGTAATTGCTCACCTTTCGCACCACGGTCGACGTGGTGTTGGTGTAGCCGTTGAGGTGGTTCCAGGTCAGCCGCGACTTGAACCCGCCGACCTTGGCACCGATGTCGGCTTGCGTGCGGAACCGCTGGGTGAAGCCGATCGTGTCGAGCACATCGACCAGCCCCGCGCCCGGCACCGCTTCGAACAGATAGTCGAGGACATAGGTGCCCTGGATACCGGCATCGAGATCGACCCCGCCCCAGTTCCAGCGATAGGCGGCGGTGAAATCGAGCCCGCGGAACAGCGAGGTGCCCAGGTTCTGGCGACGGCCATCGGCGATGAAGGTCACCAGCGACTGGTTGATCGCCTGATTGATCGGCAAGCCCGAGTTCACCAGCGCGCTGATCTGCGCCGGGGTCGGGTTGAACTGCACGAACTGGCTGTAGATCGGGTTGGTGAGCAGGCCGGGCGTACCGCGCAGCGCCTGGATCTGGTCGGTATAGTCGATCCGGAAATAGTTGACCGAGGCGGTGAAGCCGGGAAGCGCGACCGGCGCGACATCGACGCCGAACGACCAGGTCGTCGCCTGTTCCGGCTGCAACCCCGGATTGCCGCCGGCGATGCCGATACCGATCTGGTTCCCGCTGGGGCCGGGCAGCGTGTCGAAATAGAGGCCCGCGCCGCCGCCGATCGTAGAGACCTCGGTAAAGGTCGGCGCACGGAACGAGGTGCCATAGGTACCCTTGAGCACCAGCCCCTGCCACGGCGAATAGGTCACACCGATCTTGGGATTGGTGGTGCTGCCGAAATCGCTGTAATTTTCGTGCCGCAGCGCGAGGCTGAGGTTGAGGCGCTCCAGCCCCGGGGCGGCGTTGTCGGCACCGACGATCGGCACGAACAGCTCGGCAAAGACGGCGTCGACATTGCGGGTGCCGGAGTCAGCGGTACGGACCTGGGTCGCCGCCTGGCCGGTGAGCAGCGAGGTATAGGTATATTCGACGCGATGCTCCGCGCCCATCGCGATGCGGACATTGCCGCCGGGAATCGCGAACAGCGACCCGTCGAGCTGGGCGTTGATGACTTCGAGCCGCGTGCGGCCCTCGATCACGAAGTAATTGTCGGTGATCCGCGCCAGCGTCGCGGGGTTGTTCGGTCCGCCGAACACGTTGAGTGCGGTCGCCGGGTTGGTATCGGCCAGCGCGGCATTGAGCGCGCCGGCATTGATGCCCGAGCGACGGCGATCTGCGACCTCCTCCGACCGGCCCTGCGCGTAATAGATGGTGCCCTGGAAATCGCCGAACAGGTCGGCCTCAAGTCCGCCCGACACGTTCCAGGTGCTCGCCCAATAGGGGTTGGGAAGCGGGCCGGTGGCGGCGAGGAAGTTGGTCTGCACCGTCACCGACGTCGCGCCCGGGACCGGGGAGACGAAGAAGGGATTGGTGCTGGGGACGTTGGCGTTGGCGGTCGGATTGAACAGCAACGTGCCGCTGCGCCGCGAGTAGAAGCCGTCGGCAAAGATGCGGACGCCGTCGGTGATATCCTGGCTCAGTGCCGCAACGCCGCTCCAGCGCTCCTGATCCGGGATGACCTGCGCGATATCGCGGAATTCGCAGAGGTTGCGGGTACCCGCGACCAGGCTGCCGACATTCGCGGTGGTAACGCCGCCAGCGGGGATCGCATAGTTGACGCCGCCCGCGACGATCGTGCCCGGCGCGCAGTTGGTGCCGCGCAGGTCGCGGCCACCACGACTGCGATTGTCGGAGGTGTAGAAGTCGAGTTCGGACCCGAACAGATTGTTGTTCTTGGCATATTCGCCGGCTGCCATGATCCAGCCGGTGTCCCATTTATGTCCGACGAGCAGCGCGGCCTGTGCCTCGTAATAATCCGCTTCGGTAATGCCGTAGCGCCCGCGCACCTCGATCCCCGAGAAGTCCTTCCGCAGGATCAGGTTGACCACGCCCGCGACCGCGTCCGAGCCATAGACGGCGGACGTGCCGTCGGCGACGACCTCGATCCGGCCGAGCGCGATCGAGGGGATGGCGGACGGGTCGGTGAACTGGCCCTGCGTCCCCTGCGGCGGAAGGCGCTTGCCGTCATAGAGCAGCAAGGTCGCGTTGGTCGACAGGCCGCGCAGGTTGATGCCCGCGCCACGCGTCGCGTTCGCCGCGCCATTCTGCGCCGTGCCACCTGCACGGTTCGCGCCGAGCGAGACGACCTGCGGCACGCGGCGCAGGATGTCGTTGGTCGAGGTGACCGGCTCTTCCATGATCTGGTCGGCGTCGATCGCGATCACCGCCGACCCGACCGGATCGATGCCGCGGATGCGGCTGCCGGTGACGACGATGTCCTGCTCGGCAGCCTGGGTCTCGGCCGCCGGAGCCTCGTCCTGCGCGAGCGCCGGGGTGGCGATGGCGAGCGCGAGTACGCCCAGCGCGCTGCGGCCCAACAGGGTCGACGGGCGACAAATGGTCTTGGTCATGTTCAGTCCCCTCCTCAAGATCAGCCCGCCTGTTTCTGCGGGTCGAATGAAAGCGTATGTCAGGTGGTCTCCGCACGCGCCGCCCGGGCAGGCCGGTCGGCGTAGCGCGGAGCAAGCGAAAGCAACACGATGGCGGCGATCAGGATTCCGGCGCCGATCAGTTCGGCGGGGCGCGGATGCGGCAGGCCCCAGACCCAGGCGAGGATCAGCGCGCCCCCGACGCCCGCGACCAGGCTCGCGGCGCGCTCGAGCGGGACGCAATAGGCGTTCTCGCGCGGGTCGAGCAGGATGATGATCGCGAAGACCGAGACGATGGTGAGCGTGAAGCCGATGCCGAACAGCGGCAAGATCACCGGATCGGTCCACACCGAGATGAAGCCCCAGCCGAGCGCGCCCGACTGGCTGCCGATGCCCGATGCGGAAATCGCCGCGAGGATCGCGACCGACAGCGGGAGCGCGAAGACCTTTTCCTCGACGAAATACTGGCGGACGCTGGCGGGGTCGCCGCTCTTCGACACCTTGGTCATCACGATCAGGCGGACGAAGTAACCGACGGTGTAGAGCACCACGGTCAGGATCGCGAGCGGGGGCAGATACAGCCCGCCGCGGTCCTTGAGCGTGATGATCATCGCGACCAGCACCATCACCAGCGCGGTCCAGCTCCACCAGCGCACGCGGCGGCCGAACAACAGATCCACGATCGGCGCGATCAAGAGGATGTCGCCGCGCATCAGCAGCTGAATGAACGGTATGCTGACCCCTTCGAAGGTGAAGGACAACGGCACGGTGAACAGCACCAACGCGGTGCCGAGGCCGGAATACATGGTGTATTTGGTCGGCACCGGGATACGACGGCCAAGGATCATCACGCCATGCGCGTCCTTGTGCCAGCCCGACCACCAGATGAAGATATAGGTGAGCACCAGACTGATGATCAGCGATGCGGGCAGCGTTTCGAGGCCGGTCAGCGGGCGACCGAGGCCCGGATGCACGGTGCTCGTCACCAATTTGGTAATGATGACGTTGGGCAGATAGGCGAGCAGATAGAGGAGGACATAGCCCTCCAGCGGAAAGCCCGATGCAGTTGCGGGTTTTCCGTCGCTCATGCGGCGGCTTCCAGGACGACCATTTCACTCTCCACACGATAGCGGGCGTTGAGCCCTGCTTCGGCGGTCACGGCCGCCATGTAATCGACGATTTCGGCATGGCGCTCGCTACCCGGATCGACGAAGCGCGGCACCGCGTCGCGGTCGATGTAGAGCGGAAGAAAGCCCGAGCGGACGATGCGCCCGTTCGCGATCTCGAACCGTGCGACCATCGACAGGCGCGACGCCTTGGGGAAATTGTAGAGGCTGTCGAAATCCGGCTCCCACTCCTCGGCGAGGACCCGGATTTCGTTGAAGCTCTTCGACGCGGCGTGGACCGGGTCCATGCGCAAATCGGTCGCGAAGTTGCACAGCGAATAGAAGACCGGCGCGCCGTCGATGACCTCGCACCCCTTCAGGATATGCGGATGGCCGCCGAGGATCGCGTCGGCACCCGCCGCGACCGCCGCGCGTGCGACGTCGCGCTGATAGTCGGCGATGCTCGCGCGCACGAAATGGATGCCCCAGTGGAGCGAGACGAAGACGAGATCGGCGTCCGCCTTGGCCGCGCGGATATCCGCCTCAAGCGCTGCGAGATCCTCGCGATGCGGATAAGTGTGGATGCGCGCCGGAGTCCCCGGCTGATCATGCTCGATCTGTTCGTATAGCGTGTGCGCGCGCATCGGGGCGCAGCCGGGGCGGCGTTCCTCCGCCCAATAGCTGTGCGGCAGAATCGTGCAGTAAGCGAGGATCGCAACGCGCGTGCCGTCGCCGAGCGTGATCTTCACCGGCCGCCGCGCCTCGGCGATGTTGGCCCCTGCCCCGACGACCTTGAGGCCGACGCGTTCGAGATTGGCCTTCGTCTCGAAGAACGCGTCATTGCCCCAGTCGAGGACATGGTTGCCCGCCATCGAGATGACGTCGAACCCGGCGCGGGCGAGCGCATCGGCACCGTCGGGCCGGGCGAGCACGGCGTGGCGCGCCTGGGGCAGCCGGACGCCCTTTTCGGCGAAACTGGTTTCGAGCTGGGCAAAGGCGATGTCGGCGGCGTGCAGCACGTCACGCGTCGCGACATAGCTTTCGTCGTAACTGTCGCGATCGGGGGCGAGATCGCCCGCAGCGAGGAAGATGTGGGTCATGCCGCGCCCTCGAACGCCACCGGCACGCTGAGCGCGCCGATTTCGGGGAAGCGGGTCGGCTTGGGCTCTCCGGTCAGCGTGAAGCCCGGCGCGGCGGCGAGCAGTTCCTCGACCGCGACGTTGAGTTCCAGCGTCGCCAGCGCCGCACCCACACACGAATGCGTGCCGCGCCCGAAGGCCAGCGGATCCTTCATGTTGGGGCGGTCGATGCGGAATTCATGCGGGCATTCGAACACATCCTCGTCGCGGTTGGCCGAGGCATAGACGAGCGCGATTGGCTCGCCCGCCGGGATGGTACGCCCGCGGATCGTGACGTCGCGGACCGCCGTGCGGGCGAAGCCGCGATAAGGGGTGTAGAGGCGCAGAAATTCCTCGACCGCCGCCGGGACCAGCGCCGGATTGGCGCGCAGATGCGCCTGCAGCGCCTGATCCCGGCCGAGATGCACCGCGATCGACCCGATCATCACGCTGGGTGCGATGATGCCGACCACCAGCACCTGACGGATCGTGCCGACAATCATTTCCTCGGGCAGCGGCGCGCCATCGACGCGGGTGGCGAGCAGCGCGCTCGTCACATCCTCGTCCACCGGCATCGGGTTCGCCTTGCGGTCAGCGACGATGGCGCGGGCCATGTCATAGAGCAGCAGGCTCGATTCGCTTGGTTGAATCGATGTCGTTCGACTGAACCGCGATATTGTAGCGCTGACCCACCCGGGTGAGTTCGTCGACCGCATCGGGCGTCAGGTTCATCCAGTTGGCGAACACCGCGATCGGCATATGCGCGGAATAGTCGGCGACGACATCGCCCCCGCCCTTCGCGACCATCTCTGCCAGCAGATCCCGACAAATCCGCCGCACGACCGGCTCCAGCTTCGCGACCTTGCGCTCGGTCAGCAGGGGCGCGATCGCGCGGCGATAGGGGGTGTGCTCGGGTGGATCGAGGTGCAGCGGCGGGCGGCGGCCGGTAAAGGCGACTTTCGGCACGACATTCTGTTGCGAGGTGATGAAGGTCTGCCAGTCGGTCGCGGCCGCCGACACGTCATCATGTTTCATCAAGGCCCAGAAGCCGCCCCATGCGTCGCTATGCGCAACGGGGCACCGGGCGCGAAGCTCGGCATACTCTCCGTTAGCGCTGTCGAACGTCTCCGGCTGAAGCGGATCGAAGTCATGCGTCATAACAATACAGTTATTCCACAGTGCAAGCGCTTGCAACAGTTTTTGCATATTTTCCGCGCCCCGGTGTAGGAATGCGACATGGCAGGACGAAACCCACGCTTGGACGATGTGGCGGCGATGGCGGGCGTGTCGGCCGCAACGGTCTCACGCTACCTCAACAGCCCCGAAGTGGTGGCAGCGGCGACCGGCGCGCGCATCCGCGAGGCGATTGAAAAAGACCGGATATGTCCAGAACCTCGCCGCCACGGCGCTGGCGGGAAGCCGCAGCCGGATGATCGCGGCCCTGGTCCCCGACATTGCCCAGTCGATCTTCAACGACACGGTCGAGGCGATGATCGACGAGCTGGCCAGCGACGGGAACAGCGTCATGCTGGCGCTGACCGGCGCGGACAATCGGCGCCTGACGCGCGAGATCAACATGGCGCTGGGTCGGCGCGTCGATGCGATCATCCTGACCGGGATCGTATCCGATGCGGAGATGCGCGAACGGCTGCGCTCGGCGGGGATCACGGTGATCGAAACCTGGGGCCTGCCCGACGATCCGATCGACGTCGCGGTCGGGTTCTCCCACCGCGCAGCGGGCGAGGAGATGGCAAGGTTCCTGCGCCAGCGCGGGTACAAGCGGCCGCATCTGGTGGTCCCCCGATCGACGCGGTCGGAGCGGCGCGCGGACGGGTTCACGACGCGCTGGATGCACGATGGCGGCGACGAACCGACCCGGCTGGAAGTCAATGTTCCCAGCCACTTCGGGCAAGGCCGCCTCGCCTATCGCGGCCTCGCCGATCTGCCCGAACAGCCCGATGTGGTGGTGTGCGGATCTGACTGGATCGCACAGGGCCTGATCGTCGAGGCGCAGGCGGCGGGGATCCGCGTGCCGGACCAGCTGGCCGTCACCGGCTTCGGCAATCTCCGCCTGGCCGGCGACATGCGACCGACGATCACGTCGATGGATATCGACGGCGCGCGGATCGCGCGCGAGGTGATGCGCGTGCTGCGCGCGCGAGCTGCGGCGCACGAGATCGAGCGGCGGATCGATGTCGGCTTTCGGGTGATCGCGCGCGAGAGCGCATGAAAGGGCTTGCATCAGCGCATTCCGGGGTTAGCTTTATCACATAACAACCTTGGGAGAGCATGATGCGGATCGGACTATTCGCGCTTGGACTGGCGCTGATCGGCGGCACCGCGCTGGCGCAAACGGCTCCGCAGCCCGATCCGGAAGCGGCGCGCCGCATGGCCGAGATGCGCGCCGCCGACGTCAAGCGCCCCGATTCGGTCGGCACCGGCCCCTATGCCGCGATCAAGGAGGCCGATCCCGCTCTGCCCGACCACACCGTCTATCGCCCCGCCGACCTGTCCAAGCTCGGCGGCAAGAAGCTGGGCGTGGTGGTGTGGGGCAATGGCGGATGCGCCGCCGATGGGGCGAGCGCGCGGCATCACCTCGCGCAGATTGCCTCCTACGGCTATCTCGTGATCGCGCCGGGCAAGATCTACAGCGGCCCCGGCGCCCTGCCCCGCCCCGCTACGGCGGCACGCGGTCCCGATCCGGCTACCGGCCAATTGCCCCCGCCCGCGACGAGCGCGCAGGATGTGCTCAAGGGGCTCGACTGGGCGCTCGCCGAAAATGGCCGCGACGGCAGCCGCTACAAGGGGCTGATCGACCCGGCGCAGGTCGCGGTCGCCGGGCATAGCTGTGGCGGGTTGCAGGCGATTCAGGCCGGCGCGGACAAGCGGATCAAGACCGTGCTGGTCCATAACAGCGGGGTGTTCAATGACGGCAAGCAATCGATCAGCGGCATGACGGTGGAGAAGTCCCTGCTCAAATCGCTGCACACCCCGACGCTCTATGTGCTGGGCGGTAAGGGCGACGTCGCGTGGCCCAACGGCACCGACGATTATGCCCGGATCGACCATATCCCGGTCGCGCTGCTCGACGCCGATGTCGGGCATGGCGGCACGTTCCGCGAGGACAATGGCGGCGATGTCGGGCGCTTCTCGGTCGCGTGGCTGAACTGGCAGCTGCGCGGCGATGCCGAGGCGGGGAAACTGTTCAAGGGGGCCGACTGCGGGCTGTGCAAGGACCCGAAGTGGAAGATCGAGCGCAAGGGGATCTGACCGGGTGACCCGCCGCGCGCTGGTGGTTGGCGGGTCCGGCCCGACCGGACCGCTGGTCGTCAACGGCCTGATCGAACGTGGCTTTGCCGTGTCGGTGCTGAGCACCGGGCGGCACCCGGTGAAGTTCGCGGGATCGGTAGAGCGGATCACCGCGGATCCGCATTTCTCCGAGTCGCTGGAGGCGGCGCTGGCGGGGCGGCGGTTCGACGTGGCGGTGGCGAATTATGGCCGGTTGCGGCTGGTCGCGGCGGCGCTGGCCGGGCGCACGGACCAGCTCATCGCGATCAGCACGCGCGCCTATCCCGGCTGGCTCGATTCGGCGAGCATGTTCCGGCCGGAGGACGCGCCCGCCGACGCTTCCGCGCTCGCCCCGCGCACTTATGACGGCGCGAGGCCGGTGTCCGAGGATACGCCGCTCGAACCGCTCGGCAAGTTCGGCCAGCGCATCGTCGAAGCCGACCGGGCGGTGCGCGAGCATGGCGCGCGGGGCGATTTTGCCGCGACGATCCTGCGCTATCCGCGCCTCTATGGCCCGCGTCAGGATGGCGCGACCGAATGGAGCATAATCCGGCGACTGCGCGACGGGCGACGGCGGATCATCGCGCCGGAGGGCGGGTTCCTGGTCCGCAGCGCGCTGTACAACGCCAATGCCGCGCGGATCGTGCTGGCGGCGGTGGACCGGCCCGAGGTGGCGGCGGGCGAGACGTTCAACTGCGCCGACGCGGAGGTGCTGACGCTGCGGCGCTGGATTTCGGTGATCGCCGAGGAAATGGGAAGCCCGGTCGAGCTGGTGTCGGTGCCGATGGAGCTGGCGGCGCCCGCCTGGCCCTATGCGCGCTATCCGCTGGCGACCGGGCATCAGATCCTCGACACGACCAAGCTGGCGCGTCTTGGGGTGGCGCTGATCCCGGCGGAAGAGGCGCTGCGCGAAACGGTGCGCTGGTATCTGGACGATCCCGCACGGGGCGAGGCAGTCGAGCCGTTGCTGCGCGATGCGTTCGACTATGGGCTGGAGGATCGGATTATCGCCGAGATGGCGCGCAGCCGAGTGGCGATCGCGGCGGTGACGGGGGACGTTCTCGCCTATTCCCATGCGCACGCACATCCGCGCGCGCCGGGCGAAACCTAGCTACATTTGCCGCCGCGCCAGCATGGGCGCAGCATTGGGGCGGGCTTGTGCGGCACGAAGGCGGCGGGGGTTTGCGGCCATTTACCGGTCGTGATCCGCGTATCGAGATAACGGATCGTCGCCAGCACGGTTGCGGTGTCGAAGGTGCAGTGGCCCGCGGCGTTGACGTACAGGCTCTTCACGTCGCCGCGCGCCGCCTCGGCATAGCCACGCTGGAGGGCGGGCGCGGTGAGGCCGTCACCGATCGTCTGCACCGCGACCAGCGGCACCAGCGGGCGGGCATTGGGGGTGTAATTGGCGCGCATATAGGCGACTGCCTTGGGGTCGGCGGCGATGCGCTTGCCGGCGTTGAGGGTGGCGAGGTCGGCATCGAGCTTGAGCCCGGCGTCGCGGTACAGCGCCTCGACCATCGCGCGGCGGCCCGACCTGGCGAGCTGGGCGCGATAGTCGATGCCGGTGTTCCAGCTGAAGGTGCCGCCCGCGCGCGCCTCCTGATCGGTGCGCGGGAGATAGACTCCCATGACGAAGGACTTTGCGATCTCCGCGCCTTGTGCGGCGTAATCGGTGGCGGCAGGCTGGGGCTTGTCGCGGCTGGTCCAGCCGGGGATGCCCGCCAGCACACCGGCCAGCGCGATGCGCGCGCGGCCCTGCGGGGTCTTGGCCGCCTCAGCCAGCGCATCGGCGACACGCTTGCCGTTGACGCGGTCGTCGTCGATGCCGGTGACGCGGATGCCGGCATCGGGAGCGATCAGCGTGCGGAAGGCATAGGCGCCGTCGAGCGCCATGTTCATCATGCCGAGCGAACCGCCGATCGACGCGCACATCGGCGCGGCACCGTCGATGCCGCTGCCCTTCGCCTCGGCCAGCGCGGTGCTGACCAAGCCGCCCATCGAGCTGCCCCAGGCGATGACTCGCTTTGGCTTGCCGTGCTTCGCGGCGAAGGCGGCAATGGTGGCGCGCTGGGCCGGGACCGCCTGTTCGAGCGCCCAGCCGCCGCTGCCATAATCCGATCCGGCGATGGCATAGCCGGCGTCGAGCAATGCCTGACGATGCTGTTTGGGCGCGGGGTCGGGGTTGCCGACATTGGGGGAATAGCCGCGGCTGTAGAGCAGCAGCGTGCCGTTCCAGTTGGCGGGAACCTCCGCCGACCAGCGCGCGCCGCCGGGCAGGATTTGCGCTGCCGGCTCCTGTCGCGCGGTCCCCGGCAGCGTCATCGCCAGCATCGTCACCGCCGCAATCGCGCCTGTCCGCATCGCTCTCTCCCGTTTTTTGCTTGCGTTTCCGATAAAGCCGATGAAAGCGTTTGCATAGAATGTTTTGTGATAAAGCTATTTCGGCGACCATCGCGGCGCATTTTGCGGGACTGCCGCATGACGTGCTGCCGGAGGCGACCCGGCACGCGACGCGGCGCGCGCTGCTCGATGCGGTGGGGGTAACGCTGGGCGCGACCGGACTCGGCGAGGATGCTGCACCCTATCGCCGCCACGCCGAGACGACTCCCGGGCCGTCGCGGCTGATCGGCTTTGGCGGGTCGAGCACGCCCGCGCTGGCGGCGCTGGCCAATGGCGCGCTGGCGCATCAGCTGGATTTCGGGGACACGTTCGACGCAGGGCCGGCGCATCCCAATGCGGCGCTGGTCCCTGCCCTGCTCGCGCTCGCCGATGCGCGGCCCGCGCTGGCGTTCGGGGAGTTTCTGGCCGCGATGGCGGCAGGAAGCGACCTTGCCTGTCGCCTGTCGATCGCGGCGCCGCGACCCTATGAGGAAGGCGGCTGGTATCCGCCGCCTTTGGTCAATCTGATCGCCACGGCGGCGGCGTGCGCGCGGTTCATCGGGCTGGACGCGGATGGCATCCGGCATGCGATGGGACTGGCGCTGTTGCAGGGCAGCTTTCCGAGCGAGATCAAATATGATGCGACCTCGCCGATCCGGGGCGTGCGCGAGGGGCTGGTGGCGCGGGCGGCGGTCGAGGCGGCGTTGCTGGCCGAGGCTGGCGCGACGGCGTTCGCCGAGCCGCTGGAGGGGCGTGCGGGGTTCTTCGCCGTCTATGGCGGGGGTGCGCCGCGCGACGCGCTGCTCGACGGGCTGGGCGAAGCTTTTCTGGGCGATCAGGTTAGCTTCAAGCCCTGGCCCGCGTGCCGGGGGACGCATCCCTATATCGAGGCGGCGCTGGTGCTGCGCGACCGGATCGATCCGGCGCGGGTGGTGCGGATCGAGGCGGAGACCGGGCCGATCCAGGAAATGCTGATCCGCCCGCAGCCGGTAAAGGCCGAACCGGGCCGCGCGATCGATGCGAAATTTTCGATCCCCTACACCGTTGCGGCAGCGCTGATCGACGGGGCCGTAACGCTCGACAGCTTCGCGGCGGAGCGCATCGCTGATCCGGCGACACGGGCACTGGCGCACAAGGTGGTCGAGCGGCGCAATCCCGACTGGGGCCGGGGCCAAGCGGCGAGCGGATCGCTGGCGGTCACGCTCGACGATGGCTGTGTCCTGATCCATCGCGTGATGCAGGCCGCCGGGCACCCCGACCGACCGATGGATAATGAGTCGCTGATCGCCAAATTCGTCGATTGCGCCGCCCATGCCGCGCAGCCGATCGACGCGCGCCGCGCGCAGACCATGGCGTTGAACATCCTCGATTTTTCACCAGATCGTCCGGCGTGCAGCCTGATCGATCAACCGGCTTGCGCGCCTGAAACTTAGGTTATATAGCATAACAATATAAAGGAGAGGTTCATGGCTACGATCGCACCGCCGGCTCCCGGCGTCACCTTTACCCGTCTGAACCCGGTCACCGGCGCCGTGGCGACCGAGGCGAAAGCGTTCAGCGTCGCCGACGCGGATGAAGCCGTCGAAGCCGCCGCCGCCGCCTTCCCGGCCTGGTCGGCGCTCGGCCCGAATGCCCGCCGCGCCGCGCTTACGAAGGCCGCCGACGCGCTTGCCGCCAAGGCTGACCAGTTCGTCGATGCGATGATGGGCGAGATCGGCGCGACCGAAGGCTGGGCGCGCTTCAACCTGATGCTCGCGGTCGGCATGGTGCGCGAAGCCGCTGCGCTGACGACGCAGATCGGCGGCGAAGTGATCCCGTCCGACAAGCCCGGTTGCATCGCGATGGCGCTGCGAGAGCCGGTCGGCGTGATGCTGGGCATCGCACCGTGGAACGCACCGATCATCCTGGGCGTGCGCGCGGTCGCCGTGCCGCTGGCGTGCGGCAACACTGTGGTGCTCAAGGCGAGCGAGCAGTGCCCGCGCACCCACAGCCTGATCGCCGAAGCTTTCGACGAAGCGCTGCCCAAGGGCGCCGTGACCATCGTGACCAACGCGCCGCAGGACGCGGGCGAGATCGTCGGGGCGCTGATCGACAATCCGCATGTCCGCCGGATCAACTTCACCGGGTCTACCGCAGTCGGCCGGATCATCGCCAAGCGCGCGGCGGAGCATCTGAAGCCCGTGCTGCTCGAACTGGGCGGCAAGGCGCCGCTGATCGTGCTCGAAGACGCGGACCTCGACGAGGCGGTCAAGGCCGCTGCGTTCGGCGCGTTCATGAACCAGGGCCAGATCTGCATGTCGACCGAGCGGATCATCGTCGTCGACAGCGTCGCGGACGCGTTCGTGAGCAAGTTCGCTGCGAAGGTCGGGACGATGGCGGTCGGCGATCCGCGCGAGGGCAAGACCCCGCTGGGCGCGGTCGTCGATCAGAAGACCGTGGATCACTGCACGTCGCTGATCGCCGACGCGGTTTCGCACGGCGCGGTGCAGGTCAATGGCGGCGACGCCAACGGTGTACTGATGCCCGCGCATGTCATCGACAAGGTGACGCCGGAGATGAAGCTGTTCCGCGACGAGAGCTTTGGCCCCGTCGTGGGCGTGATCCGCGCGCGCGACGAGGCGCATGCAATCGAACTGGCCAACGACACCGAATATGGCCTGTCGGCATCGGTGTTCACCCGCGACACCGCGCGCGGCCTGAAGGTCGCGAAGCAGATCAAGTCGGGCATCTGCCACGTGAACGGCCCGACCGTGCATGACGAGGCGCAGATGCCGTTCGGCGGGGTCAAGGCATCGGGTTACGGCAAGTTCGGCGGGCGCGCGGGCATCGACAGCTTTACCGAGTTGCGCTGGATCACGATCGAGACCGAACCGGGCCATTACCCGATCTGATCCGATGGGCGCGCTCTCCCCTTCCCTTGCTCTGGCCGCAGTGGCGGGCATCGGGCTGGCTGTCGGCCAGTCCGCCTCCGCCCCGACTTTGACCTACGCCTTTTCGGCGCGGGTCGAGGTGACGGCTCCGGTCGAGCAGGGGTGAGATCGACGGCGCGCGCAAGCGCTTCATCCCGATCACCGGCGGCACGATCACCGGCCCGCGCCTGACCGGCACGGTCCTGCCGGGCGGCGGCGACTGGCAGGCGATCCATGCCGGCGGTGTGACCAGTGTCGAGGCGCGCTACTTCCTCAAGGCGGCCGATGGCGCGGTGATCGGCATCCACAATGTCGGCGTCCGCGTCGCCAGCCCCGAGGTGACCGACAGGATCGCGCGCGGCGAGAAGGTCGATCCCGGCAGCTATTATTTCCGCTCCGCCGCGAGCTTCGATCCCCCACCCGGCGCGCATCAGTGGCTGCGCAGCAAGGTGCTGGTCGGGCGCGGCATCCGAATGCCCGATCACGTCGTGATCGATTTCTACATCGTCGAATAGGCGCATGCAGCGCCCAACAGGGACATGAGTATGACCGAACTGAGCACCAACGGCGTCGTCGCCTACAGCGTCGAAAACGGTATCGCCTGGGTCAAGTATAACCGCCCGGACAAGCGCAACGCGCAGAGCCCGACGCTGAACCGCGACATGATGGAAGTGCTCGACAAGCTCGAATATCGCGACGATGTCGGCGTGCTGGTGCTGACCGGCGAGGGCGAGGCGTTCTGCGCCGGCATGGACCTCAAGGAATATTTCCGCGAGACCGAGGCGCAGGGCCTGGGCGCGAGCCGTCAGGCGCAGCGTGAGGCCTATGGCTGGTGGCGCCGCCTGCGCTGGTACCAGAAGCCGACGATCGCGATGGTCAATGGCTGGTGCTTCGGCGGCGCATATGGCCCATTGTTCGCGTGCGACCTCGCCTTTGCCGCCGACGAGGCGCAGTTCGGCCTGTCCGAGATCAACTGGGGGATCCTGCCCGGCGGCGGCGCGACCAAGGTGGCGACCGAGCTGCTCCCGTTCCGCAAGGCGATGTACCATGCGATGATGGGCGAGAATATCGACGGCAAGACCGCCGCCGATTGGGGGCTGGTCAATGAATCGATGCCGCTCTCGCAGCTCAAGGAGCGCGTGACCGAGGTGGCCAACGTGCTGCTCAAGAAGAACCCGGTGGCATTGAAGGCAACCAAGGACGCGGTACGTCGCGTTGGCCTGATGAGCTATGACGATGCCGAGGATTATCTGATCCGCGCGCAGGAAGCCGCCAACAGCTACGACAATGACGGCCGCAAGGAAGGCATCCGCCAGTTCATCGACGAGAAGAGCTACAAACCGGGCCTGGGCGCGTATGACAAGGACCGCGTGAAGGCGTGAGCCGACGACACTGACGTCACCCTCACCCTTCCCACTCGCTGCGCTCGCGGGCCCCTTCCCTCTCCCAATGGGAGAGGGAGGGAGGCGCGCAGCGCCGGAAGGGTGAGGGTGGCCACAGATTCCAGCATCGAGGACATGATGCCCGACCTTTCCCGTCTCCTGACCCCCCGCTCGGTCGTGATCGTGGGCGCGTCCCCCCACGCCCGGTGCGCTGGGCAATTCGGTACTGCGCAACCTCGAGCGGCACGGCTATGCCGGGGACATCCACCTGATCAATCCGAAGCGCGACGCGATCGACGGGCGGCCGTGCCTGAAGTCGATCGACGAATTGCCGCACGGCGTGGATGCGGCGGTGCTGGCGATCCCGGGACCGGCAGTGCTGGGCGCGGTGCAGGCGCTGGCGGCGCGGGGAGTCGGCGCGGCGATCATCTTTTCGGCAGGCTTTGCCGAGGGCGGCGAGGAAGGGCTGGCCGCACAGGCCGAGGTCGCGCGGATCGCCCACGAACACGGGATGGTGGTCGAAGGACCGAATTGCCTTGGCATGGTCAACTATGCCGCGGGCGTCCCGCTGACCTTCGTCGAGACGCCGGTGCTGGACCTCACCGGCAAGCCGACGATCGGCATCGTCAGCCAGTCGGGCGCGATGGCGGTCGTGCTGGGCGCGACGCTGATGAGCAAGGGGCTGGGCATCACCGTGTCCGTCTCCACCGGGAACGAGGCGGCGTCCGGCGTCGAGGATTATGTCGAATATCTGATCGACGATCCCGAAACGCCTGCGATCGCGATGATCGTCGAGCAGTTCCGCAAGCCCGCGCGTTTCCTCGCGTTCGCCGAGAAGGCACGCGCGGCGGGCAAGCATATCGTGCTGCTTCACCCCGGCACGTCTAGCGCCGCGCGCGAAAGCGCCGCGACGCATACCGGCGCGATGGCGGGCGACTGGCAGCTGATGAAGGCCAAGGTCGAGCGCGCCGGCGTCGTGCTGGTCGACAGCCTCGAAGCGCTGGGCGATGTCGTCGAGCTGGCGGTGCGCGCCAAGCCGGTGCGGCGCGGCGGCACCGCGGTGCTGACCGAGAGCGGCGCATTCAAGGCGCTGACGCTGGACCTGGCAGAGAATATCGGCCTCGACCTTCCCGCGATGGACGGCGCGACTGCGGAGGAAATGCGGGCCGCGATTCCCGACTTCATTCCGGTGTCCAACCCGATGGACCTGACCGCGCAGGCGCTGGTCGACCCCGATCTGTATCGCCGCACGCTGATCCCGTTGCTGGCGGACGACAATTTCGCGGCACTGGTGTTCGGAATCATCCAGACCGACCCGGCGACCTGCGCCCGCAAATTCCCCGCGATCATCGACGCGGTGACGGCGCTGAGCCCGCACAAGCCGGTGATCTTTGCCGGGATCGACGACGGGGCGGAGGTTCCTGCAGAGTATATCGCCGGGCTGCGTGCGATCGGCGTGCCCTATTTCCCCTCGCCCGACCGCGCCTTCCGCGCGCTAAGGCATCTGGGCAAGCTGGCCGAACGCGATTTTGCGACGGCGGATGCGGCGACGATTGCGCTCGATCTGCCATCGGGGGTGATCCCCGAATATCGCGCCAAGCAGCTGCTCGCGCCGGTCGGCATCCCCTTCCCCGCCGGTGGCTTTGCGGCCGATCTGGGCGAAGCGAAGGCAATTGCCGCGAAGGTCGGCTATCCGGTCGCGATCAAGGCGCAGTCGGCGGACTTGAGCCACAAGAGCGACGCGGGCGGTGTGATCCTCAACATTGCCGACGATGCCGCGCTGGATGCGGCATGGGAACGGCTGTTCGCCAATGTCGCCGCCTATGATTCAGCAATCGCGCTCGACGGCGCGCAGGTCGAGGCGATGGGCAAGCGCGGGGTCGAGCTGATTATCGGCGCGCGCAACGATCCCGAATGGGGGCCGGTGATTTTGGCGGGCTTTGGCGGGGTGACCGCCGAATTGCTCCACGACGTCCGGCTGTTGCCGCACGATCTGACCCATGACGCGATCGTCGCGGAACTGCGCGCGCTCAAACAGGGTGCGTTGCTCGACGGATATCGCGGATCACCCGCGCTGGATGTCGATGCGGTGGCGACGCTGATCGCGGGGCTGGGTCGCGTGCTGGCGGGGACGCCGTCGATCCGCGAAATCGACCTCAATCCGGTGGTGGTCTATCCCGAGGGTGAGGGCGTGGTCGCGCTGGATGCGCTGATCCTGGCCGATTAGTCCCCTCCTCCTTGCGGGAGGGGAGGCGCGCCGTCACCCCGCGGCCGGATCGCGGCGTTCGATGCGGCCGAGCAGTTCGAGCAGCATCGCCCGCTCCGCATCGCTGAAGCCGGCAAGCATTGCGCGTTCATGCGCCTCGATCTTCGCCATGCAATCGGCCAGCATCTTTCGCCCCGCATCGGTGACGGTCAGCGAAAAGGCGCGGCGGTCGGACGGATCCACCACCCGCTCGATCAGCTTGAGGTCGACCAGTTCGTTGATCAGCGACACCATATTGGCGCGCTTGATCCCGAGCACGCGGCCGACCGCGCCCTGATTGATCCCCGGGCTGCCCGACACGACCGCCAGAATGCCGACCAGCACCTGGCGCATCCCGGTCCCCTCGACCGCATTCGCGAAATCTGCGGCAAACGCACCAAAAGCGCGCCGCAGATGATAGCCGACCAGCGGACCGAGCGCGCCGACCTGTTCCTGTTCCCCAGACATGCCCAAAGCGTGAGCACGATTTCAGTCACTTCGTCAATGCGGGTATCACTCCGACCGGATAACGTTGACGTTACGGATTGTTTATGGTCATATCTATTTATCGAGGTCGCGAAACAGCGGCCGACATGGAGAGGGAGAGCGTGATGAGGGCTTCGCAGCTACTCGCCGGTGCAGCATTGGCCGCACTGATGACCGCCAGCCAGGCGATGGCACAGACCGACACGTCGCCGACCGCGACCGAACAGGAACAGGCCGAAGACGAAGTCGTCGTTACGGGGACGAGCATCCGCGGCGTCGCGGCCCCCGCCTCGCCCACCGTCCAGCTCGGTCGCGAAGAGATTATCAGCAGCGGTGCGGCGACCTCGAGCGACATCGCCCGCACCCTGCCCCAGGTCGTCAACCTCGGGTCGGACGAAAGCCGCCGTGGCGGCGCGCAGGATGCGGCCGCAAACCGCACGCGCACGTCGAGCATCAACCTGCGCGGCCTGTCCGACGAGGCGACCTTGCTGCTGCTCAACGGCCGCCGCCTTGCCCCCCAACGGCACGATCCGCGCGCTGGCCGATCCCAGCATGATCCCGGCGATCGCCATCGAGCGCCTCGAAATCGTGCCCGACGGCGCATCGGCCATTTACGGCGCAGACGCGGTCGCGGGCGTGGTCAACATGATCACCCGTCGCCCGTTCGACGGCGCGGAAGTGCAGCTGCGCTATGGCGGCGCGGACGGTATGGACCAGATGCAGGGATCGGCGCTGTTCAGCCGCAAATGGAATGGCGGCGGGTTCGTCGCTGCCTATGAATATTATTACCGCAGCAACCTGGCGGCAAGTGACCGGGACTTCACAACGTCAGACCTGCGTTCGATCGGTGGAACCGACCAGCGCTCGACCTTCGCCGCGCCGGGCAACATCATCGTCAGCGGGGTGCGCTATCCGCTGCCCAATGGCAATGGCCGCGGGCTGACCTCGGCCAGCCTGACCGCCGGGTCGCCAAACCTGTTCGACGCGGGCCGCTGGGGCGACATCCTGCCCGAACAGGAGCGGCATTCGATCTTCGTCAGCGCCTATCAGGACCTGACCGACCGGCTGACGCTGACCTATGAAGGCTTTTACAGCGACCGCACCTTCTCGGAGCGCGTCCAGCCGCCGACGGCGACGCTGACGGTACCGCGTGCCAACCCGTTCTTCGTCCACCCGACCAACCCGCTCGCGGCATCGGTGCAGGTCGAATATCGCTTCATGGACGCGGCCTATAATGCCAACTGGTCGGGCTTTGACGTGGGCTGGCAGAACTCGCTGGGGCTGCGCTACGACCTCGACGGTGGGTGGCAGGTCAATGCGACCGCGTCGATCAGCAAGAATCGCGGCAATGCGCGCACCGCCGACGTCATCAACCTCCAGTTCATTCCGCTGACGCTCGCCAACACCAATCCGGCAACCGCGTTCAATCCGTTCGGCAATGGCGCGCTGGCGAACAACAATCCGGCGACGCTGGCGGATATCTGGGGCGTGCGCGACAGCTTCACGACCAACAAGAGCCGTGACTTCACCCTGAAGCTCGATGGCCCGCTGTTCGCGATCGGCGGCGGCGATGTCCGCGCGGCCGTCGGCGCGGAATATCATGAGAATGATCTGCGCTACATCATCTACTCGTCGATCAAGAACGCGGCGAACGACCTGTTGCTCGACCGCGACCGCGGCAAGTCGCGCAACAGCAAGGCGGTGTTCGCAGAGCTGAACGTGCCGATCTTTGGCCCCGAAAATGCGACCGGAGGCTTTCAGGAGCTGACGGTCCAGCTGGCTGGACGCTACGAGGAATATTCGGACTTTGGCGACACCTTCAATCCCAAGATCGGCGTCACCTGGACCCCGTTCGAGGGTTTGAGGATGCGCGGCAGCTGGGGCACGTCGTTCCGTGCGCCGTCGCTGATCGACTCGTCCGACGCGATCTTCAACATCTTCATCCAGAACCTCGTCGATGGCGGCGTGACCAAGCGCGGCATCTTCATGAATGGCGGCAACAACAGCCTCGCTCCCGAAGAAGCGACGACCTGGTCATTGGGTGCGGATTTCAAGCCCGAATTCATCCCCGGGTTCAGCGCGTCGGCGACCTACTACAACATCAAGTACAGCAATGTGATCAGCGTGCTGAGCGCCGCGACGATCCTCAGCAACAACACACTCTATGGCGATTACGTCATCCGCAACCCGACCATCGCCCAGGTCGATGCACTGATGAACCATCCCAATCTGGAAAGCGTGCGCGAGCCGTCGGCGAACATCCTGCTGATCGTCGACGGACGCCGCGACAATCTGGGCGAGCTGCACCAGGACGGCATCGACATTCAGCTCAACCAGCGGATCGACACCGGGGTGGGCGCGTTCACCGCCGGGCTGGCGCTGACCCAGATCCTCAATTCGACACGCTCCTCGGCTCCGGGCGTGCCGTTCCAGAATGCGCTCAACATCATCAACTTCCCGGTCGATACCCGCATGCGGGGCAATCTCGGCTGGTCCAACGGGAAGCTGTCGACCAACATCTACTGGAACCATGTCGGTGACTATCTCAACAACTCGATCACGCCGAACCAGACGGTCAAGGCGTGGAACACATTCGACGCCTCGATCAGCTACAAATTCCCGGACGAAGGGACGCTGAGCGGTCTGCGGCTGACGCTGTCGGCACAGAATGTGTTTGATCGCGATCCGCCGGACGTGATCAACGGCACCTCGGCGTGGGACAGCCAGAATGCGTCGCCTATCGGTCGCTTCATCGCGTTCGATATCCGCAAGTCGTTCTGATCGGCGCGCGAT
The DNA here is from genome assembly GCF_024666595.1 of Sphingomonas sp. J315. Classification (NCBI taxonomy): domain Bacteria; kingdom Pseudomonadati; phylum Pseudomonadota; class Alphaproteobacteria; order Sphingomonadales; family Sphingomonadaceae; genus Sphingomonas; species Sphingomonas sp. J315. The sequence goes on along the minus strand of NZ_CP088296.1, from coordinate 3,450,897 downwards.
GATCCGGACGCTCGCCGCCCTGATCATCGCCGCGTCGGCACCGGGCGTCGCCATCCTCCTCCCCGGAGCGGCGGCGCCCGTTTTGTCTGGCGTGGCGGAGCTGTGCGGCGTGCCCGTCGCGCTGCCCGCCGATGTCCGTGTGACCCGCGCCTCGCAGGTCGCGGCGGGGGCGAGCGTCGCCGAAGCGCGGGGCTACCGCCCCACCCGCCCCTTTTGCCGGGTCGAGGGGGTGATCGAAGCCGAGATCGGATTCGAACTGTGGCTGCCGGAGCGTGCCGACTGGAACCGCCGTTTCCTGGGTGCGGGAGTCGGCGGACAGGCGGGGAGCTTTGCCTATCCCGACCTCGCGCGCGGGGTCGAGCGTGGCTATGCCGCCGCCTCGACCGACACCGGGCACAAGGCGTCGGACGAGACCTGGCTGCTGAACCGTCCCGACCGAGCGGTGAATTATGCCGAGCGGGCCAACCATCTGCTCGCGGTCAAGGGCAAGGCGATTGCCGCCGCCTATCTGGGCGCAGCGCCGCGCAAGGCGATCTTTGTCGGTTGTTCGGGCGGCGGGCGTCAGGCGCTGACCCAGATGCAGCGCTTCCCCGGCGATTATGACGGCATCCTCGCCGGTGCGCCGGGGGTGAATACCCCCGCGATGAGCGCACGGCGCCTGTGGGAGATGATCCAGCACGACCGGCATCGCGGGGTGCTGGATGCGGCGGGCTGGAAGCGGATTGCCGATGCCGCCGTGGCGCAATGCGATCCGCAGGATGGCCTGAAGGACGGGTTGATCGAAGACCCGCGTGCGTGCCGTTTCACCCCCGCCGATGTGCCGGGCCTGACGCCTGCGCAGGTCGAGCTGGCCAGCCGCATCTACGCCCCGCTGCATGACGAGAATGGCAAGAGGATCGACAGCGGTATCCTGCCCGGCGTGCCGATCTCGCCGGTCGCCGCGCCCGAGCCGTTCACCCCCGGCCCCAAATATCTCGCCACGGTGTTGTTCGGTCAGGGCATTTACGGCGACGCCAACTGGGACGTGCGCAAGTTCAGCATCGCGCGAGACCTGCCCGCGATCGACAAGGTAATGAACCTCCACGCCGACAACCCGCGCGTCGACCCGTTCGTGAAGCGCGGCGGCAAGCTGATCCTCTATCATGGCTGGGCCGATGCGCTGGTCGCGGCACAGCCGACGATCGATTACTATGGAGCGCTGGAGAAGCGGTTCGGGACAGCGAAGGCGCGCAGCTTTGCCCGGCTGTTCCTGATGCCGGGCATGGACCATTGCCGGGGCGGCGATGTTCCCGACCGTTTCGGCGGCGCGGGCGGCCTGTCGACCGAGGGCGTATCGCGCGCCGCCGGCGACGATCTGCTCACCGCGCTGGAGCAATGGCTCGACGGCGGCCCCGCCCCGGCAATGGTCCGCACCGCGCAGTTCGCCGACGGCAAGCCGGTGCGCACCCGCCCCGCCTGCGCCTTTCCCGCACGGGTGCGCTACAAGGGCGGACCGATCGAGCGCGCCGAATCCTATTCCTGCGAAGCCGGAGCGAAGAAATGATCCTGCGCCTGTTGTTTCCCCTGCCCGCGCTGCTGCTCGCATCTGCAGCGCCTGCGCCCCAGGCGGCGAACGCCTGTGTGGAAGTCGCATCGCTCAACGTCCCCGACGTCGCCATCACCGCCGCGACCCCGACCGAGGCCGGTGCAGCCTGGGCCAAGGACATGCCCCCGGGGCGCGGCCAGCCCGCCAGCGTCGCGCGCCCGTTCTGCCGGGTGCAGGGGACAATCGAAAAGACCATCGCGTTCGAACTATGGCTGCCCGCCAAGGCCGAGTGGAATGGCAAATTTCTGGGCGCCGGGGTCGGCGGCGCAGCGGGGACGTTCAACTTTCAGGACCTGCCGCGCGGGGTGAGCCGGGGTTATGCCGCCGCGACAACCGATACCGGGCACAAGATCAGCGATCCGGCGTGGATGCTCGATGCACGGGCGCGCGAGAATTACACGCATCGCGCCAACCATCTGCTCGCGGTGAAGAGCAAGGCGATCCTCGCCGCGCATTACGGCACTGGCCCCCGCTACAGCTATTTCATCGGCTGTTCGGGCGGCGGGCGACAGGGGTTGAAGGAGCTTCAGCTCTACCCGTCCGACTATGACGGCATCCTCACCGGCGCGAACGGACCGAAGACGCCCGAGATGACCGTGCGGCGCATGTGGGAGATCCTGCAGCGCGACGCCAACCCGAAGCTGATGTCCCCCGCCGACTGGAAGCTGATCGCCGACAGGGGGGACCGAGGCGTGCGACGCGGCAGACGGGGTCACGGACGGGCTGGTCGAAGACCCCCGCGCCTGCACCTTCAGGATCGCATCGCTCACCTGCAAACCCGGCCAGACCGAAGCCTGCCTGTCGGCGCAGCAGGTCGCCTTCGCCGAGCGCTTCTACGCCCCGCTGCGTGATGCGTCGGGCAAGGCGATCGACGGCGGGCTGCTCCCCGGCGTGCTGGTCGACAGCGGGCGATCGCAGCTCGCGATCGGCACCTTTGGCCAAGCGATCCGGGGCCTGCGCGAATGGGACGGCAAGGATTTCGACGCAGCCAAGGATCTGGCTGCGATCGACCGGGTGATGCCGCAGCTGCGCGCCGACAATCCGGACATCTCCGCCTTCAGGAAGCGCGGGGGCAAGGTCATCCAGTACACCGGCTGGCTCGACGGCGCGGTCGCGGCGCGGATGGTGATCGACTATCACGAAGCTATGACGAAGCGGATGGGCGGACCGGCCAAGGCCGCATCGTTCAGCCGACTCTACATGCTGCCCGGCGTGCATCATTGCGCAGGCGGCCCCGGCCCCGACCAGATCGGCGGTTCGGGCCGCGACGCGCCGGTGGTCGATGCGCAGCACGACCTGCTCACTGCGCTCGAGCATTGGGTGGAGAAGGGTCAGGCGCCGGGCGCCATGATCGCGTCGAAGGTCGAGGGTGGCGCGGTCACGCGAACGCGGCTCATCTGTCCCTATCCGCAGCAGGCGAAGTACAATGGAGGCGATCCGAACAAGGCCAGTTCCTTCGCCTGCACCGGAAAGGCGCGCCGCACATGATCCGGCATCTGCTTGCGCTGTCGCTGATCGCTACGCCCGCGATGGCAGATTCGGTCAGGCGCGCGCCCGAACCGACCGCGACGTCGCAGATCTGGCTCGACCCCGGCCTGCCCGGCACGCCCGAGGCGGCGGCGCTGGCGAAGGCGGGTTACATTCGGGAAGAGTGGTTCCAGACCGGCACCGCCAACGTCTATTCCTATGACGCCGCCGGCAGGGTCGTGGTCGAGCGCGCCGACGTCCCTTACACCACCCGCGTCATCGTGATCCGCCCCCGCGATCCGAAACGGTTCAGCGGCACCGTCCAGCTCAACCCCTTCCACCCGGTGATGGGCAACAGCAGCTGGGGGACGATCGCCGACTATGCGATGGAGCGCGGCGACGCGTTTGTCGGCGTGATGATCGGTGCCGACGACAATACCCGCCGCGCGCCGCCAGGACCGGTGCCGATGATGGCGACGAAGGTACTGGGCTGGTTCAACCCGCACCGCTATGCCGCGATCGACTGGCCGGCGGACGAGGATGGCATCCGCTGGGACGTGTTCGCCGACACCGCGCGGCTGATCCGCGCCGCCGACGGCCCGCTCAAGGGGCTGAAGGTCACGCGCACGTATGCCGCGGGCTGGTCGTTCACCGGCAGCTTCCTGCGCACCTTCATCAATAGCGGTTTTCATGACGCGGCGCGGATGCCGAACGGCAGGCCGCTGATCGACGGCTATCTTATGGGGATTTCCTCGTTCAGCTTCCGCTCGGGCTATGTCCCGATCAACTCGCGCAGCACGATCCCGCCGGAGACCGACCCGCGCCGCCCCAATGTGCCGATCGACGTGCCGGTGATCGAGTTGCAGAGCGAGAATGAGGCGATCACCAACCGCGAGCCGCAATCGCCCGACCGCGACACCGCGCCGGGCGCGCATCGGCTGTACGAGGTGCCGGGCCTGACGCACGGATCGAGCCGCCGTCGCGGTACGGTGTCCGAACGCCAGATCGCCGCGCGCACCGGTCAGTCACAGCCCGCGCGGGCGGACAGCTGTCCGTTCGCGCAGACCGATATCGACATGGCGGCGATCGCGTCCGCCGCACATGAAAATCTCGATCGCTGGTCGCGCAAGGGCGTGGCGCCACCGCGCGCGCAGCGGCTGGCGCATGACGCGGGCGTCCAGCGGCGCGATGCCGACGGCAACACGCTGGGCGGTGTGCGACCGGCACAGATCACCGTCCCCCCTTGCCCGCTATGGCGCGGCGCCGGAGGGCAGCGGATGCGATCCCGTCCGCCCCGGTCTCGGCAGCCCCTCGATCCCGATGCGCCGGGTGCCGCTGGCCCGTGCGCGGCTCGACCAGCTCTATCCGGGCGGCAAGGCCGAGTATCTCCGCCGCTTCGATGCCGCGATCGACGCGCTTGTGGCGCAGCGCTGGCTGCGCGCACCCGACGCTGCCGCGCAGAAAGCCGAAGCCAGAACCTTCGCCGAGGAAGCCTTCAAATGATCCGCACCGCGACCACCATCCTGCTGCTCACCGCCGCCCCCGCCGCACTGGCGCAACCGGAGTCGAGCTTCGGCCGCTACGCCCCTGCGCTCCAGTATAGGGACGCGATCGTTACCTCCGAATATGTGACGATGCGCGATGGCGTGCGGATCGCGGTCAGCGTCACCCGCCCCGCAATCGACGGCAAGCCCGCGCCGGGCAAGTTCCCGGTGGTGTGGACCGGATCGCTCGACATCCGCAGCCCGTACAAGACCGGGCCGATCGTGGCGGAAGACGGTACGTTCAGCGCGTTCCGCAACGCCTATGGCATCGGCAGCATCGTCGGCCATGGCTATGTGCTGGTCACCGCCGCGCGGCGCGGATCGGGCGCATCGTTCGGCAAGCGCCGCGGCTATCAGGACCGCAACGAGGCGCACGACGCATACGAGATCAACGAATGGGCCGCGCGCCAGAGCTGGTCGTCGGGCAAGACCGCCATCTATGGCTGTTCGAACACCGGCGAGGCAGTGCTGCACGCGATGACCGTGCTGCCGCCCAGCCTGAAGGCCGTGTTCGCCGGCTGCTTCAACTGGGACAAGTTCGACGGCTTCACCCGGGGCGGCATGATCGCCAATTGGGGTACCGGCCCTACCCGCACGCTGGAGGAGGACATGAAGTCCACCCCGGTCGATGGCGACGAGAACCGCGTGTTGCTGCGCCAGGCGGCCGAGGAGCATCAGGGGGCGAGCAACCTGTTCGACCTGATGGTGTCGATGCCCTATCGCGACAGCTTCTCCCCGCTGACCTTCAGCCGCTTCTGGGGCGAGGGTAGCGTCAGCAGCTATCGCGCCCAGCTAGCGACATCCTGGGTCGCGACGTACATCATGGGTGGCTGGTACGACGACTTCCGGGGCCAGGGGCTGATCGCGCAGGCGAACCTGCCCAACCGGCCCAAGGTGATTATCGGTCCGTGGACGCATTGCGCGACCACCGGCTACGAGGAATTGGTCGGCAATGAGGTGCTGCGCTTCTTCGACCAGCATCTGAAGGGCATCGACACCGGCACGACGCGCGACGCGCCGGTGCACTATTTCACGATCAACGCGCCCGAAGGGACCGGCTGGCGCGCTGCGGACCGCTTCCCGCTGGCGGGCACGCGGATGCAGACCCTCCACCTCGGCGGCGGCGGGTTGCTGGCTGCGAAGCCAGCGCGCGATGCGGCGACGGCGTTCACCGTGAAGCGCGAGGGGAAGTGCCCCGGCAATGGCGGCGCGGCGGCTCAACCCTGCCACATCCCCGGCCTTGGCGCGTCATGGAGCACCCCCGTGACCGCCGATACCGAGATCACCGGGCATCCGATCGCCGACCTGTGGATCACCTCCGACGCGCCCGACGAGCATGTCTTCGCCTATCTTGAGGACGTCGCACCCGACGGCAAGGTGACGGTGGTGACCGAGGGACGGTTGAAGGCGAGCATCCGCAAGACCAGCACGCCGCCCTGGGACAATATCGGCATCCCCTGGCACCGTGGCTATGCCGAGGACGCCCAGCCGCTCAAGGCCGGCGAACCCGCACGACTGCAGTTCTCGATGCTCCCGGCGTCCTATGTCTTCCGTAAGGGCCACAAGCTGCAGGTCACCGTCACCGGATGGGACTGGCGCGAGCGGCAGGCACCAAAGACCGTATCGACGATCCGTATCCTCAATGACGCCAAGCACCGCTCGACCGTCACCCTGCCCTATGCTCCGGCGACCTACACCGTCGCCTATGCTCAGCGATGAAAGACCGCGTACATCCGGTCGAGCGCGGCGTCGAAGATCGGGCGTTCCTCGGGGCTGAGCTGTGCCAATACCTCGGCCTCGACGCCCTTCATGATGTTGAACAGGTCGTCGAGCGTCTTCTTCCCCTCAGGCTGGATCGTCAGCGCGTGGCGGCGGCGGTCGACGGTCGATCGCTCGCGCTTCGCCCAGCCGCGCTTTTCCAGTTCGTCGACGATCTGGACGGTGATCGACTTGTCGAGGCCGACGGTGCTCGACAATTGCTGTTGCGACAGCCCCGGATTCGCCTCGATCAGCGCGAGCGAGGAAAACAGGCCGGCGCGGATGCCGTAATGGGCAGTCGCCGCCGCGAAATCGGCCGACAGCTGATTCTGGACGCGGCGCATGCGAAAGCCGACATAGTCGCCCAGCCGACCGAGCTTCAGCCCGCCCTCCAGCACCTCGTCCGGCGTTTTCGACCGCAACTGCGTCACATGCGTCCCCTTGTCGTCATCCGTAAATCGTGCCATTGACGGATGGTTGAAATTATCTACGGTTTTGATCCTACCAATCAGTTAGACCGCCCCAGTGAGAGGCTGTCAATCAGGAGAGGCAGAGCGTGTCCGACCCGGTGACCGATAGCGCAGCGCCGCTACATGATGAAGAGCCACCGCCCGCCCCGATCACGGGCATCGCGGGCAAGACCGCATTCTATATCGGGTCGGCGGGCCTGCTGCTCGCGACCGCCGCGGATTCGATCGCGGTGCTCGGTCGTCACACTGGATTTGCGCTGATCGGATCGATCGAGATCGTACAGGCGGCGATCGTGTTCATCGCCGCATCGTCGATGGTCGCGGTGACGCTGTCGCGCGGTCATGCCGCGGTCCACATCCTGACCGACCGGCTGTCGCCGTCGCGGCGCGCGACGCTGGCGCGGATCGCCAATCTGCTCGGCGCGCTGGCGGTGCTGCTGCTCGCCGCCGGATCGGTGATCCTGCTTGGCGATCTGTGGAACGGGCATGAGCGGTCGGAATTGCTGCACATTCCGCTGCGCTGGTTCCGGCTGCTGATGATCGCGGCGTTGGTGTTCGTGGCGATCCTGTTCGTCCGTCACGCCTTCACCCGCGAGACGCCGGAGGCCGGTCATGGCGCCTGAGGTCATTGGCCTGATCGGCATCCTCGCCCTGCTCGGGCTGCTGACGCTCGGCGTGCCGATTGGCGTCAGCCTTGCGCTGACCGGCGTGGTCGGGCTGATGGTAATGCTCTCGCCCGAAGCCGCACTGGTCAAGGCGGGCGTGGTGGTGTTCGAGGTCGCGAACAAATACGAGCTCGGCGTCCTCCCGCTGTTCCTGTTGATGGCGCATCTGTGCTTCGCCGCCGGGGCGAGCCGCGACTTTTTCGACGTTGCCGCGCGCTTCGTCGGGCATCGTCGCGGGGGCCTCGGCCTCGCCTCGATCGCGGGGTGCGCGGGCTTCGGGTCGATCAGCGGATCGAGCCTCGCCACCGTCGCCACCGTCGGATCGGCCGCGTTGCCCGAGATGCGGCGTGCCGGATATAATCCTGGTTTCGCCGCCGGTGCGCTCGCTGCTGGCGGCACGCTCGGTGCGCTGATCCCGCCATCGGGCGCGCTGATCGTGTTCGGCATCATCGCCGAAGTGTCGATCGGGCGGCTGTTCACTGCGGCGATCATTCCGGGGTTCAGCCAGGCGCTGTTCTACATGATCGCCATCGCGATCCTGTGCTGGTTCAAGCCCGAGCTGGGGCCGCGTTCGGTGCGGGTCGGCTGGGGCGACCGGATGCGCGGGCTGCTCGGGATCATCGACATCATCATCCTGGTCGTGTTCGTGATCGGCGGGTTGATGATCGGGTGGTTCACCCCGACCGAAGCCGCGTCGGTCGGCGTCATCGTCGCCTTCATCCTGATGGGCATTCGCGGGGCGTTCAACCGGGAGGCGATCGCGGACAGCTTTGCCAAGACGCTGTCGACCACGGGCATGATCTACCTGATCATCTTCGGCGCGATCCTGTTCGCGACGTTCATCAGCGTGACCGGCATCGCCGACCTGATGTCGAACACGGTGCGCGACATGGACGCAAGCCCGATCGTTGTGGTCATCGTCATCGCGCTGATGCTGCTGGTGCTGGGATCGTTCCTCGACGGCCTCGCGCTGATGCTGCTGACCACGCCGATCTTCCTGCCGATCGTGCTGGAGCTGGGCTACAGCCCGATCTGGTTCGGCATCTTCCTCGTCCGCACGATGGAGATCGGGTTCGTCCACCCGCCGCTCGGCCTCAACGTCTATGTCATTCAGGCGATCGGCAAGGACATTCCGCTGGGGCAGATCTTCCGCGGGATCGTGCCGTTCCTGATCGCCGATTTCTTCCACCTTGCCATGATCATCGCCTTCCCGGTGGTGACGCTGTGGCTGCCCAGCGTGATGGGGGCCTGACCGATGCGTTTGTTACCGATCCTCGCCGCGCTCGCGCTCGCCGGGTGCAACGTCGCGCCCGCGCCGACGGCGCAGCATGTGCTGACCTATGCCAGCCCCTATACCCCCACCCACCCGTTCGGGCTGGCCGATCAGGAATGGATGAAGTGGGTCGAGGCCAAGAGCGGCGGACGCATCGCGTTCAAGCCCTATTGGTCCGGCGCGCTGATCTCGTCCGACATGAGCATGGAGGAGGTGCGTCACGGCGTCGCCGACATCGGCCTGATTACGCCCATCTATGCCAAGGGCGGCGCGCACCTGCTCCGCGGACAGGCGGCCTATTATGGCGGGGTGCGAACGATCACCGATCAGGTTGCGATCTATGATTGCCTCGCCAAGCGCTTCCCCACCTTCGAGAACGAGTTGCACGGGCTGCATGTACTCGCGGTGCAGGGCGGCAATTTCCCGGGCGTCCTGACCAAGGATCGCCCGATCCGCAGCCTCGCCGACTTTCGCGGTCTGCGCCTGCGCGCGCAGAGCGACGCGGTCGACATCCTCAAGCAACTCGGCGCGGACCCGGTCAACATGCCGATGGGCGAGGTCTATTCGGCACTCGCCAAGGGCGTGATCGACGGCGTCGTCGCCCCCGCCGACACGATCCGCAGCCTGCACTTCGCGGAAGTCGCGAAACATTTCACCACGATCCGCTTCAGTCGCGGCGCCTATCCCGCGCGCGCGATGTCGGACAAGACCTGGCGACAGCTGCCCCCCGACCTTCAGGCGGTCCTGATCGAGGGGCGCAAGGTGTGGGAAGCGGCGCTCAACCGCCAATTGCTCAAGGCCGAGCAGGCGGGGATCGATTATGGGAAAAAGGAAGGGATCACCTTCTCCACCATCCCCGCGCAGGAACAGCAAGCATTCGATGCGCTCTACAACAAGGATGCACGCATTCAGGCCGAGCGGCTAGGCAAGATCGGGATCGACGCAGTGCCGATCTATGAGGAAGCACAGCGGCTGATCGCGAGCGGCGATATCCGGTGCGATGCGAAGGTGGCAGCGCGATGAGCAAGCTCCCCTTGAAGGCGTCAAGGTCGCCGATTTCTCCTGGGTCGGCGCGGGGCCACGCGCGACCAAGGATCTGGCGGACTTGGGCGCGACGGTCATCAAGATCGAATCGCGCAAGCGGCTCGACCTGGGTCGTCTCTCGCCCCCCGTTCGCCGGTGGCGGACGCGATCCCGACGCCTCGACCTTCTTCGCGATCACCAACACCAGCAAGCTGGGGGTGACGATCAATCTCAACGACCCGAAGGGGATCGAGGTCGCGAAGAAGCTGGTCGCCTGGGCCGATATCGTGGTCGAGAATTTCAGCCATGGCTATATGGACCGGATTGGCCTGAGCTTCGATACGCTCCAGTCGATCAAGCCCGACATCATCCAGATCAGCGTCAGCGTGGCGGGGCGCAAGGGACCGCTCGGCACGATGCGCGGATACGGCAATTCGGCGGGCGCATTGTCGGGCATGGCGGCGCTGTCCGGCTGGCCCGATCGCGATCCGCACATGGCACCGTTCGCCTATGGCGATGTCGTCGCGCCGATGTTCGCGACCGTCGCGACGCTCGCCGCGCTCGAACATCGCCGCCAGACCGGCGAGGGCCAGCTGATCGATATCAGCCAGACCGAACCATTGATCCACGTCATGGCCGACCGGTTTCTGGCCGAGCAGACCGGCGCGGGCGGCAAGCCCGGCAATCGCTCGCCCCACCGCGCACCACAGGGTGCCTATCCCGCGCGCGGGGTGGATCAATGGATCGCGATTGCGGTGCGCGATGATGGCGAATGGGCGGCCCTGGCACAGGTCGCAGGGATCGCCGATGCGCGCTTCGACACGCTGGCCGGGCGCAAGGCACATGAGGACGAACTCGACGCGGCGCTTTCGGCGTGGACGCGCGGGCAGGACAAGCGCGTTCTGGCCGACCGGCTCGCCGCGCTCGGCATCCCAGCCGAGCCGGTCAACGACGGCCGCGACGTGTTCACCGATCCGGAACTGATCGAGCGCGGCCATTACCGCCCGGTCACGCACAGCAAGCTGGGCTGCACCGAACTGCCCGCCCCGCCGTTGCGCTTCTCCGACAGCGACATCCGCGTCGACGCGCCGCCCAATCTGGGCGAGCACAACCATGAAATTTTCGTCGGTCTGCTCGGTATGAGCGAAGCCGAAGTCCGCGAACTTACCGAAGCGGGAGCGCTCGCATGATGCTCGCGCATCTCACCATCGTCGATCTGACCGAAGGTCTGGGCGAACTCGCAGGCCGGATGCTCGCCGAACTGGGTGCGCAGGTCGTGCGCGCCGAACCCGGCGACGCGGCGTGGAACCCCGGCAAGCAGACCGGCGATACCGAAGCGCTGCTCGCCACCGCCGATATCCTGTTCCGTAATCCCGGCCGCGACCACGATGCGCTAGCCGCCGCCAACCCGAAGCTGATCGACGTAGTCGTCGCGCCGTTCCTGCCCGGCGGGCCCAATGACGGGCGGCCCGAAACCGATCTGACGCTCATGGCGCGCTCCGGCCTCATGACGATCATCGGCGATCCCGACCGCGCGCCGCTGACGCTGCCCGGCGAACAGGCCTATGCGCTCGCCGGCATTCAGGCGGTGATCGGCGCGCTCACCGCGCTCCATGCCCGTGCTACGACCGGCAAAGGTCAGCTGGTCGAGGTCTCCGCCTATCAGTCCGCCGTGCTCGCCAATTATCGCGAGCCGCTGACCTGGCAATGGACCGGGCGGGTCGGCAACCGCACCGGCAATCTGCTGATCCGCGGCAAGTCCGGCGTGCGGCAGGTCTGGCCGTGCGCCGATGGCTTTGTCACCTGGGCGCTGGTCGACAACCAGCCGATGATGCGCGGCATGGTCAAGGCGATGGGCGACGCCGCCGGGCCACTCGCCGAAGTCGATTGGGACGCGATCCTCGTCGCCGATGTCCCGCGCGAAACGCTGATCGAGTGGGAGGCGGTGGTCGAAGCCTCCTTCCTGCGCCACACCCGCGCCGAGCTTGGCGCAATGTCGCAGGCGAACGGGCTTGGCCTGTCGTGGATCGACACGCCCGCCGATGCGCTCGCCAGCGACCATCTCGCCGCGCGGGGGCTGTGGCGCGATGTCGATGGCGTGAAGCTGCCCGGCAAGCTGTGGGTGTCGTCGCTGGAGGACGGGCAATGACCGCGTTGCAGGGCCTCAAGGTCGTCGATTTCTCTAAATTCCTCCCCGGCCCCTATTGCACCTGGCTGCTCGCGGACCTCGGCGCGGAGGTGATCCGCGTCGAGAATCCGCGCGAGCTGGCCAAGCAGCGCAAGGTGTTTGGCTGGGACAAGCTGTCCGACGCGGAAAATGCCCGGCTCCGCGCCCACGACATCCTCGCACGCGGCAAAAAGAGCGTACTGATCGACCCCGGCAGCGACGACGGGCGCGAAGCGATCCTCAAGCTGATCGATCAGGCCGACATATTGGTCGAGGATTACCGCCCCGGCGTGATGGCCAGCATGGGTTATGGCTGGCCCGAGATGGCGGCGCGTAACCCCCGCCTCATCTATTGCTCCGTCACCTTGTGCGGCCAGACCGGACCCTATGCGCGCAAGCCCGGCCATGATCCGGTCGCGCTGGCGATTGCGGGCGCTTTGTCGCGGATGGGCGAAGATCCGGACCGCCCCGCCTTCCCCGGTGTTCCGGTCGCCGACCTGCTGAGCGGATCGAATGCCGTGATCGGCATCCTCGCCGCCGTCATCGCGCGCGCGACGACGGGCCGGGGGCAGCAGGTGGACATCGCCATGTCCGACGCCTCGCTCGCGTTGATCGCCAACATCCTGTCGCGCAACCCGGACCTCGCCAAGGCACCGCCCAAGGGGATGCACCGCGCCGACAGCGGAATCTGGCGCTGCGCCGATGGCGAATGGCTGGTCACCACCGACATGGAGCCGCGTTACTGGCGGATCTTCGTCGAGACGATCGGCCTGCCCGACCTCGCCGACAAGCAGATGGACCGTCCCAACTGGCCCGCGATGAAGGACCGCATCGCGCAGGTGATGGCGACCAGGCCGCGCGATGAATGGCTCGCCATCCTCGACGCGGCGGGCACCCAGTTCGCCCCGATCCTGACCGTCGCGGAGGCGATGGAGAATGAGCACAATCACGCGCGCGGCATGATCTTCGATCTGCCCGCGCCCGGCGGCGGCACGGTGCGCCACACCGGCTGCCCGATCCGGCTTTCCGATACCCCCGCCACGCCCGCCGCCGTTGCCCGCCCTGCGGGTGCCGATACGGCGGAGGTGCTGGCGACCCTAGGCTACACCGCGGCGCAGGCCGCTGCACTTGAAGGACGACTCCCGTGACCGAAGCCACCCGCGAACGCCCGCTTGAAGGGCTGCGCGTCATCGACCTGACCCGCGCGCTTGCCGGACCCTATGCGACATTGCTGCTCGCCGGGCTGGGGGCGGAGGTGATCAAGGTCGAGGACCCCAAGGGTGGCGATCTGGCGCGCGAGAACAGCCCCTATGTCGGCCGCGACGGCATCACCGTCGAGCGCAAGCATGACGACGATGTCTCGATCAGCCACCTGACCCGCGCGCGCGGCAAGCTCGGCGTGTCATTGAACCTCAAGTCGCCCGAGGCGAAAGAGGTGTTCCTCGACCTCGTCCGCACCGCCGATATCGTGGTCGAGAATTTCACCGCCGGCACCGCCGACCGGCTCGGCGTCGGCTATGAAGCGGCAAAGGCCGCGAACCCGCGCATCATCTATTGCTCGCTCTCCGGCTTCGGCGCGACTGCGCCCGAAGGCGGCAAGGCGATGGACATCATCATCCAGGCATTGTCGGGCGCGATGTATGCCAGCGGTGGGCCGGGCGAACCGCCAGTGCGCATCGGCATCCCGATCGCCGACATGCTCGCCCCGGTCTTTTCGGTGATCGGCATCCTCTCGGCGCTGGAGCAGCGCCACCGCACCGGTGTCGGCCAGCATATCGATGTGTCTATGCTCGGCGCGCTGACCAGCTTTGTCGCAATCGAGAACTGGTCGGCGATGGCGGCGGCGGGGATGCAGGCGCGCACCGGCCTGACCGTGCAGCGCCTCTCGCCGTTCGGCGTCTTCGAATGCGCCGACGGCTATGTTGCGGTGGTGGCGGTGCATGAGAAGCTGGCGCAGGGCCTGTTCCGCGCGATGGGGCAGCCCGAGCTGTCGGACGATCCACGCTTCGCCAATCGCGACAGCCGTGTCGCCAATGCGGTGGTGCTGGAGGAGACGATCAATGGCTGGTCGCGCGAGCTTGCGGTCGATGCCGTGGTCGCCGCGCTGGAGGCGCAGGGGGTCCCCGTCGCGCCCGTCCGCCATCCCGAGGACGCGCTGATCGACCCCCGCGTCGTCTCCCGCCACGAAGCTGTGCCGGTCGCGCATCCGAGCTATGGGTCGCAGGTCGATCTGCGCACCGCCGGCATCCCGATCGTCTTTTCGGGTGCCGACACCGGGTTCGACGATGTCACCCCGATCCAGGTCGGCGAACATAACGACCGCGTGCTGGCGGCGACTCTGGGCTATGACGCCGAGCGGATCGCGCAACTGCGCGACCGGGGCGTGATCTGATGAGCGATGCAGCGGCGCTGCTGATCGCGGCGTGCGACGATCCGGGTGCGGTGGCGGCGCGGCTGGTGGGCGAAGGACAGCCAGTGATCCGCGTGCTCGGGCAGGATGCGCCCTATGCGCTGCTGCGCGCCGCCGGACGCGCGCCAGTGCGCCTCGTCCCGCGCCCCGGCCCGACGCCCGATGCCGATGAACTGGCAGGCGACGGCACGCTGTCGCAGCGCGGCCGGTCGCTGCTGCAACAGATTGTAGCCGACACCAGCGGCACGCCCCTGCTGTTCACCCATGCCGATACCGAGCTGCCGCAACTGTTCGCGACGGTCCGCGACCTGATCCATGAGGGCGATATCCCGGCGCGTCCGATCCATATGCTCGACCTTGGCCATCAGCCGCGCGAGTCCAGCCGGGCGTACAACGCCGCGCGGATCGCGCAATTGGTCGCTTGGCTGGGCGGGGTGGAGGTTGACCGACTTGCCGCATGCGCCAGCGAAGAGCGCGCGCGTCCCGCCGCGATGGCGCACCTGGCCGGCGTACTGCGCATCGCAGCGATCGGCGCAGCGCATGCATTGCCCCCGACAGAATGGCTGGGGCTGGTTCGCCAGACCGCAGCCGACCCCGCCGGAGAACCGGTGTTCGTCCTCGGCTCCCCGCAGTTCTCGACCGCACGTGCCCGCGATCTCGCAGCGCGCGGGCTCGATGCGCGCGCCAACGATCAGGACTGGGGCGACCCGCTGGTCGCCGCGTGGGCCGACAGCCCCGCGACGCTCGACGCGCTCGCCGATCCGGGCCGGCTGACGCCACGCAAGCTGATCCCCGCCGCAGACCGCGCCGCCGCGGTCATCGCGCGGATGACCGCACTCGGCATCGCGCGCGCGGTGTTCGTCGAGTCCGTCGGCGACGAGGCGGCGGCATGGGACGCGGGCTATTTCGTGCGCACTCTCGACGCCGCCGGCTTCGCGGTCGAGCGGATCGGCGCGCCACCGCTCCCGGCACCGGCATCCGACACACCCCGTCCCACCCCGCGCGCGCAGGACGGTCGCCGCAGCCGCAAGTCGCTGGCCTCGATCGCCAGCTTCGGCGTCTATCAGCGCGACTGGTTCAAGTCCGTGCGCGCCGAAGTCGCGGCGGGTGCGCCGCTGGCGCTGGTCAACGCCAATTCGCCACAGGAAATCCTGCGCGCGATGGGCGTCCCCTTCGTCGTCAACCAATGGTGGGCGTCGATCGCCGCCGCCAAACAGCAATCGCCGCGCTACTTCCAGCTGCTGCGCGACCATGGCTATCCCAGCGACGCCGAGGCATATAGCGCGCAGGGCATCGCCGCGATGTTCGACACCGATGCCGAGCAGGCACCCTGGGGCGGCCTCCCCCGCCCGGCCTTCGTTCAGGCCCCGATCGGCACCGACGCCACGCCGCGCATCTTCGATCACTGGGCACGCGAAACCGGCGCGGACCCGTTCCTGTTCGAACGCAGCATCGAAAGCCGCATCGATTTTCCGATCGACTGGTGGGACCGGCTGCACGACGATTGGGACAGCGCGATCGAGCCCGAACGACTCGACCTGATGACCGCCGAACTCCACGCCGTAATCGCGCGGATCGAGGCCGTGACCGACCGCCGCTTCGACCCCGACCGCTTCGCGCACATCATGGATCTGGTGAACGAGCAGGAGGATTGTTACCGCCGCACCCGCGACCTGATTGCGGGCGCACACCCCGCCCCGGTATCGATCAGCGACACCATGCCCGCGACGATGGTCCCGCAATGGCATCGCGGGACCGAATGGGCACGCGACGCGGCGCGGGACTTCTATCACGAGGTCAAGGCACGCCACGATGCGGGCGAGGCGGCCTGCCCGAACGAGAAGCTCCGCCTGATGTGGGTCGGGCGCGGCATGTGGAGCGACATGGGCTTCACCCAGCGCTGGGAGGAGAGCCATGCCGCGGTGTTCGTCTGGTCGATGTACCTATCACTCGCCGCCGACGGTTACATCCGCCGCACCGCCCCCGGGCAGGATCCGATGCGTGCGCTCGCCGCGCGATTTGTAACGATGGGCGACGAGCTGCGCATGCCGACCTGGGCGGGCGCCTGGCACGTCCGCGAGGCGAAGAGCCATGCGGTGGACGGCGCGGTAGCGCTCAGCGACGCGGACCCGTTCGTACTGCGGGCACTGCGCCGTGCCGGAGTGCCGGTGCTGAGCCTCGACCTCGACAATTACAACCGCGAGGCGAGCGACGGCGACGCGGTCGATCGCCAGATCGCCGCATTTCTGGAGGGACCGGTCACCGCCTACGCCGCACGGCGCGACTGAGGCTTGCCAGCGGGCAGCGGGCGGGTCAGTGAGCGGCGGCAGTCAGTATCGGAGTGTCCCATGAAGCGCCGCCTTGCATCCTCCACCGTCAACCCGGTCGGCCTCGGCTGCATGTCGCTCAGCCATGCCTATGGCACCCCGCCCGCGCGGGAGGATGCGATCCGGCTGCTCAATCAGGCGCTCGACCTTGGCTACGACCATCTCGACACCGCCGCGCTCTACGGCTTTGGCGCGAACGAGACGCTGATCGGCGAAGCTATCGCGCACCGCCGCGACGAATATTTCCTCGCCTCGAAATGCGGGATGACCGGCGTGGACGGGAAGCGGGTGATCGACGGCCGGCCCGAGACGCTTCGCGCCACCATCGACCAGTCGCTGACCCGGCTGCGCACCGACCGGGTCGACCTCTATTATCTCCACCGCTGGGACAAATCGGTGCCGATCGAGGAGTCGGTCGGCGAACTCGCGCGGCTGGTCGAAGCGGGCAAGATCGGCGCGATCGGCCTCAGCGAAGTGTCCGCCGCGACCCTGCGCCGCGCGCATGCGATTCATCCGATCGCGGCGGTGCAGAACGAATATTCGCTCTGGTCGCGCAACGTCGAACTCGGCGTGCTGGAGGCGTGCGCGGAACTGGGCACCACCTTGGTCGCCTTCTCCCCGGTCGCGCGCGGCTTCCTCGCCGGCGCGCTCACCTCGCCCGATGCGCTGGAAGAACGTGACATCCGGCGCATGATGCCGCGCTTCAGCCCTGAGAATTTCGCGCGCAACCTGGCCCTGCTCGCGGCGTTGCGCGGCATTGCCGAGCAGCGTGGCGTGACCCCCGCCCAGCTCTGCCTGCAATGGGTGTTCGCGCAGGGCGCGCATGTCGCCGCCATTCCCGGTACCACCTCGCCCGACCACCTCGTCGAAAACGCCGCAACGCCGGTCGTGCCGCTGCCTGCCGATGTGCTGGCCGAACTCGACCGCATCTTCGCGCCCGACGCGATTGCGGGTCCGCGCTATCCGGCGGCGACCCAGGCGGAGATCGACACCGAGGAATTTTGACCCAGCCCGGCCAGCGATCTTTCCTTCCTTATTTTGTAGGACTAATAACCGGCGAAATTGGGGAGGATATTCGATGTTCACGCTGCTCCAGCACCGCGCGTCTGACGGCACCCGGCGGGTGATTGCGTCGCAGGACGGCGCAGCGCGGTTCGTGCGGGGTTACGCGGATACGCGCGGCCTTGCGGAGGCGGCGATCGCGCGCGGCATCGGTCTGGCGGCCCTCGTCGAGCAAGCGGGCTATGACGGGGAGATCGACATTGCCCAAGCGGCTGCGGCGGGCGAACTGCTCGCGCCGATCGACCATGCCGATCCCGCACATGTCGTCGTGACCGGCACCGGCCTCACCCATCTCGGCTCGGCCGAGGGGCGCGACAAGATGCACCGCGCCGCCGCTGCGGGTGAGCAGCTGACCGATTCCATGCGCATGTTCCTTGAGGGGCTGGAGGGCGGCAAGCCCGCCCCGGGCGCGGTCGGGCAACAGCCGGAATGGTTCTACAAGGGCGATGGCGCGCATCTGGTCGGCACCGGCGCGCCGCTGGCCATGCCTGCCTTCGCGCAGGATGGCGGCGAGGAGCCGGAGCTGGCCGGCATCTACCTGATCGGCCCCGATGGGACGCCGCACCGCATCGGTTTCTGCCTCGCCAATGAATTCAGTGACCATGTGACCGAGCGGCACAATTATCTGTGGCTCGCCCATTCGAAGCTGCGCCCGGCGGCGCTCGGCCCCGAACTGCTGGTCGGCGACCTGCCCGCCGATGTGCGCGGGGCAAGCCGGATCGTGCGCGATGGCGCGGTGCTGTGGGAAAAGCCGTTCCTGTCGGGCGAGGCCAATATGTCGCACAGCATCGACAATCTGGAGCATCACCACTTCAAATATGCCGCGTTCCGGCGTCCCGGCGATGTCCATGTCCATTTCTTCGGCACCGCGACCTTGTCGTTCAGCGATGGCGTGCAGACGCAGCCGGGCGACGTGTTCGAGATCGAGGCTGCACCGTTCACCCTCCCGCTGCGCAACCCGCTGGTCCGCGCCGAGCCTGAGGCAGTGACGGTGCAGGCGCTGTGACGATCCGCATCGCGCTGATCGGGCTGGGCAAGATCGCGCATGACCAGCATTTGCCCGCCATCGCTGCTGATCCGAACTTCACGCTGGTTGCGACCGCCAGCGCGGATGGCGCGGTGCTGGGCGGTGTCCCCGGCTTCGACAGCCTCGAGGCATTGCTGGCGAGCGGGATCGCGGTGGATGCGGTCGCGGTGTGCACTCCGCCGCAAGTGCGCCACCGCGTCGCCGCCACGGCATTGCGCCACGGGCTGCATGTCCTGCTCGAAAAGCCCCCCGCCGCCAGCCTGACCGAAGCCGCGGCGCTCGCGGCGCTGGCGGACGACGCCAAGGTCACGGTGTTCGCCACCTGGCACTCGCGCTGCGCCGCCGGGGTGGCGGAGGCGCGCGCATGGCTGGCGGAGCGCAAAATCACGCGCGGCACGATCACCTGGCGTGAGGATGTGCGCGTGTGGCACCCCGGCCAGCAATGGATCTGGCAGCCCGGCGGGCTCGGCGTGTTCGATCCGGGGATCAACGCACTGTCGATCGTGACGGAGATCTTGCCCGGCACGCTGCTGCTGCGCGACGCCGAGCTGGAGGTGCCGAGCAACCGCCACGCCCCCATCGCCGCGCGGCTGACGCTGGAAACCGGCTGCGGTGCGCCGATCGCGGCGGATTTCGACTTCCGCCAGACCGGGCCGCAAAGCTGGGACATCGAGATCGAGACCGACGCCGGCACCCTGCGGCTGGCACGCGGCGGGGCCGAGCTGACCCTGCCCGACGGCACCCGCCCCGGCGAGGATCGCGAATATCCCGCGCTCTACGCGCAGTTCGCGCGGCTGATCGCGACGGGCGCGAGCGACCTCGACACTGCGCCCTTCCGCCTTGTCGCCGACGCGTTTTTGCGCGGGCGGCACCTGCCGACCGATCCGTTCGAGGAGTGAGGCGCGCAAATCCTCCCCCGCCAGGGGGAGGATCAGGTCCCGCTCCCTCAAGATCGCCAGCATCGTGGCACCCGCGGATCAGCTGGTGCTAGCGAGGAGAGCGGCCTTTCGGCGAACGAACCCCTTGCGGACATTTAGAGGGCAATGCACGTTCGCCGAAAGTTGGCGAAGGAACACGTAGGGTATGCTTGCGAAGGACGATGACGAGCATCCCGTGCCGCCCGAGTTGCATGCCACATTTCACAAAATCGCCGATGCCTTCGCGGCCGGAGATTACCTCCTGCGTAGTCACGCCATTGGTGGCGTGAGCGCAGTCGCTCCTTCAACGGCAGAGTCGATTGCCACTAGCATCTCGGCGTATGGCGACTGCTTGGCACCCTTGAACCCGTCTACATGGGATCACGCACTTTATCGCTGGATGGGCGACTATTGCCAGGTGTTGATCGACCTGACGACGCAGAGCGAGGAAGTGAGCGACCTGACGCTTCATGCCAAGCTCTACGACGCAGAACCACCGACACTAGGGTCGGGACTCATAACCACCATGTGACGGCTGCGGCGAGGTAGATGGCGCTGAGGAAGTTGGTGGCGAGCTTGTCGTAGCGGGTGGCGATGCGGCGATAATCCTTGAGGCGGCAGAACATGCGCTCGACGGCGTTGCGGCCCTTGTAGAGCGTCTTGGAGAAGCAGCTTTTCCAGCGGCGGTTCGTCTTGGAGGGGATGTTCGGAACGGCACCCTGCCGCTCGATCAGGTCGCGGATCGCATTGCTGTCGTAAGCCTTGTCCGCGAGCACGATGGTGCGCGGCGCGAGATCATCGAGCAACACATCGGCTGCGCGGCAGTCGGCGACCTGGCCACCGGTCAGCAGGAAGCGGAGCGGCCGACCTTCGCCGTCGGTGAGCGCGTGGAGCTTGCTGTTGCGGCCGCCCCGGCTGATCCCGATCGCCTGGACGAGCGCCCCCCTTTTCCACCGCCCGCGGAGCGGTGCGCCTTCATATGCGTGCTGTCGATCAGGACCTCGGCGGGCGGCCCGCCTGCTGCCGCGAGCGTGACGAACAGCTCCTGCCACACACCCTTTGCCGCCCAGCGCACGAACCGGTTGTAGAGCGTCTTCCTCGGCCCGTAGCAGGCCGGCGCGTCGACCCAGCGCCCGCCCGACTTCACCACATGAATGATGCCGCTGATCACCCGCCGATCATCGACCCGCGCCACACCGCGCACCTTGTCCGGCAGCAGCGGACGCAGCCGCTCGAACTGGGCTTCACTCAACCAAAACTCGCTCAAATCCACGCTCCTGCTGGCGCAGCGCATGAATCACATCCCAGCCGCCAAGGGAATCCCGTTTATGGGTCCCGACCCTAGAAATCGAGTCTGTTCATGTGCCCTGACAAACTATCGCACCCGAAAGGCGCCGGTCAGCAATCCACCCAATACCCGCCGTTCGATCTCACACGGGTGAAGTGAATAATTGCCCTTTCCTACAAACCCCGATCCGGCATATCTCAACTGTCCGATGCCGAACCCGGACGCCCTCCTCTACCTTCAACCCGCAACACGCATCCCGCCCAAAGCTGACAGAATCGCGCGCGTTGCCCGTAACTTCGTCAGTTTCAACCGCACCCGCCCCTCCCCTTCGGGAGCGACGGACGCCGCCCTACTCCACGATCTCCAGCATCGTCACCGACTTGGCCGGCAGGCGCACGCTCACCGCGCCGCCCGCGACCCGGCCGGCAATCGGCTGGGGCTTCACCGCTTCGGGGGCGTCGAAGCTGTTGATGCTGTTGACCTTCGCCGCCGTCAGCACGGTGCCTGCGGCGGACTTCGCCTTCACGCCGGGGATCGCCAGTCGCATCTCGGCGGACTTGGCCGGATCGAGATTGACCAGCGACAGCCACAATTTCCCGTCGCTCGCGCGCACCGCGACCGCGTCGACGCGCGGGAGCGTCACTGCGCCCTCCCGATACTCGCCCGCATCGAACGTCACCGGCACCAGCGTTGCGTCCTGGAACGGGCGGTACATCTTGTGGATGTGATAGGTCGGGGTCAGCACCATCTTTGGCCCATCGGTCAGGATCAACGCCTGAAGCACGTTGACCATCTGCGCGATGTTGGCGCCCTGCACGCGATCGGCATGGCGCGCGAAGATGTTGAAGTTGAGCGCGGCGATGATGCCGTCGCGCAGCGAGTTCTGCTGCTGCAGGAAGCCCTCGGGCGATCCGGGCAGCTTGGCCAGCCACACGCCCCATTCGTCGACGATCAGCGGCACCTTCTTGTCGGGATCGTACTTGTCCATGATCGCCGAATGGGTGCGCAGCCGCTTGTCCATCAGCAGCGTGGACTGGATCAGCTCGGCATATTCCTTTTCGGCGAAATTGACCGAGTCATAGGCGGGCGGCCACTTCACCACGGTGTAGCTGTGCAGCGACAGCCCCTCCATGCTCCAGCTCCAGTCGCGACCCTTCCACGCCTTCATCACCCCTTCGGTATAGCTGGTGTCGTCGTCGCTCGGCCCCACCGCGACGCGCAGCATCTGGTCCGGGTTCGGCAGCGGAGCCGACGGGTTGGCCGGGTTCGGAAAGGCCTGTTGCGCCGGGTTGTAGTTGCGCGTGAAGCGCGCGTAGCGCTTCAGCTCATCGGTATAATATTCGGGCCGCATATTGCCGCCACAGCCCCAGTTTTCGTTGCCGATGCCGAGGAACCGGATCTTCCACGGCTCAGTTCGCCCGTTGGCGGCGCGCTCCTGCCCCGCCGTGTTGCGCGTGTCGGCGGTGATGTAGGCGACCCAGTCGGCGGCCTCCTTGTAGCTGCCCGATCCGACATTGATCGACACGAACGCCTCGGCCCCAATCTGTTCGATGAAGTCGAAAAATTCGTGCGTGCCGAATGCATTGTTCTCGATCGCTCCGCCCCAGTTGGAGTTGACGGTGACGCGCCGCTTGGCCGGATCGCCGATCCCGTCGCGCCAGTGATATTCGTCGGCGAAGCACCCGCCCGGCCAGCGCACATTGGGCACGCTGATCTGCTTCAGCGCCGCCACCACGTCGCTGCGAATGCCGCGGACATTGGGGATTTTGGAGT
The DNA here is from genome assembly GCF_024666595.1 of Sphingomonas sp. J315. Classification (NCBI taxonomy): domain Bacteria; kingdom Pseudomonadati; phylum Pseudomonadota; class Alphaproteobacteria; order Sphingomonadales; family Sphingomonadaceae; genus Sphingomonas; species Sphingomonas sp. J315. Next base: position 3,428,141 of record NZ_CP088296.1, on the reverse strand, counting down.
CCGGCCCGACCCACACACCTCCATAGATGCCGGTGCCGAGATGCTCGGCGAACTGGCCGAAGATGTGGCGGTTGATCTTTGGCCCCGGCTTGTCCGTCTGAACGGTGACCGTCACCGGAGCCTCCTGCGCCAGCGCGGGCAGCGCGAACGTCGCGCTGGCGAGGAGCGATCCTGCCAGGATAAAGTGCTTCATCATCCTCTCCATCCGGTTCGTTCGGTCAGTGATTGTCGCGCGGCAGGCCGCGGGTCTGGGCGATTTTCTGGTAGCGTTCGCTGCCCTCCAGGATCGCCCCGCCCTCCATCTGGCCGACCAGTGCGCGCTGGATTTCCTGCCAAGGGGTTTGCGACGGCGGATAGGGATAGCCCCCGGCCGCCTCGAGCGCGTGGCGGCGTTCGGCCAGCTCTGCATCGGGGACGAGCATGTTGGCGGTCCCCACCTTGAGGTCGATGCGCACCCGGTCGCCATCGCGCAGCAGGGCAAGCCCGCCCATTGCCGCTGCCTCGGGCGAGGCATTGAGGATCGACGGGCTGCCGCTCGTCCCCGACTGTCGCCCGTCGCCCAGGCACGGCAGGCTGCGCACGCCATTGGTGATGAGGTAATCGGGCGGCCGCATGTTCACGACCTCTGCCGCGCCGGGATAGCCGATCGGCCCCGCCCCGCGCATGATCAGCAGCGTTTCTGCGGTGATGCCAAGGGCAGGATCGTCGATGCGGTGGTGATAATCCTCCGGCCCGTCGAACACGACCACCGGCCCCTCGAACGCATCGGGATCGTCGGGGTTGGACAAATAGCGGGCGCGGAACTCGTCGGAGATCACGCTGGTCTTCATGATCGCCGAATCGAACAAGTTTCCGCGCAGCACCAGGAAGCCGGCGGCGGTCAGGATCGGGTCCTCGAACGGGCGGATCACCCGCTCATCCTCGATCGTCGCTGCGCCGCAATTCTCGCCGATGGTGCGGCCATTGGCGGTCAGTGCGTCTTCATGGATCAGCCCGTGCCGCATCAGCTGAGCGACCACCGCCGGGACGCCGCCGGCGCGGTAATAGTCTTCGCCGAGATACTCGCCGGCGGGCTGGAGGTTGACCAGCAGCGGCACGTCGCGGCCGACACTCTGCCAATCGTCGATGGGAAGATCGACCCCGATATGGCGCGCAATCGCGGCAAGGTGGATCGGCGCATTTGTCGACCCGCCGATCGCGCTGTTGACCCGGATCGCATTGTGGAACGCCTCCCGCGTCAGCAGCTGGGACGGCTTCAAATCCTCCTCCACCATCTCGACGATGCGCAGGCCGGTGCGATAGGCGACCTCCTGCCGGTCGCGATACGGCGCGGGGATCGCCGCCGATCCGGGCAGCGACATGCCGAGCGCCTCGGCAAGGCTGTTCATCGTCGTCGCCGTTCCCATCGTGTTGCAATAGCCGGTCGAGGGTGCGGAGGAGGCGACGAGGCGGATGAACTCGTCCGCGTCGATCTCCCCCGCAGCCATCATCTCGCGCGCCTTCCACACGATCGTCCCCGATCCGGTGCGCTCGCCCTTGTGCCAGCCATTGAGCATCGGCCCGACCGACAGCGCGATGGCCGGGATGTTCACCGTCGCCGCCGCCATCAGGCACGCCGGCGTCGTCTTGTCGCAGCCGATCGTCAGCACCACGCCGTCGAGCGGATAGCCATAGAGCAGCTCGACCAGCGCCAGATAGGCGAGGTTGCGGTCGAGCCCTGCAGTGGGCCGTTTTCCCGTCTCCTGGATTGGATGGACCGGAAACTCGATCGCGATCCCGCCCGCCTCGCGGATCCCTTCCCGCACCCGTTCTGCCAGCACCAGATGGTGGCGGTTGCACGGGCTGAGGTCCGACCCGGTCTGCGCGATCCCGATGATCGGCTTGCCCGATCGCAGCTCGTCCAGGCTGAGGCCGAAGTTCAGGTAGCGCTCGAGATAGAGCGCGGTCATGTCGATATTGTCGGGGTTATCGAACCAGGCGCGCGAGCGCAGGGACTTGTCGGTGGTCATCGAAACTGCTCAGCGGGTCGAGAGGCGGTAGATCATGACGTGGCGATACGGCTTGCCCGGATCGACCCGCGCCGAGGCGAAGTTCGGTTTGTTCGGCGCATCGGGGAATTTCTGCGGCTCGAGCGCGATGCCATCGCCCATGCGGTAGATGCGCCCGCTGCGCCCCGCGACCGTGCCGTCGAGGAAATTGCCGCTGTAGAACTGGATCCCCGGCTCTGTGGTCAGCACTTCGAGCACCCGGCCCGACACCGGGTCCTCCAGCCGCGCGGCGAACTGCGGGGTCGCGGTCTGGCCCTTGTCCAGCGCCCAGTTATGGTCATAGCCGCGCCCGGCGACGATCTGCGGATCGCGCCCGTCGCGCAGCCCCAATGCGATCAGCCGGGGCTTGCGGAAATCAAACACCCCGCCCGCGACCGCCTTGCGCTCACCGGTCGGAATCAGCGCCGCGTCAACCGGCGTGTAGGTGCGCGCCGGGATGGTCAGCAACTGGCGCGAGGTCCCTTCCGGCGCGCCGTCGCCAGCCATGTTGAACAGCGCGTGGTTGGTCATGTTGACGATGGTCGGCTTGTCGGTTGCGGCGTCGAACTCGATCGTCAGGTCGCCCTTGTCGTCGAGCGCATAGGTGACCTTGACCTCCAGCGTGCCAGGATAGCCCTGGTCACCGTCGGGGCTGGTCAGCGCCATCACGACGCGCGCGGTCGGCCCGCTCGCCACCGACACGATGCGCCAGTTGCGCTTGTCGAAGCCCTGCGTGCCACCGTGCAGCGAATTGGCCTTGTCGTTCTGCGTCAGTTGATAGGCGCGACCGTCGAGCGTGAAACGTCCGCCCGCGATGCGGTTGGCGTATCGGCCGACCGTGACGCCGAAATAATTGGGCTTCTTTTCGTAATCGGCGGCATCGTCGAAGCCGAGCGTGATCTCCGCCTTCTTGCCCGCGCGGTCCGGGGCGACGAGCGATTGCAGGGTCGCGCCATAGGTGATGATCCGCGCCGACACGCCACGCGCGTTCTTCAGCGTCACCGCCTCGACCACCGTTCCGTCCGCCAGCTTGCCCGCCGTGCTGCGCACCGCATCCGCCGCCATTGCGGGGACCGTCCAGGCGCACAGCACCGCCCCGAAGATCATCGCCCTCATCATCCGCTCCCTGTTCCCGCGTTACCCGGATTGACCGTCGCCGCGCTTGCTTATACTCCGACAAAAAAACGGGCAAGCAATTTGCCGGGCAGGGAGAGAATGATGGCGCTGTCACCAGTCGACGGAGCGGTTCTTCAGGGTGAGACGGGTGGCGCGCGCAGCTACCGCCCGGCGCTCACCCTGCTCGCCAGCCTGTTTTTCATGTGGGGGTTCATCACCGTCATCAACGGCACGCTGCTGCCGCATCTGCGCAGCGTGTTCGACCTCAACTACACCGAAACGACGCTGATCGAGAGCGTGTGGTTTATTGCCTATTTCGTCGCGTCGATCCCATCGGCGATGCTGATCGAGCGGATCGGGTATCAGAAGGCGCTGGTCACCGGACTGCTGATCATGGCCGCCGGATCGCTCGGCATGATGCTGGCGGCGAGCATCCCATCCTACGGCGTCACGCTGACCATGTTGTTCGTCATCGCCAGCGGGATCACGTTGCTGCAGGTCGCGGCGAACCCCTATGTCGCCGTCATCGGTCCGCCGGAAACCTCCTCGTCGCGGCTAAACCTGGTGCAGGCGTTCAACTCGCTCGGCACCGTACTCGCGCCGCTGTTCGGGGCCTATCTGATTCTCGGTCGGTCGGTCGGCGGCACTGCGGAGCACGGCCGCGTCCTGACCCAGGCGGAGCGGCTGGCGGACGCACAGTCGGTGATCCTGCCCTACGGCCTCGTCGCGCTGGTGCTGGTGGTCCTGGCGGTGATTATCGGGCGGTTCCCGCTTCCAGCGATGGGCAAGGCGACGGCGCGAATCAATGACGGCATGGCCAGGACCGGGTCGGCCTGGACGCGCTTCGTGCGGCATCCAATGTGGCGCCATCGCAATCTTGTCTGGGGCGTACCGGCGATCTTCATCTACCTGATCGCGGAGATCGGCGTCGCCAACCTGTTCGTGAACTTCGTCGCACAGCCCGATATCGCCAATCTGACCACCGAGCAGGCGGGTCGCTACCTCACGCTGATGTGGCTCGGGATGATGGTCGGACGGTTCGCGGGCGCGATCGCGATGCGCTGGATCAAGGCTGAGACGCTGCTGGCGGCGTTCAGCGTCGGCGCGTTCATCGTCATGCTGGTCACCGTATTCGTCGACGGACCGGTAGCGATGTGGTCGCTGATCCTGGTCGGCCTGTTCCATTCGATCATGTTCCCGACGATCTTCACGCTGGGGATCAAGGGGTTGGGCCGCTACACCGAGGAAGCCTCGGGGCTGCTGATCATGGCGATCGCCGGCGGCGCGCTGGTCGCGGTGCAGGGCTGGCTGGCCGACGGTTTCGGGCTGCAGATGTCGTTCCTGCTGACCGCCGCGTGTGAGCTCTACGTGCTCTGGTACGCGCTGTGGGGATCCAAGCCTGTTGCCGAGGGAGACGCTGAATGATCCGCGCCGCAGTCATCGCCGCCGCGCTGGCACTGACCCAGACGACGCCGGTACCGGGGTCCAACCCGATCATCCGCGACAAGTTCACGGCCGACCCTGCGCCGCTGGTCGTCGGCGACCGATTGTACCTCTATGTCGGTCATGACGAGGCCAAGCGCGACGAGATGTTCAACATGCGCGAATGGCTGGTTTATTCGACCACCGACATGCGCACCTGGACCGATCACGGCCCGATCATGAACGTCGCCGATTTCAAATGGGCCAAGAAGGACGCCTGGGCGTCGCAGGCGATCGAGAAGAACGGGAAGTTCTGGTTCTATACAGCAGTCGAGCATGACGACACCCATCCGGGCAAGGCGATCGGCGTCGCTGTGTCGGACAAGCCGACCGGTCCGTTCGTCGATGCCAAGGGCAGCGCGCTCGTCACCAACCAGATGACGCCCAAGGGTACGCACAGCTGGGAGGATATCGACCCGACCGTCTTCACTGACGATGATGGCACGACGTGGATCGCCTGGGGCAATCGCCAGGCGTACATCGCCAAGCTCAAGCCCAACATGATCGAGATCGACGGCGAGATCACCGAGATCACGCCGCCACATTTCGAGGAAGGGCCATGGCTGCACAAGCGCGGCAAGCTCTATTACCTCACTTACGCCTCGCTCGACCGCAAGACGCACACCGACGAGCGGGTGTCCTACTCCACCGCGCCGTCGATCACGGGACCGTGGACCTATCGTGGCGAGCTGACCGGGTCGGGCAAGTACAGCTTCACCATCCACCCCGGCATCGCGCAGTTCAAGGGCAACTGGTACCTCTTCCTGCACAACGCCACGCTGGTGATCGGCGATCAGGCGGGAGCGATCGGCCGCCGCGCGGTGACGGTCGAGCATCTGCGCTATGATTCGGACGGCCTCATGCTGCCCGTCGTCCAGACCGATGCGGGCGTGACCGCACCGCCACCCACCCGCTGATCCCACTCTCCAGGAGGATTGCCATGCTGCTCCGCACGACCACCCTAGCTGCCCTGTTCTGCATCGCCGCGCCCGCCGCGCAGGCGCAGAACGACCGCATGACCCCGATCGCCATTCCGGCACAGCCGAGTGCGATCCCGCTCGGCACCGGCCCACTGCCCGGCGGCACCAACCCGGAGAGCTGGCACAGCCAATATGGCAGCGTGTTCGCGCGCAATGTGACCGAAGCGACGCTGACCCCCCTTCCTGCCCGATCCCGCCAAGGCAACCGGCACTGCCGTGATCGTGGCGCCGGGCGGCGGCTTCCGCACGCTGTCGATGGAGAATGAGGGCTGGGCCGTGGCCCGCGCGCTCGCCGATCGCGGGGTCGCCGCCTTCGTCCTCAAATACCGCCTCAACCAGACCCCGGCGGACATGGCCGGGTTCGAGGCATCGATGCGCCAGATGTTCTCCGGCGCCGCCCGCCCCGCACGCCCCTCCCCTGACGCGATGCTCGCTGGCCTCGCGCCGCAGATCACCGACGCCCGCGCCGCCTTCGCCCTGGTGCGCAAGCGCGCGGCGGAGTGGAAGGTCGATCCCGCCCGTGTCGGCATGGTCGGTTTCTCCGCCGGTGCGATGCTGACGATGGCGACCACGGTGGCGGGGGTCGATGCCAAGCCCGCCTTTATCGGCAATGTCTATGGCCCGCTCTCGGCGATGACGATCCCCGCCGATGCGCCGCCGCTATTCGTCGCGCTGGCGGCGGACGATCCGCTGTTCGGCAATATCGACTATGGCCTGATCAACGCCTGGCGCACCGCCAAGCGCCCCGTCGAGTTCCACCTCTACGAACAGGGCGGACATGGTTTCGGCATGTATCCCAAGGAGACGACCAGCACCGGCTGGTTCAACGCCTTTGTCAGCTGGATCACGATGCACGGCTATCTCAAGCGGGGTTGAGCGGGCACCGCCCGCTCAGAGCCTCCGCAATGCCTGAGCGGGACGCACCGACAGCACCGGCAGCGATCCGAGCAACCCGATCCCGAGCGTGAGCAACGCGCCCAGCCCCAGCGTCGCGCCGACGATGGTCCAGTCGGGTGCCCAGCCAAACTCGAACACCCCGGTAATGACATACCACGCCGCCAGCCCGCCCAGCCCCAGCGCCAGCGCCGCGAGGGTCAGCGCGAGCAGCGCATATTCGAGCGCCTGCGCCGCGAGAATCTGGCGCCGCGTCGCGCCCAAGGTCTTGAGGATGACGCTGTCATAGCTGCGCGCCTGTCGCGACGCGGCGATGGCGCCGACCAGCACGGCGATGCCGGCGAGGATCGTGACCGATGCCGAGAGCAGGATCGCCGTCGCCATCTGGTCAAGGATCGTACGCACCTGTCCCACCACCTCGCTCACCGCGATGATCGAAGCCGACGGGAATGCGCCGAGCAATGCGCGCGACACCTTGCCTTCATTGGCGCGATCCATGTCGATTGTCGCGGTCAGGCTGTGCGGCGCGGCGGCGAGCGTGTTGGGCGAGAAGACGAGGATATAGTTGAACCCCATCGTGTCCCAGTTGACCTGACGCAGCGACGCGATCCGCGCCGCGATCTCGCGACCGAGGATGCTGACCGTCATCGTATCGCCGACCCCGACATTGAGCAGCGTCGCCGCCTCACGGTCGAGCGACACCAAAGGCGGGCCAGCATAGTCCTTGTGCCACCATTGCCCGGCGACCAGCTCGCTGCCCTGTGGCAGCACGTCGGAATAGGTGACGCCGCGCTCACCGCGCAGGAACCACGCGCCCTCGGGCAGGGTCTCTAGATCGGCGACGCGCGTCTTGCCAAAGGCGGTGATCGTGCCGCGGAGAGCGGGGACGATGTTGAGCTGCGCCTCCGGGGCTTCGCGCTTGACCAATGCCGTGAACTCGCCACGCGCTTCGGACGGGATGTCGAGCACGAACTGGCTCGGCGCGCGTTGCGGCACGGCACGCTCGATCTCGGCATCCAGGCTGGTCTGGATCGCGGCCAGCGTGACAAACAGGGTAAGCGCAAGGCCCAGCGCGATCACCAGCGCGACGGTCTGTGCGCCGGGCCGGTGGAGGTTCGCGACGGCCAGCCGCAGCAGCGGGCGGCGCGGGCGTGGCAGCTTCGCAGAGACCCGCCGGATCAACGCGCCGATGCCGAGCAGGACAAGCAACACCAGCGCCACCGCGCCGAGCACCGCCCCGGCAAAGATCGGCTCGCGCGCAGTGACCAGCGCCAGCGTCACCACCAGAGCGCCTGCCAGCGCGACCATCAGCGTGCTGCGCCGGTCGATCCGGCGCGACTCCTCGACCCCGCTGCGCAGCTGCGCGGCGGCGGGATGGGTACGCGCGCGGGCGAGCGGCGGCATCGCGAAGGCAAAGGCGATCAGCAGGCCATAGGCTGCGCTGGTCAGCAGCGGGATCGGATAGACCGCAAAGCCCGGTGCGACCGGAAGCAGATCGCCCGCCAGCATGACGAACCCGATCGGCAGCAGCGCGCCGACGATCAGCCCCGCCGCCACCGCCAGCGCCGAAGCCGCCGCGATCTGAAGCAGATAGATGCGGCTGATATCCGCCGATGTCGCGCCGAGGATCTTGAACGTCGCGATCCCGCCGCGCTTCTGCCCCAGGTATGAGGCGACGCCGTTGCTCACCCCGATGCCAGCGATCACCAAAGCGGCGAGGCCGATCAGCGACAGGAACTGTCCCATCCGCTCGAAAAAGCGCACCGCGCCGGGCGCCGCGCGGTCGCGGGTCTTGTATTCGAAGCCCGCAGTCGGGAACCGATCCTTGAGCCCGTCCACCGCCTCATCCGGGGTCACGCCGGGGTTCAGACGCACGCGATATTTGGTCTCGTACAACGCGCCCGGTTGAAGCAATCCGGTGCGCTTCAGCCCGTCGAGCGAGACGATCGCGACCGGGCCGAGCGTGAACCCCTCCCCCACCCGGTCGGGTTCGTCGGCGATCATGCCGACAATGCGGAATGTCGCATCGCCATAGCGGATCTGGTCGCCGGTCTTGAGCAGCAGCCGTTCGGATAACGCCCGTCCGATCAGAATCGCGTCGGGTACGAGCTGGGCGTAGCGGCCCTGCGTCAGCGTCAGGCTGCCATAGAGCGGATAGCGGACGTCCACACCCTTGAGCTCGGTCAGCACCGCATCGGGCGCTCCGGCAATTGGAGTCGCGCGCCGCGCCATCGCGCGGGTGCGGATCGTGTCGCTAACGGTGCCGAGCTGCGTCAGCGCCGCCCGTTCCTGTGCCGATGCTTGGCGCTGGGTCATCCCAACCTCGACATCGCCGCCGAGCAGCACCTGTCCCCGTGCCGAAATCTCACCGGTGATCGACGCGGTCAGGCTGCCGATCGTCGCGAGCGTCGCCACGCCGAGGAACAGGCAGACGAGCAACAGCCGCAGCCCGCGAAAGCCCGAATGCAGGTCGCGCCGCGCGATGCTCCACGCCGCGCGCCAGCCCAGCGCGCTCACGCGGCGCTGTCCGCGACGATCAGCCCGTCGCGCATCGTCAGCACGCGGTCGCACCGGCTGGCGAGCGCGGGGTCGTGGGTAATGATGAGCAGCGTGGCCCCCGCTGCGCGCTGGCGCTCGAACAACAGGTCGATGATCACCCCACTAGTCGCGCCGTCGAGATTGCCGGTCGGCTCATCGGCAAAGATGATTTCGGGCCGCCCCGCCACCGCGCGGGCAATGGCGACGCGCTGCTGCTCGCCGCCCGACAGCTGCACCGGATAATGGGTCAGTCGATGGCCGAGGCCGACCGCCTCCAGCTCCGCCCCGGCGCGCGCAAAGGCGTCCTCCGACCCCGCCAGCTCCAGCGGCACCGCGACATTCTCCAGCGCGGTCATCGTCGGCAGCAGGTGAAACGCCTGCAACACGATCCCGACCCTTCCCCGCCGCGCGCGCGCCAGCCCATCCTCGTCCAGCGTGTCGTATGCGATGCCCGCGACGCTCACGCTCCCGCCACTCGCCTGTTCGAGGCCCGACAGGATCGCCATCAGCGACGACTTGCCCGACCCCGACGGGCCGAGGATCGCGACGCTGCTGCCGCGCGCGATATCGACATCGATTCCCTTCAAAATTTCGGTCGGCGCTTCGCGCGTTCCAAGCGTCAGGGTGACATTACGCGCGCGGATTGCGATATCCGCCACCGGTTCGATCGACATAGGTGGAGATGACGTCCTTGATCAGAAAGCTTGCCCCATATGCGGGCGCGATGCTGCTCCTCCAAGGGCTGAGCGCATGTTCGGGCGAAAATGATGCCGCGAACCAGTCGCTAGCGACTCCGCCAACCCCCTCGGCGGTCGCCAGCGGGGGTGCGCAGAAGGCCGATGCGCGGTTGGTCGTCGCGTTCGGCGACAGCCTCTATGCCGGCTATGGCGTCCTGCCGCAGGAGAGTTTCCCGGCACAGCTGGAAAAGGCGCTGGCCGCGCGCGGGATCGCGGCGAGCGTGCGCAATGCTGGGGTTTCCGGCGACACCAGCTCGGCGGGGCTGCGGCGGCTGGGCTTCACGCTCGACGGACTGGATCGCAAACCCGACCTCGTCATGGTCAACCTTGGCGGCAACGATATGCTGCGCGGGATCGACCCCGCCGAGACCCGCGCGAACCTGACCGCGATCTGCGAGGAACTGAAAAAGCGCGGCATCCCGATCATGCTGACCGGCATGGTCGCCGCGCCGAACATGGGCCGCGACTATGCCGACGCCTTCAACGCGATCTATGGCGATCTGGCGAAGCGCTACGACGCGGTGCTGTATCCATTCTTCCTGGATCAGGTGGTGACCGACCCGGCGCTGATGCTGCCCGATCGCATCCATCCCAACCGCCAGGGGCTTGAGAGGATCGTGGAGCGGGTGACACCGCTGGTGGCGGAGGCGCTGAAGCCAGGCGAAGCGGGTTAGGCCGCCGCCTTTTGGGTTGCCATTCGTCCAGCCCATGCCTAACACGGTTAGCAATCGATTGCATAAGGCGATCGTCGGGCGGAGAGGATAATGCAGAAAGCGCGTCTGCCTGTCGTTCCGCCGCCATCTGCCCTCGGCTCCAACGGGATGTCCTGCCATGAAGATTGAGCTTCGCGCGGCCTGTGCCGCCACCCTGTTCTGCGTCGCCCTGCCCGCCTCCGCCCAGGCGCTGAAAGTGGGCGCGGCGAAAGTCGACATCACCCCCCAAGGCTGCGGAATTGCCGAAGAACATGCTCGGCGTGCTCGACCCGCTGAACGTCCGCGCAATCGTGGTGGATGACGGCAAGACGCGGGCGGCGATGGTGACGGTCGACGCCGGGGCGATCATGACCGAGACCTGGGCCAATGTCGCGGCGCGGGTCGAGCGCGAACTCAAGATCCCGACCAGCCAGCTGCTGCTGACGGCCAGCCACACCCATAGCGCACCATGGATGCGGGGCCCGGCCTATGAGGCGCAGATCTTCGACGCGATCCGCAAGGCCGCGGCGGCGACCAGGCCTGCACGCATGGCCTATGGCACCGGCGTTTCCTACATCAACGTCAACCGCAACATCATCGACCCCAAGACCCGTCGCTGGTGGGAGGGGCCGAATTACGAGGGCGTGTCGGACAAGACTGTCGCGGTGGTGCGGTTCGAGACGCTGGAGGGCGCGCCGATCGCGGTCTATTTCAACTATGGCGTCCACGCCGTGCTGACCGGCAATCTCGATCTGGTGAGCGCCGACCTGCCCGGTGCCGCCTCCAACTATATCGAACAATCGCTGGGCGGTGACGCGGTCGCGGTCTATTCGAACGGTGCGGCGGGGGACCAGAACCCGATCTATTTCAACCAGACCTATGACCTGCGCGCGATCCGCACCGCCGACTATGCCGCGCGGGGTGAAGATATCAGCAACGCGATGCCGCCAGGCGGCACCGGCATGAACCGCAGCAATCCGCGCGTGGCGATGCTGATGGAACAGCAGAAGCAGATGGTGAAGTCGATGGGCCAGATGCTGGGCGAGGAAGTGCTGCACGTCAGCCGCGCCAGCCTGGAGCGTCCAGTCGCCGAAGCAACCATTCAGGGCGCGCAGACCAGCGTCACCTGCCCCGGCCGCAAGCGATTGGACAAGGGCCGTGCGGGCTATCCCGGCACCTATGAGGACGCAGACCCCGTCAGCATCCGCCTCAGCCTGCTCAAGATCGGCGACACGGTAATCGGCGGGGTCGATGCCGAGGTGTTCACGACCATCGCCCAGCGCTTCAAGCGCGAATCGCCGTTCAAGCACAGCATGATGACGACGATCACCAACGGCATGGCGCAGTCGGGCTATATCCCGAACGACGCGGCGTTCGCGTACAATACGTTCGAGGTCGTTTCGTCGCGGCTGAAGCCCGGCTGCGCCGAGAGCGCGATCGTCAATGGGCTGCTCAACCTGATCGACAAGGTCGACGCGAAGTGATCGGCTGGGCCGCGTCGCTCAGCGCGACGCGGCCTGCGCCAATGCGATCGCGCCGAGTGGGCCGGCGTCGGTGCCGAGACCCGCTGGCTGGATGATTTCGCCCACTGCCTCCGTGGTGACGAAGGGCAGATAGCTCTCGAGTTGGGCCACGACGATCTCCCGCACCCAGGGCAGAATGAAGGCACGTGACAAGGCGACGCTGCCGCCAAACAATATGCGGCGGGCCGACGTTGTCAGCAGGATCGCACAGCAGAGCTCGGCGATATCGGCGGCGACGTGACGCCAGATCGGGTCGCCATCGGACGCCGTGGCCGGGTCCATGCCGAAGCGCGCGGCGAGTGCCGGTCCCGACACCAGTCCCTCTACACAATCGCCGTGAAAGTCGCAGGCACCCGGGAAAAGATCGCCGGCGACACGCCGCAATCGGATGTGCCCGATCTCAGGGTGCATCGCGCCGTGAACGGGCTTGCCGCCGATCAGCAGCCCACCGCCCAATCCGGTCCCGATGGTGAGATAGCAGAGGCTGTCGCACCCCACCGCCGCGCCCCAGCGATACTCGGCCAGCGCAGCTCCGTTGACGTCGGTGTCGATCACCATCGGACACGCCAGTCCTTCGCTCAGCAGCGCCGCGACTGGCGCGCCGGTCCAGCCGGGCTTGGGCGTAGCGAGGATCTGCCCCAACCTCGGATCGCGCGGATCGAGCTGGATCGGGCCGAAACTGGCGATGCCGAGGCCCGCGAGCGGCGCGGCTGCCGCCCAGCCATCGAGGATTGCGCGCAATGCGCCGAGCGTGGCTATCGGCTCGCCTGTGGCGACGCTGTGCCGCTCGACGATCGCATCGCCCTGTGTCAGCACGGCAATCGCCTTGGTCCCGCCCAGCTCGATCCCCGCATAGCGTGGCGCGTCACTCATCCATCCGCCTCCAGCCCAGCCCTATCGCCCTGCAACCGCAAGCGCAGCATCGGCGCGAAGGTCGCGCCAAAGCGCCGGGCGCTCGCGTCGCTGCCATCGCTCCCCCAGGCGTCGATGAAACTGGTCACCTGAAGATCGGGCAATACCAGCCAGCTATAGGCCTGTTTGGGCGCAGCGTCAGGGTTTGCGAAGACCAGCCCCGTGCCGTTGAGCGGACGCCAGCCGCCGTCGATCCGGTCGCTCACCATGCCGTACAGCCCGGTGGGGCCGGTCGGGCCATCGGGGTTGAACACGTGCCGCTGGGTCGACCAGAAGAGGTAGTAGAGCCCCTGATGGAAGATCGCGTGCGGCCGCTCCAGCTCGTTGTTGAGCGTGTCGGCGCTGACCAGTGGCGATTGGATGTCCCATTCCGCCAGCGAGCTATCGCGCGCGCTCGCCCATCCGATCGCCCCGTTGAAGGCGGAGATTGAGCCCGCCAACGAAGCGGCGAAGAATACGTGGTGCCGCCCGTCGCGGGGGTCACGGAAATAGGCGGGGTCACGAAACGCCTTGATCGTGCCGACCGCACCGCTCCCGGCATCGCTCGCCATATAATGAGCAGAATCGCGGATCACGAACTCGCTCAGGTCGCGCCAATCGGTGAGGCGATAGCCGCCCTCCTGCGTCAACGTCGCATCCGCCCGGAACAGGCGTTGCTCGAACGTCGTCACCGCCTCGCCGCGCCGCCCGGTGGCGGTGAAGAACAGCGTCAGGGTGCGGCGATCCGGGGCAAGCAGCGCGGAGCCGGACCACTCGCGGCTTCCCGGCGCGAACTTGTCCGGCATTGCCGGGCCCAGCGAACGCCAGCCCATTGCGTCACGCAGGATCAGGTGGATCCGGGCATGGCCGTGCCGCGCGTCGGGATCGGGAAAACGCGGCGCGCCGAGCGCCATCCATAGCGTCTGTCCACCGGGCAGCGCGGAGGGCGTCCCATCGGCGTCCTGCACCGGCCAGGCATCCCAGATGTCTAGATCGGGCGCGATTCGCACCACATCCGCGTCGCCGATCAGCGGCGCGCTCTCGTGGCGACGTCCAGCGAGTACGCGGATATGGTCGGGGCTCCAAAGCGCCGCTCCGACCGGCTTGGCCGTCAACTCGACCGGGGTGGTATCGGCCGTGCTCAACGGACGGCCCGCCCACGGCACGCGGGGCGAATGGCGGCGTCTCCGGCACGCCCGGTCGGGCAATCCACATCAGCTTGCCGGATCAATTCCACTCTCCCTGTCTCTTGCCCACGCAACTTCCTTGACGTGTTCGGATGTGTTTCGCAATCGATTGTGAATACAGCTTGCAACCCCCGGCTCGAAGCGCTTCTATCGCGCGACCGGAGAAGCAAATACGTTGCCCGGATCGGGAGGATGCAAGCAGGTGAAGATCGGACCCATCGGACGACGCGGATTCATCGCCGGAGCCACCAGCCTCGCGGCGCTGGGTGCCAAAGCAAACGGCGCGGCGGCGGCGCAATTCCCCCAAGCTCCCACCGATGCCCCGCGCCTGGATCGATGCCGAACAGATTCCGCTCTGGCCGAACGGCGCTCCCGGCGGCGGCTACACCGCCCGCGCGGTCCCCACCGATTGGCCCGACATCATGGTCCGCAACATCGAAACCCCGATGCTGCGCGTGTTCCGCCCGGAAAAGTCGAATGGCCGCGCATTGCTGTCGATCCCCGGCGGGGCCTACACGTTCGTGTCGATCCTCAACGAAGGCGTCGATGTCGCGCGCGCGATGAGCGCGCGTGGCTATACGGTGTTCGTGCTCACCTATCGCCTGCCCGACGAAGGCTGGGCGAAGCGCGAAGACGTTCCGTTGCAGGATGCACAGCGCGCGATCCGCGTGATCCGCGCCAACGCCGCGCGCTATGGCTATGACCCGGCCAAGGTCGCCGCAGTCGGATTTTCGGCCGGCGGGCATCTCGGCGCGACGCTGGCCACAGGCTTTGCAGAACAGGTCTATGCGCCGCGCGACGCGACCGATGCGCTCGACGCCCGACCCGCGGCAATGGCACTGATCTATCCCGTTATCAGCGTCACCGCGCCCGAAACGCATGGCGAGTCCGCGATGCGGCTGCTTGGAACGACGCCCTCCGCCGAGCTGATTTTCAAACGCTCGCCCGCCCAACATGTCACCGTGCAGACGCCGCCGGTGTTCCTCGTCCACGCGCTGGACGACAAGGCGGTTCCGGCCGAGAACAGCATGATCATGCTGCGCGCGCTGCAGGCGGCGAACCGCCCGGTCGAGCTGCATCTGTTCGAAGCGGGCAATCACGGCTTCGGCGTTGGGCGTCCCGACACGCCCGTCAGCCACTGGCCCGCGCTGTTCGCCGTCTGGCTCGACCGCCATATGGCCTAGGCGCGATAATCGTCGGCGTCGCGCTGCGCGAGCAGCGCGTCGAACGGCGCGCGCGACCTGTTCCAGCCGCACAGCAACGCCAGCAGCGTCGCGAACACACCACCCAGCAGGATCGCATAGCTGCTGTCCGCCAACCACTCGCCAAGCGCGCCCATCGCGAGCGGCGCGAGCACTGCGCTGACACAGGTGAAGAACAGCAGCAGCCCGGCGATCGACCCATGCCGCCCCTTGTCGTAGCAGCTGATCCCGGTCGAATTGATCGTCGGATACAGCACCGACATGAACAGCCCGGTCGCGGGCAGGGCAAAGATGGCCACTTCCCGCCCGCCAATCACCGCGATCCAGAACAGCGCCGCCATCGCCGAGCTGCACACCAGGATCACGCTTGCCCAGTCATAGCGCGCGAGCAGCCATACGCCGAGGAACCGCCCTGCCGCGCGCAACACGAAGAAGATCGACACGACATAGGCCGCCAGCCACAGCCACGACCCCGAATAATCGGCGAGATAGGTCGGCGCCCAGACATAGATCGCCGCCTCCGCCCCGACATAGAGCATCAGCGCAGTGCCAAAGAAGCGCGCGGGCGGATCGCCGGCCATGCGGATCGCCTCGCTGGCGCGGACCGGCTCGGTACGGGTGATGATCGGTCTTGGAAAACGCGCAACCGCCGATCCCAGCACCAGCAGCGCGCACAGCATCGCCGCGATGATGTACACCCATTTCCAGCTCGCGCCGTTGAGCAGCATATAGGCGACGATGCCCGGCCCGATAATTGCGCCGACGCCGAAAAACCCCTCGATCAAATTCATCGTCCGCGCATGTTCGCCGGTCGAGCGCGACAGGTCGCCGATCAGCGCCAGCGCGCCGGACTTGAAAATGCCGATGCCGATGCCGGACATGAACAACAGGCTGGTGAAGAACAGGAAGCTGTGTCCCGCGGCGAACAGCGCCGAGCTGACCCCGAACAGGACCAGGCCAATCAGGATCGTCGCCTTGCGCCCGATCCGGTCGGCCAGGAAACCGAGCGCGATCGCGGAGATGCCGATCCCGGCCATGGTCGCGTACTGGAACGATCCGCCGGCGGTCAGACCCAGCTGAAACTCGCGGATCACCTCGGGGATGACGGTGCCGACCGAGTCGGTGGTCATCGCAAACATCGCGAACATCAGGAAGACCAGCGCCTTGAGCAATGTCGCCGCGCCGTCGCGTCCCGCCCGATCGTTCATCCCGCTCTCCGATCCATCATGTTATGCGACAGGTAGTACGACGGAAAGAGCGGGAGGCGCAGTGCCTCCCGCCCATCCCGCAAATCCGCTTCCGGTCAGGGCGTGACCCGGAAACGAAGGCCGATGGTACGCGGGGTCGGCCCCGACCCCGACAACGGGCCGTTGGTGCCGACAAAGGTCGGCCCACGCTCGTCGGTCAGGTTGTTGCCGATCAGCGCCAGCTCATACGGGCCGTGCCGCACGCCCAGCGTCAGGGCCATCACGTTGTAGGACGGCGCGGTGATCCCATTGCCCTGCAACCGGTCGCCGCTGTGGCTCAAGGAGAGGTTGCCGAACAGGTTCACATTGTTGGCAATGTCGCCGTTGTAGCCCAGGTCGACACGGAAGTTGTTCGACAGCGTGTTGGTCAGCCGTGCGCCGGGCCGCAACAGTGGCTGGGCCGCCGCGACGATCGGGTTCACGCGGGTATATTTGCTGTCGTTGAAGTTGCCGACAAAGCCCAGATTGAAGCCCTTGAGCGGCGTGTTCCAGCGCAGCTCCAGATCGACGCCCTTGGTCTTCGCATCACCGAAATTGGCAAAGCCGTCGACGTTGGCGATCGACCCGGTGACCGACGTCTGCAGGTTGGTATATTCGAGCTGATACAGGTTCAGGCCGATATTCAGCGACCGGTCGGCGCTGCGCCATTTCACGCCGAACTCATAGTTGGTCGACGATTCCGGCTCCAGCGTCACGCCCGTCGGCACGCCCGCGCCGGTGACCGACTGGACCTGCACGCGCGACTGGACGATGCCGGGACGGAAGCCGGTCGCCGCCGAGATGAACATCGTCAGATCGTCGCTCGGCAGATAGGATAGATTGACCCGCCAGGTGGTCACGTCCTTCGTCGTCGGCAGCGTCTCGGTCGCGTCGGCGAACGCGCGGTCGTCATGGTACTGCCGCAGCCCGACCAGCGGGACCAGCTTGCCGTCGAACAACTCATAGCTGACCTCGCCGAAGAATGCGTAATTCTCGGTCAGCGTGTCGTTATCGGCGTTGATGACCAGGCCCGGAAGGGTCAGCGTATTTTCCTGCGGCCCCGACCCGTTCTGGTAGGACGCGCCGAGCAGCCATTTGAACGGCCCGCTGCCGTTGGAGTTCACCCGCAATTCCTGCGCGAACATGCTCGGCAGGAACTGGCTCGAGAATGAGCCGGAGGGCGAGAGCGGGATGTTGATCCCGAACACGCCGTCGAGCTGGCTGGTCGCGCTGGTGATCGAGAAGGCGTCGAAATCGACCGTCGCGGTCAGGCTGTACAGCGTGAAATCGCCATTCGAAAAGCCGTCCTGCCCCGCAGTGTTCTGGAAATAGGGCGGGCTGACCGACGCGGTGAATCCGGTGAAGCCCTGGCGCGGGCGGAATTTCCAGTACTGCGCGCGGATGTTCACGTTGTCCGCCGGGCGGAACAGCGCGACGACGCGGATATCGTCATTCTTGGCGACATTGACCCCCGTCTCGTCGGGCGTGCCGTCGAAGGCGCCATAATAGGCGTCGGCCCAGCCGGCATCGCGCGAGAAACCGCCGCTGACGCGCACCGCGAGCATGTCCTTGACGATCGGCACCGAGATCGCGCCGGCCACGCCATAGTTGAGGCCATCGGCACCGCGTGTCTGCGATGCCTCCGCCTCGAACGCGTAATCGAATTCCTTGAGGTTCGGGTCGCGCGTGCGGAAGATGAACACGCCGCCCGACGAGCCCTGGCCATAGAGCGTGCCCTGCGGCCCGCGCAGCACTTCGACGCGATCGATGTCGAGGAAGCGCACGGGCGGGGCGATGCCGAAATTGGTGACGATGAACGGCGCGTCGTCGAGATAATAGCCGATCGGCGAGTCGCCATTCTGCGTGACGCTGCCGCGCAGATTGTAGAAGCGCGATCCGTTGGACTGACGGAACCCCTCGAACGCGCCCGGCACGCTCGACACCAGGTCACCGATGGTGCTGATGTTGCGCTCCTTCAGCTCCTCGCCATCGAACGCCTGGATCGCGAGGGGGACTTCCTGAAGCGCCTGCGCGCCGCCCTTTTGCGCGGTGACGACCACTTCGTCCGAGCTGGCGTCGGCGGGTGCCCGGGCCTCCTGACCTGTGTCGCTCTGCGCAAAGGCAGGCACTGATCCCAAGACGCTTGCGACCGCAATGGCCGCGACTGACGTGCAGAAACGCTTCATTATCCTCTCCCCCGGTTATTTTTTCAATCGATTGCATAAATAGGCCGGAGGACGTCGTCAAGGAGCGGCCCGACCCGTGCGTTCCTCCAGCTATTCAATCAACAGGCGACTAATGCAATCGTTTGCCACTCAAACGGTTGCCAAGCCTTTGCGGTCGTTCCTATTTGGCGGGGCGCGCAAAGGCGCGACGCAGCGCCTCGATCTTCGCGCGGTTGAACTGCCTCGCTTGCGGCGAGTCAGCCGACAGCTGGTCGAAGCCGTGATAGGCCCCCGGAATAACCTGCAATTCGGTCGGCACCCCGGCCTCGTTCAGCCGCCGGGCATAGTCGATATCCTCGCTGACGAAGAGATCGACCCCGCCGACCTGGATGAAGGCGGGCGGCAGTCCCGCAAGGTTTTGCGTGCGCGCTGGAACGGCGCGCGCCGGCACCTTGTCGGTTCCGGGTTCCTGGCCCAGGAACGCCTTCCAGCCATATTGGTT
Organism: Sphingomonas sp. J315; assembly: GCF_024666595.1. Classification (NCBI taxonomy): domain Bacteria; kingdom Pseudomonadati; phylum Pseudomonadota; class Alphaproteobacteria; order Sphingomonadales; family Sphingomonadaceae; genus Sphingomonas; species Sphingomonas sp. J315. The sequence continues at coordinate 3,408,979 of NZ_CP088296.1, read as the reverse complement.
TTCCAACCCGCTCCACCCCACGGTGGCGATATGGCCAGGCAGCTTCACCGCCCCGCCGGTGCGGTCGTCCAGCATGGGATAGACCAATGCCTGAAACGCGATGGGGATTTCTCCGCGGTCGCGCGCGGTAATGGCCAACAGAGCCGCATGCCCCCCGCCCGCGCTCTCGCCGGTCACCGCAATGCGGCTGCGGTCCAGACCCAGTTCGGCGGCATTGCGATACATCCAGCTGAGGCCCGCATAATTGTCCTCGATCGACCCCTGATAGGTCGTTTCCGGTGCAAGGCGATATTCGACGCTGACGATCACCGCATCGAGCTCGCGCGCCATGTCCTGAAGACGGCGGACATCGGTCGCGGCGGTGCCGAGGATGTAGCCGCCGCCATGGGTATGGACGATACCGGGACGGCTGGTCCCCGGCTTGGCGTTGATGACGAACAACTTCACCTGCGGCGCACCGACCGGGCCGGGAATCATCTTCTCGACCACGGGAATATCGGCGTGACGCGGGGGGATCGGGGGACCACCGCCGCGCTTTCGCGACGCCAGCACCATCGCCTCGTCAATCGTGCCCATCATCTTGGAGAATCCCAGCGCCAGCCGCGCGCCCGCGCGCAGCTCCGGCGCGATCGGCGCGAGCTTCGCTTCATCCTCGGCAGTGAGCGGAGGTGGCGTCGGGGCTTGCTGCGCGGATGCAGCGGGCGGCGCCATCGCGAGCAAAGCCGCGCCGCAAAATGCCGAGATCCTTGCCCGCATCACACTCTCCCACACGTTTTCCGGTCGCTTCGGACTCGGGTCCACTATGTCGACACCCTATTAGCAATCGATTGCAAGTCAACTCGACCAAAGTCGTAGGGCGCCCGGCCTGGCAACAATCAGCTGGACTCGCGGACGATGAGTTCGGGATTGAGGATCGTCGATCCGGTCGCATCGCCGGCGATGCGCTTCATCAGGCTGTCGACCAGATGCGCCGCACCTGCGGCAAGGTTCTGGCGCACGGTGGACAGTGGCGGTGCGCTCGTGCGGGCGAGGTAGAGATCGTCATAACCGACCACCTTCACATCCCCCGGCACCGAAAGGCCGCGTGTCGCCAGCACCTGAATCGCGGTCAGCGCGATCAGATCGGACGCGGCGAAAATGCCGTCGGGCAGGATAGCTGACTGGTCGAGAAACGTGTCGATGTCCGACCCGCTGACTTCCGAAGCAAAATGGGTCGGGGCATCGACCAGCACGATGTCGTTGTGCGCTCCGATCGCGGCCTTTGCGCCTTGGAGCCGCAGCGACGGTTCGATCGCCTGGGTATTGCCCAAGAACGCGATCTTGCGGCATCCGCGGTCGATCAGATGCTGGGTCGCCAGCCGTCCGCCCAGGAAATTGTCGGTGCCCACCGAACAATGGATCTGCCCCTGGACAAATCCGCCCCATGCGACCAGCGGCAGATAGTCGGCGGCGATCCGGTCGAGCACCTGCGACTGATCCGACTGGCCGACGATGATGAAGCCGTCGACGCGGTCGGCATCGATCAGCCGGGACAGCCAATTGTCCTGGTTGGGAATGACACGCGACAGCATCAGGTCGAACCCGCGCTCGCTCAACTCGTCGGCGAGATAGCCGATCAGCGTCATGAAGAACGGATCGGACAGATGCTGTCCGCGATCATGGCCCAGCGGCACGACAACGCCGATCGCGCCGCGCTGCTTGGTCCGCAAATTGCGGGCGAGCGCGCTGGGACGGAAATCGTGCTTTTCCGCGAGCTTGCGAATGCGTTCCGACGTCTTTGAATTGACCATCGTCTTGCCGGCCAGCGCGCGCGACACGGTCGCGGCCGACACCCCGGCAAGTTCGGCGAGGTCGTAGATGGTCTTGATCTTGCGCGTCAAATTCCGCCTCCCCCGCACGCCAAGGGGATAGGGTTGCCGTGCCCCCCTTTGCAACAAGCGCATGTCCGGTTGCAAACTAAGGCTTCAGGAACCGCGCGACGTCCACTGCCGCCGCCATCGCGGCATTGCCGGCGTCGTTCGGATGGACATGATCGCCGGGGTCATAGGCCGGGTTCAGCCGCGTCGGACGCGCGGGGTCGCGCAGCGTGGCGTCGAAATCGACCACCGCGTCGAACCTTCCGCTGGTGCGGATCCAGCTGTTGACCGCCTCGCGCAGCGCCTCGGTCTTCTCGCTGTACAGCCACAGCCCCTCGGTCGGCGCGATCGTCGCGCCCATCACCTTGATACCGTGCAGATGCGCCCGATCGATGAACTGCGCATAGGCGGCGATCAGTTCTTCCGCCGTGACCGCCTCACTCGACGGCATGCCCGGTATCGCCGCGAAGTTGATGTCGTTGATCCCTTCCAGCAGGATCACCCATCGCACCCCTGGCCGCGCCAGCACGTCGCGGTCAAAGCGCGCCAGTGCCGACAGGCCAGCGCCGTCGCGCCGCACGCGATTGCCGGAAATGCCCATATTGACGACCGAGAGATGCCGGGTTCGCGCATCTTTTTGCAGCCGATCGGCAAGCAGGTCGGGCCAGGCGCGGCCCGTGTCCGGGGTCGTTCCATAGCCATCGGTGATCGAATCCCCGAACGCGACGATCGTCCCCGCCTCGGGGGCTGCCTCCACCACGACGCCGGTTAGCCAGAGATAGGATCGGTTGGTATCGGATCCGCTCAGCGCCGTGTCGCCGGTTCGGTCACCCTTGACGATGTAGGTGGTACGCAGTCCCAGCGGATGAAGCGTGTTGACGGCGGTATCCGCAGGCAGATGGATCGAAACCGCGAGCTGCTCGAACGCCGCCAGGTCGATGCTGACGGGATCACTGGTCGCAACCGCGCCGGGCTGGATCGTCACATCCGCTTGCCCCGCAAAGCTGAGCGCCCGCGACGTGCCGGCAACGATCGCAGAGGCGCCGGCACTCTTGGCGATCGCGGCCCGTCCGATCCTGACTGGCTCGCCCCCGGATGCGTTGGAGAACTGGACGCGCAAGACGCTGCCGCCGATCGTGGGGCGCACGATCATCCGCACGGTCTGGTCGTGCAGCCGTTGGGGCGTAGGAAGGACCGGCGACGGTGCCGATGGCGGGGGCGCGGGACGCGTCTCGCCTTCGGGTCGCGGGGGGCATCCGGGGCGGCGGCATGGGTGCGAGCTGCTGCGCAGTTCCCCAGGCGCTGATCCAGCGATCCCCGGCCTGCGCGGTCGATGCGAACATCAGCGACAATGCACCCAGTAGCAGCGCGGTACCGCCTCCGTTCAACCCGAATCTCATCGCGCCCCTCCCGAAAAACGTTCCCGTCACAGGGCCGCGAGCGAAGTGACTTGCGACCTGCAATCGATTGCCATGAATGGATCGGCTATCATCGCCAACAATGGATCGCAAGTGGTCGGGGCGTTCCTTGAAATCCGGGAGGTCGCGAAGCGGTCCCCGGCATATCCGCTGACGGCTGAACCGCTTCTCACCGCCGCCCAGCTCATGTAGGCGAAGCCATGCGCCCGACCTCATCGCGCCTGTTCCTGCCCGCCGCGCTGATGCTGGCCGCAACCCCGGCAGCCGCGCAGACCGCCCAGACGCGCGACGACGCGCTGGCGCAGGACGGTGCCGAATATGCCCGCGCCTATGGCGTTACGCAGCCCGAAGCGGTGCGGCGGCTCGCGGCGCAGCAGGACAGCGTTCCCGTCATCGACGCGATCGCCGACCGCTACCGCGACCGTCTCGCCGGAATCTCGGTCCAGCATCGTCCCGACTACCGCTTCATCGTCTATCTGACGGGCGACCAGCCGGTCCCCACGCGCTGGATCACGGCGGGGACGACGCGGGTTCAGGTTCAGTTTCGCACCGGAGCAAAGGTTAGCCGCGACCGCGTGGTTTGGGCGCTGTCCCATCACCAGGCCGCGATCCGCGCGGCGCTGGGCAGCTATCCCGCCATGGGCATCGACCCGCGTACCGGTGAGCTGGTGGTGATCGCGGGCAATGCCGCAGTCGAGAAGGCAGGGGGAGCCGCGATGCTCGACGCACGGCTGACACAATTGACCGGCGTCCCGGTCCGGGTCCGCGCGCTCGATCATGTGGACCGCAACCTCGGCCCACAGGGCGGCGGGCGGCTCGACGGGACCGATCCGGTCAGCGGCAAGCGCTATCGCTGCACCAGCGGCTTTCTGGTCGGCGACGGCACGCGCACCGGCATCACCACCGCCGCCCACTGCCTCGACGACCTCAGCTATATCGATCCGCAGCGCCAGGCGACCCCGCTCGCCTTTGTCGGGCAATGGGGCTGGGGCTATCACGACGTTCAGATCCATGCCGGCCCCGCCCCCGCCCGCCCGCTGTTCTTCGCCGACACCGCACGGACGGTGGCGCGCCCGGTCGAGGTGCAGCGGACCAAGCCGAGCACCCGCGCGGGCGACTTTGTCTGCCATCGCGGCGAGAGCACGGGGTACAGCTGCGCCGAAGTGACCCTGCTCGATTTCGCCCCATCGGGCGAGCTGTGCGGCGGGTTCTGCCTTCCCACCTGGGTCGCTGTGGCGGGGCCGACGTGCAAACAGGGCGACAGCGGCGGTCCGGTGTTCAGCGGAACGGCCGCGTTCGGAATCGTCAAGGGCGCAACGTTCCGCCGCGACGGTTCCTGCGCCTTCTATTTCTATATGTCGCTCGATTACCTGCCGACGCCCTGGACGCTGCTGATCGAGACACCGACCGTCATCACGGGCCGCCCCTAGATCGATCGGGTGGGAATGGCTGGGGCGGCTGGATTCGAACCAGCGCATGGCGGTACCAAAAACCGCTGCCTTACCGCTTGGCTACGCCCCAACATGTCGCGGAAGCGACGCCCTTAGAGCGCCGCGCCGCCGCTGAAAAGAGGATTTAACCGAACCGATGCACCCAGCCATGCGGGTCGGGCGCTTCGCCGCGCTGGATCGCGGTCAGGCGTGCCTTGAGCGCTTCGGTCACCTGTCCCGGGCCGCCGCTGCCGATGGTGAAGCCGCCGTCGCGGCTCTTCACCTGGCCGACCGGGGTGACCACCGCCGCGGTGCCGCAGGCAAAGGTTTCGACCAGCCGACCGCTGTTCGCATCCGCCTCCCACTGGTCGATCGCATAGGGCTCCTCACGCACCGTGATCCCCTGCTCCCGCGCCAGCGCGATGATCGACTCGCGCGTGATTCCGGGCAGGATCGTGCCGGTCAGCGGCGGGGTGACGATGCTGCCATCGTCGAACACGAAGAACAGGTTCATGCCGCCCAGTTCCTCCACCCAGCGGCGCTCAGCCGCGTCGAGGAACACGACCTGGTCGCAGCCCTGCTTGATCGCCTCGGCCTGCGCGACCAGGCTGGCGGCATAGTTGCCACCACACTTGGCCGCCCCCGTACCGCCCGGCGCGGCGCGGGTGTAATGGTCGGAGACCCAGATCGTCACCGCCTTCGCCCCGCTCTTGAAATAGGCACCGGCGGGCGATGCGATGACGAGGTAGAGATATTCGCTCGCGGGCTTCACCCCCCAGGAACACCTCGCTCGCGAACATGAACGGGCGCAGATAGAGCGACCCGCCCTCAAGCGTCGGAATCCAGTCGCGGTCGGCGGCGACCAGCGCCTCGAGCGAGCCGATGAACAGCTCGTCGGGCAGTTCGGGCATCGCCATGCGCCGCGCCGATTCGCGGAAGCGGCGGGCATTCTCCTCGGGGCGGAACAGCGCGGTCCCGCCATCGCCGAGGCGATAGGCCTTGAGCCCCTCGAAAATCTCCTGCGCATAGTGCAGCACGGCGGTTGCGGGATCGAGCGTCAGGGGTGCGCGCGCGGTGATTTTCGCGTCGTGCCAACCCTTTGCGTCCGACCAGCGGATCATCGCCATATGATCGGTGAACAGCTTTCCGAAGCCCGGATCGGCAAGGAGGCGCGTCCGCTCGTTCGCATCGACCGGAGCCGGATTGGCTTCAACGTGGAACAGGCTGCTCACATCACTCTCCCGAATTGACCCGGAATCTACCGTTGCGCACGCCTAAGGCCGATGGCAAAACAGGTCAACATGGCTGTCCCAACTGCGTCCCCGCTATTCCTGCGCGAAGCCGAGATCCGGCGCGGCGTCGAAATGCTCTATTTCGGCTACAGCCACCTCACCCGCTCGATCGACGAGGGGCTGGCGGCGCAGGGGCTGGGCCGCGCGCATCACCGGTCGCTCTACTTCGTCGCGCGCCAGCCCGACATCACGGTGGGCGAGCTGATCTCGCTGCTCGCAATCACCAAGCAGTCGCTTGGGCGCGTGCTGACCGACCTGACCGAACGCGGCCTGATCGAGACGCGGCCGGGGCGCGAAGATCGCCGCCAACGCCTGCTGCGGCTGACGCCCGAGGGCACGAAATTGGAAGCGGAACTGTTCGACGCACTCCGCGAAAAGATGACCGCCGCCTATTCCTCGGCGGGACAGGCGGCGGTCGGGGGGTTCTGGGCAGTGCTTGAGGGGCTGATCCCCGCCGACGAGCGCAAGCGGGTATCGGACCTGGGGCGCTAGGCCACCTTGAACCCCTCGCGGTTCATCGCCTTGGTGAGCGCGGCGTTCTTTTCTTCCGACAGGCTGGCGCGCAGCTGCGGGAACAGCCGCTCCTCCTCATCCTGCATATGCTCCTCCAGTTCGCTGCGCAGCTTGCGGATCGTCGCGAGGAATTGCGGGCTCGCGGCGGGCATATTGTCCAGCTCGTACAAATGCTGCTTCACATAGCCATGCTCGTTGTTGAGCTCGTCCGCCGCCTCGACCTTCCCGGCCTCACGCAGCGCGGGATAGATCACATTTTCTTCCTCGATCGCATGCTTGGCCAGCGCGTGCTTGAGCTGGGTCAGCATCATCGTGCGCCGCGCGGTTGCGCTATCGTCGGTCGCCTCGATCGCGTCGAGCAGTTTGAGCACCGCCTGATGCTCGGCGATCAGCCCGTCCATCCAGTCGCCCGCCAGCAGGGTCGGCGATTGCACCGCCGCCTTGCGGCCCAGCATCGCCAGCACACCCAGCGCCGCGCCCGCCGCAGTCGCGCCAGCGATCTTGCCGAAGCTGCCGCCCCAGCCGCCTTCTTCCTTGAACCGGCCCTGGCTGTCCCGGGCCTGATTGTCTGCCTGCTTCGCTCTGCTCTGCGCCTTGGTCGCCATCATCGCCTCCATGACTTGGAATGTGGCGCGACAACGTTTTCAGCGGGTTGGACGTTCCGTTCAGCCGTGCGCGGCGGCGGCCATTTCGGCGTTGCGCCGCTCGGACGCTTCGAGCGTGGCGGTCAACAGCTTCACCAGCGCGGAATCGGTATCGAGTACATCCAGTCCCTTGCGGGTCGATCCACCGGGGCTCGCGACCTTGTCGGCGAGCGTCGCAGGCGTCTCGGAGGATCGGGCGGCCAGCAACGCCCCGCCCTCGACCGTCGCCAGCGCAAGCCGCAGCGCCTGATCTGCGGGAATGCCGACCGCCGCGCCAGCCGCCGCCAACGCGTCGACGAAGCGATAGACGAACGCAGGGCCGCTGCCCGCGAGCGCGGTCACCGCGTCGAACCGCGCGGCATCGACCCATTCGACGAGGCCGAGCGGGGCCATCAGCACCTCGGCCCCGGCCCGCGCTTCGGCATCCGCACTGTCGCTATGCAGCGCGACCACACCCTTGCCGATCTCGACCGGCAGGTTGGGCATCGCACGCACGATCGCCCCGGCATCGAACCGCGCCGCCAGCGCCGCCTCCTCGACCCCGGCAAGGATCGACACCAGCATCGGCACGCCCGCGATCCGGGCCGCAATCTGATCCGCAATTCCGTCCAGCTGCTGCGGCTTGACCCCCAGCATGACTGCGTCGGGCAGCGCGCCCTCGGGCAGCACCCGCCCCTGCCGCACGCCTTGGGGCAGGTCGCAGTCGCCGCGATTGAGGACAAACACATCCTCCCCGCGCACGGTCCCCGCCGCGATCCAGCGCCGCAACATCGCCCCGGCCATATTGCCGCAACCGATCAGCCACAGGGTCTTGGGGGTCGTCATTGCCACAGCTCCATTGCCTTTACCGCCCGTCGAAGAAGCGCGGCGTCGGGTCAAGCCCCCAGAAAACACGCCGCGCGCGGTTGACCCCGCTTCGCCCGCCAGTACGTTCCGCGTCCGCAACTTTCGGGGACTAAAATGGCGTATTGGCAGGGTTTGGTGACGGGTGCAGCGGTGACCATCGCGGCGGTGACATTGGTGGCAGCGACGAAGCCGCAGAAATTCGGGACGATCGATGTCGAGCGGATCAATGTCCGCGAGCCGGACGGCACGCTGCGGCTGGTGATCGCCAGCAAGGGCCGCTTCCCCGGTGCCTTCTACAAGGGTGACGAGATCGCGCGCCCCGACCGCGCCTTTGCCGCCGGTATGCTGATGCTCAACGACGAAGGCACCGAAAGCGGTGGCCTGATCTGGGCCGGCAAGAAGGATGGCGACAATCTCAATGCCGGGGCCAGCCTGACCTTCGACCGGTTCGAGAATGACCAGACGCTGCAATTGCTCCAGACCGACAGCGGCAACCGCGACAGCGCCGCGCTGATCATCTCCGATCGCCCGGCGGGCAGTATGTTCGCCAAGGTCGATGGCAAGGCGGTGATGCGCACCGATGGCGAGCCCGGCGCCGCGCGCCTGTTCGTCGGCAAGTCGCGCGACAAGGCATCGGTGGTGATGCTTCAGGACGCCACCGGCAAGCCCCGCCTGATGCTCAAGGTCGCCCCCGACGGCGGCGCAGCGATCGACTTCCTCGACGACAAGGGCAAGGTGGTGAAGACGATCGGGCCGGCAAGTTGATGGGGCAAGGGCGCGCCCACAACGGCGCGCCTCGCGTCACCCAATAGGCCGTAGTCTCATAAAGCGGACGGGCTGCTAACGACCCCATAGCGGGCCTTCGCTATCTGTTTTCCGCTTCCTGATTGCGGTCGTCGGCGCCTTTGCTAACGTCGTAGAATGCGACCGCTTCTAACCTCCGGCTTGGTCATTTTTGCGCTGGCTGGATGCAAACATGCTGAGTGGGAGCGAACCAGCGAAGCAATGTCTCCCGATCACCAGTATGTTGCTGTGGCTGAATATAAGGGCGCACCAGCTTCCAATAGCGATCATCGCCGCATCGTCTTGATCCAACGGAGCGCGGGATCGCCTTCGGCCGGGCAGGTGGTAGTATCTGCGGCTAATTCTAATCGTGTGGGCCTACACTGGGAAAGTGACGATCAGCTGATTGTAGAGGTCTGTGGTGCTACTTCTTACGAGGTGCAGGCGCGCCATTTCCGCGACCCTCCATTGAAGGAAGATGGCGAAGAAAACGCGATCCGGGTCGAGGCAGTTTCAGTCAAAAGTGACCGAAACGGACGTCAGCTATGCGCGGACTTGCCCGCAAAGTAGGCTGGCAGCTTCCCACCCAATTTCAGCCGTCCAGCCATCTCGCTGAAAGCGGTCGTTTGTGGGTTCACGGCCTCCAGGACTATGGCTGCTGAGGCGCAGGCTTGACGGTGCGGGGCTGCCCAGGCCGGTCAAAGAAGCCCGGCCCCGCGTCGAGCACGGGGCGACGGGACTATTGCTTGCGCTTACGCCTCGCCCTGCGTCTCGATCAGCGCGGCGGCGATCGCTTCCTTCGGCGACTTGCCGCCCCACAGGACGAACTGGAACACCGGGTAGAAGCGCTCGCATTCGTCGATCGCGCTTTCGACCAGCAATTCGGTGTGCTGCAGCGTAATCGATCCGCCGTCCTCGCCAGGGATCATCGCGGCGTTGCGGTAGAGCAGGATCCCGCTCGACGACCAAAGTTCGAAATGGCCGACCCAGAGCTGTTCGTTGACCAGCCCGATCGTCTCATAGATCGCCGCGCGGCGCTCGTCCGGGATGCGCACATCCGGGAACGCCAGAAACTGGAGCACGCCATCGTCCTCGCGCCAGATGGCGCGCAGCTCGTACTCGGTCCAGCTGCCCTTTACCTTGGCAACGACCTCATCCTCTTCGCGCGTATGGCTCCAGCCATGCGCCGCGAAATAGCTTTCCAGCATGTCGATCGGCGCGGCGTCATCGTCGCGCTCATATTCGCTCTCATCGAGCATTCCGGTCGTCCTCCGCCCGGCCCTTGCCTGGCGCAGTTGGTGCCAATCCTCGCCGCGCCGCACAAGCAGCATAGCGTAAACGCGGCGGAAATAGATGTGGAAAAACGGGTTTTAGAGGCCCGCGCCCGGCTTTCTGGGCTTGCTGGGCTTCGCAGCTGCGGCAGTTCCGGCCAGCTTCGCCTCCAGCGCCTCGATCCGCGCACGCAGCGCATCATTCTCGTCGCGTGCCGCAGCGGCCATCGCCTTCACCGCCTCGAACTCGTCGCGCGCGACGAAATCCATGCCCCCGACAAAGCTCTTGAACCGCTCACGCGCTGCGCTCTCGCCCTCACGCGCCATGCCGGCCATCGTGCCGGCCGCGCCGTTCACGAACTTCACGAAATCGTCGAAAATGCGGTTGTCGCTCTGCATTGTTTATCTCCTGGGCGGCACCGGCCCGCTCCCCCACGGGGTCCCCGCAAAGTAATACTTTGCGGGGCTACCGCACCCGGCCACCCAACTTTAGTAGCCTATGGGTGGCCGGGTGGGGGAGCGGGCCGGTGCCGCACGTTCAGCCCAGCTGAACCAAACTCAAATAGCCATTTGGGGCGCGGACTGCGCCGGGACAAGGGTTTCGGCGTTGGGATTGAGCTGGTCGATCTGGAAGCACAGCCATCCCGCGAAGCACAGCCAGCCCAGATAGGGGATCATCAGGATCGCCGCACCGGTGCGGATCCGCCCGAACAGGATCGTCGTGGCGAGTGCCAGCACCAGGATCACCCCGATCAGCACGAACGCCCAGAACACCTGATGCATGCCAAAGAACAAGGGCGACCAGGCGAGGTTCGCGCCCATCTGCACCGCGAACAGCACCAGCGCCGGGCCGCGCAGCTTCGACCCGCGCGCATTGATGATCATCGCCAGCGCCAGGCCCATCAGGACATAGATGACCGTCCACGCGACCGGAAACGCCCAGTCGGGCGGGGTCTGCGGCGGCTTTTCCAGCATCTGGTACCACAGGTTTTCAGCGCCGGTCGGAGCGATGCGGGCCGAGGTAAAGCCGAGCAACAGGATGAACGGGACGGTGACCACCGCCCAGCGCAGAAACGCAAGCCGCAACTGTCCCTTGGACGCAATCTCCATTACCGCTCCCCAGTCCTTTTGACCCGGCTTATTCGGCCGGTTGCGGCTGTGCCATCGCCGCATCAAGCTCCCGGCTCACGGCTTGGGGCGAACCGGTCCACTTGGCAAGCCTGCTATACAGGATCGGGATGAGGAACAAGGTGATGAGCGTCGCGAGCAGCACGCCGAACACGATCACCACGCCGATCGCCGATCGCGCGCCCGCGCCCGCGCCGCTCGCCAGCATCAGCGGCACCGCGCCCGCCGCGGTCGCAATCGACGTCATCAGGATCGCGCGCAGACGCCGTGCCGAAGCCATGCGGATCGCGTCGGCGATGCTCTTGCCCTCGTCGCGCAGCTGGTTGGCGAATTCGACGATCAGGATGCCGTTCTTCGCCGCCAATCCGACGAGCATGACGATGCCGATCTGACTGTAGAGATTGAGTGTCTTGCCGAAGAAGAATAGCCCGAGCATCCCGCCTGCGACGGCGAGCGGTACGGTCATGATGATCACGCCGGGATGCACGAAGCTCTCGAACTGCGCGGCGAGCAGCAGATAGACGACGAGGATGGTGAGGCCGAACACCAGCAGGATCGACCCGCCGGTCTCGACGAACGCCTGGCTTTCGCCGCGATAGCCGACCGCCAGCACTTCGGGCGATTCCGCTGCCTGTTCCTGAAGGAAGGTCAGCGCCTGCCCCAGCGAATAGCCTGGCGCGACGCCGCCAGACAGGGTGATCGCGCGCAGCTTGTTGTAGCGGCCAAGATCGCGCGGCCCCGACATTTCGCGCGTGGTGACGAGGTTGGACAACGGCACCAGCGACCCGTCACGCGCGCGGACATGGATCTGGGCGAGGTTGGCAAGCGTCGAGCGGTTTTCGGCATCCGCCTGAACAATCACCCGATACTCCTCGCCCCGGTCGAGATAGGTCGAAACGCGGCGCGACCCGAGCAATGTCTGCAGCGCCTGGCTGACCGCATTGACCGACACGCCCAGATCGCCGGCGCGGGTCGTGTCGACCTCGATCCGCATCTGCGGCTTGGTTTCCTTGTAGTCGGAATCGAGGTTTACGATCCCCGGGTTCTGCGCCGCCGCCGCAACGATGCGGTTGCGGGCAGCGACCAGCCCCTCATAGGTGTTGCCCGCCAGAACGAAGTTGATCGGCTGCCCGCGCCCGCGCCCCAGAGCCGACCGCACCTGCGCGTTGCCGCGCACCGCCGGTTCGTTGGCGAGGATACGGTTGATCTGCTGCGCGACCGCCTGCGTCGACGTGTCGCGCTCTTCCCAGGTCTTCAGAAAGACGATGAATGTGCCGCTGTTGAAATCGTCGCCCGCACCAAATCCGCCCGGCGTGCGGGTGATGATCGTCCGCACCGCACCCTGATCGAGCAGCGGGAGCAACTTCTCCTGCGTGCCCAGCATATACCGGTCCATCTGGTCGAAGCTCGTGCCCTCGGGCGCGCTGATCTGCACCTGCGCGACACCCTGATCCTCGGCCGGGACCAGCTCGGACTGAAGCGTCACGAACGCGCCGCCCGCAGCGAACAGAAAGGCGAGTACGCCGATCAGCGGGATCACGGGCTTGTCGATCGCGCGCGAAAGCTGGCGGCTGTAAAATCCCTCGAGCCGCTGGAACTTGTCGTCGACCCAGCCGGTGAAGCGACCGCGCTTTTCCTTGCGCAGCATCTTGGAACACAGCATCGGCGTCAGGCTGAGCGCAAGGAAGCCGGAAAAGGCGATCGCGCCGATCATTGCGACGGCCAGCTCGCGGAACAACAACCCGGTCTGCCCGGCGAGGAAACAGATCGGCACGAACACGGCGCACACCACCAGCGTCGTCGACACCACCGCGAAACCGACCTGCCGCGTCCCCTTGAACGCGGCGACAAGCGGTGGCTCGCCCTCCTCGATCCGGTGATAGACATTCTCGAGCACGACGATCGCGTCATCGACGACCAGACCGATTGCGAGCACGAGCGCGAGAAGGGTCAGCAGGTTGATCGAGAATCCCGCCAGCCATAGCACCGCGAATGCGCCAAGCAGGCAGATCGGCACTGTCACTGCCGGGATCAGCGTCGCCCGCCACGATCCCAGGAACAGGAAGATGACGAGGACGACCAGCACAGCCGCTTCGGCCAGCGTCTGCCACACCTTTTCGATCGCGCGACCGATGAACAGCGAATCGTCGGATCCGACCGTGATCGTCATTCCCTCGGGCAGGTCAGCCTTGACCGCTTCCGCCGTCGCCTTGGCCGTTTCCGCGACCTCCAGCGTGTTGGCACCCGATTGACGGACGATGCCCAGGCCCACCGCCGACTGGCCATTCATGCGAAAGGCGTTGTACGGATTCTCCGCCGACTGCTCGACCCGCGCGACATCGCCCAGCCGGACCAGATATCCGTCCGCGCCGCGACCCACGACCAGGTTCGAGAAATCGCCAGCCGTCGCGAACGGGCGATCGACGCGCAGCGTGCGGTTCTGCTGCTGCGATTCGAGGCGGCCGGCGGGCAGTTCGACATTCTGGCTGCGCAGTGCGGTCTCGACATCTGCCGGGGTCAGCGAATAGGCGGCCAGGCGCGTCGCATCCAGCCATACGCGCATCGACGGCCGCGCATCGCCCGCGACAAACACCCGCGCGACGCCGTCGATCGTGCTGAACCGATCGACCAACGTGCGATCGACATAATCCGACAGTTCCAGCCGCGACCAGCCCGGGCGCGAGATGACGAGGAACAGGATCGGCGAGCTGTCGGCATCCACCTTTCGCACTTCCGGCGCGATCACTTCTTCCGGCAGGTCTTCGACAACGCTGCCGATCCGATCGCGCACGTCGTTGGCTGCGGAATCGATGTCGCGACCGGGGCGGAACTCGATCGAAACATCCGACACGCCGTCACGCGAGCGGGATGTGATCGTCTGGATCCCCTCAATCCCCGACAGCGCCTCTTCGATCGGCTGGGTGATCCGCGCTTCGATCACGCTCGCAGCGGCACCGGTATAGGATGTTTCGACCGACACCACCGGCGGGTCGGTGTCGGGATATTCACGCACCGACAGGCTCAAGAATCCGACGACCCCGATAATCGTCAGCAGGATCGCCATCACCGCCGCAAAAACCGGCCTGCGAACCGAGAGGTCGGAAATCTGCATCAGTTACCCTTGGCCTGGCCGATACCCTTGGGCGCGGCATTGCCGGGGCCGCCAGTGCGGACCTGCTGCCCCTCGGCAATCTTGACCACGCCCTCGGTCACGACACGCTGGCCGGGCTTCAGACCCTGCGTCACCTCGACCAGCCCGTTCTGACGCAGCCCGGTGCGGATCGGCACCCGCTTCGCTTTCCCGTTCTCGATCGTGAAGACAAAGCTCTGGTCGCCCTCGCCTACCACCGCGAGTTCCGGCACCGCTACGCTGGTGCGCGCCTGCGCCTCGATCGTCACCGTCAACAGCATGCCGGGTTTGAGCTTGCGGTCGCCATTGGCGAGCACCGCACGCACGGTGGCGGCGCGGGTCTGGGGGTTCAGCACCGGGTCGATCGTTGCGATCGTGCCGCGAAATGGCTGATCGGGATAGGCAGCGGCGGTGGCGACAATCGCCTGGCCCGGCTGAATCTGCGCCAGCAGCGTTTCGGGCACGGCGAAATCGAGCTTGATCCGGCTGATGTCGCTCACCGTCGCGATTTCGGTCCCCGCGCCTACCACCGCACCGGCGGAAATGTTGCGCAGCGATACCCAGCCGCCGAACGGCGCACGCACCACACGGTCGCCGATCGATGCGCGCGCTTCGGCAGCCTGCCCCGATGCCTGGCTCGCCAGCGCCTGTTGCGCGTCCACCGCGCTGCGCGTCGCGAAGCCACGGTTTCTCAACTCTTCGAGCCGGGCGAGTTGCTGCTGCGCCTCACGCGCCCGCGCATTGGCCTGGGCAAGCTGCGCATTTTCCTGGCCCTGTGCCAGCACCGCGATCACCTGACCCCGCCCGACATAGGCCCCGTCCTCGAAGTTGAGGCGCAGAATTCGTTCGGTAACCGGGGCAGTGAGCGTCACCTGTTCGTTCGCGCGCGCGGTGCCGACCGCGTCAATTCGCTCGACAAAACGCGCGGACTGAACCGCGGCAAGCGTCACCAGGGGCGCCTCGCGCCCCTTTTTCTGCGCGGCATCGCCCCCGCCGCACGAGGCAAGGATTGCAGCCGAAGCAGCCAGAACAAGAATCATTCGCATGGAGAGCGCGCTACACCAACCGGGGGGAACATCAACTATTCCAACCAATTTGTCGCAAAAGTGTGTCAGGCATTATCGCGCCATTGAAGAAACGCTGCGTTTCCAATCGCAACTCGCTGGTCAGTCTGCAGCGAACCCGAACGGAGACACCCCTGCCTCGCGTTCGCTGACCAGCATCGCACGACCCGCAGGGGCAGCGCTGCGCTGGGGGCATTCGCGCGTGCAGGCGCGACAGCCGAGTCCGACTGGAGCCGCCTCTCCGCCGAAATCCAGTCCTCGCGCCGCCGCCAGTCCCGTCGCCGCCTCCGCCGCAAGCCCCAGCGTGACCACGAACCGCGCGCGCACTGCTCCCGCCCAGCCGCCCGGCGGGGCGACGCAGCGTGAGCTGGTAAACCAGCGCGATCTGTCCTCCAGCTCGACCAGCTGGACGATCCGCTCATCGGGACGCGCAAAGGCGGCATAGGCATCGAGCAACGGGCATGGCACCGCCGATTCCACCAGCGGCGACGCGCTGGCCCCGGCGAACCGTTTCGACACCTGCCCCGCCCGGTCGATGCGCAGCATGAAGAAGGGGAGCCCGCGTGCGCCGACACGCTGCAGCGTGGTCAGCCGATGCGCTACCTGTTCCGCGCTCGCCCCAAAGCGGCGGCGGAGCAGTTCGAGGTCATATCCAGTCGCCTCGCACGCGCGCAGAAAGCGGGCGTAGGGCATCATCACTGCCGCCGCGAAGTAACCGGCGAGATGACGGCGATAAAGCCGCTCGGCAACGCGGTCGGGAAAGCCAGCGCCGCGCACCAGAGCCTCGATCTCGGTCCGCGCCTCGCTCGCCAGCTGGCGGGCGAGCGCGAACACCCGGCTCGGCGGATCGAGCGCCTCGGACAGTTGCAGCTGGCGCGCGTGCAGGTCGAGCCGCACGCGCAGCCCCGACAAGACCTCGATCGGCAGCACCCGGATCGCCAGCTGGTGCTTGACCCGCAACCGCTCGGCCATTGCGCCGAACGGATCGCTCGACGCGATGCGCAGCTCGTCGGCCAGCGTTTCGGCGGCGGCGTCGAGATCGGCGAAATGGTTGCGCCAGCGCTCGACCTCCCGCCGCACCGCAGCGCCAGGATCCTCGATCTCGCCGCTGGCCACCGTGCCGCCGGCGCCGATCCGGTCATAGGCGCGCGCGAACGCCTCTGCCCCGCCCGGTGCACCGGCCAGCCATTCGGTCAGCTCGGTCCGATCGACCTCGATATCGGCGAACAACGGGTCGGCAAGGCGGCGACGCATCGCCTCTTCGCCCCCGCCCGGCTCGCCCGCTGCCAGCGTGCGCGGATCGAAGTCGAACACCTGCGCCAGGCTCAGCATCAGCGTCGCCGACAGCGGCCGCTGGTTACGCTCGACCAGGTTGAGATAGCTGGCCGAAACGCCGAGCATCTCGGCCATCGCCGCCTGCGTCAGGCCCTGCCCCCGCCGCAACCGCCGCACGGCGTGTCCCGCGAACAATTTCCGCTCCGCCATGTCCTACAGCCTCCGTTCCTGGTATGTTCTCAGGAAATCACCGATGTCAATTATTTACATAACATCCACCAGCTTGTCATGCGCGAACTACACCATGACCGCGCTGACACCCTATCGGAATTGTCAGCATCGCCATTCGAGAGTCATACAGGATGCACGACTATTTACAGGAGCAAGCCCATGAAGACCCCCCGAACCCGCGACTGCCCGTCCGGTCTTCTCGACCGCCGACTTCGCCCTGCTCAAGGAAGCGGTCGCCGACTACACCCGCAAGATCGCCGACGACCCGCGCTCGGTCCAGTTTGCCAACCTCTATCACCGCCTCGGCCGCCTCGGCTGACATATCCCCCGGGTGATGGAGCGATGCCCGCCGGCTCGACCGGCGGGCATTTGCGTCCGCGATTTCGCGCTGCTAATCCCTCGATTCGAAAACAGGGTATGGAGCAGGATCGCCGGATATGAGCTTGGACGCCGAGACGTTCGACGCATTGATCGACATGGTACGCCGCTTCGTCGCCGAACGCCTCCGCCCGCTGGAGGCGGAGGTCGAAGAGGCCGACGCGATCCCGCAGCACATCGTCGATGAGATGAAGGCGATGGGCCTGTTCGGCCTGTCGATCGCCGAGGAATATGGCGGGCTGGGCCTGACCATGGTCGAGGAATGCCGCGTCGCGCTCGAACTCGGGCGCACCACCCCCGCCTTCCGCTCGACCTTCGGCACCAATGTCGGGATCGGCTCACAGGGTCTCGTCATGGCCGGCACCCCCGAGCAGAAGGCCGAATGGCTGCCCAGGATCGCGACCGGAGAGATCGTCACCAGCTTTGCCCTCACCGAACCCGATGTCGGCAGCGACAGCGGCGCGGTAAAGGCCCGCGCCGTCCGCTACGGCGACGTCTATCGCCTCTCCGGCACCAAACGCTACATCACCAATGCCGACAAGGCATCGCTGTTCACCGTGATGGCGCGCACAGGCGACGAACCCGGTGCGCGCGGCGTCTCCGCCTTTCTCGTCCCCCGCGACTTGCCCGGCGTGAGCATCGGCGAGCCTGAGAAGAAAATGGGGCAAAAGGGCGCAAAGGTCGCCGACGTGATCTTCGACGATGTCCCCGTCCCCGCCGCCAATCGCCTCGGCGAAGAGGGCGAGGGCTTCAAGATCGCGATGCGCGTGCTCGACCGCGGCCGCCTCCATATCAGCGCAGTCAGCGTCGGCGTGGCCGAACGGCTGATCGCCGACTGCGTCGCCTACGCCACCGAACGCAAGCAGTTCGGCAAGCCAATCGCAGAGCATCAGCTGATCCAGGCGATGATCGCCGACAGCAAGACTGAAGCGCTGGCCGCCCGCGCCCTCGTCCTCGAAACCGCTGCGGCCAAGGACGCCGGCAAGGACGTGGTGATGGAATCCGCCGCGGCAAAGCTGTTCGCGACCGAAATGGTCGGCCGCGTCGCGGACCGCGCGGTGCAGATCTTCGGCGGCGCGGGCTATATCGCCGATTACGGGATCGAGCGACTCTACCGCGACGTCCGCCTGTTCCGCATCTACGAAGGCACCAGCCAAATCCAGCAGCTGATCATCGCGCGCGAGACGATCAAACGGGGTGGGTAACACTTCTCCCCTCCCGCTTGCGGGAGGGGAACAGTTTTGGGAGAGGCAAATGGATACCAGCAAATTCTTCGACCTGACCGGCAAGGTCGCGCTCGTCACCGGCGGCAGCCGCGGCATCGGCAAGATGATCGCCGAGGGCTTTATCGCGCAGGGGGCGAAGGTCTATATCTCCTCGCGAAAAGCCCCGGCGTGCGAGGAGACCGCCGCCGAACTCGGCCCGAACTGTATCCCGATCCCGATGGACGTCTCGACGGTCGATGGGTGCAAGGCGCTCGCCGCCGCACTGGCGGAGCGCGAGCCGCATCTGGACATCCTCGTCAACAATGCAGGCGCGGCATGGGGCGTCGAGTTCGCGGACTTCCCCGAGAGCGGCTGGGACAAGGTGATGGACCTCAACGTTAAATCGCCCTTCTTCCTGACGCAGGCGCTGCACGGCCTGCTCAAGGCGCGCGCGAGCCATGACGCACCATCGAAGGTGATCAACATCACCTCGATCGACGGGCTGCGGCTCAATCCATGGGAGACGTACAGCTATCACGCGTCGAAGGCGGCGCTGATCTACCTCACCAAGCGCATGGCCGCGCGGCTGATCCGCGACGGTATCATCGTCACAAGCCTCGCGCCCGGCGCCTTCGCCAGCGAAATGAACCGCGCCGCCCGCGACCATGGTGACGAAGTCGCCAAACGCATCCCGATGCGCCGCATTGGCACGCCCGAGGACATGGCGGGCGCCGCGATCTTCCTTGCCAGCCGCGCGTCGGACTATGTCGTCGGCGACACGCTGGTGGTCGATGGCGGACTGGTCAACGCCTCGCTGGGTGTGAGCATCGACGCCTAATCGGCGTCCTCGGTCTGACCGGCGATCTTGATGTCCTTGCCCAGCAAAGTGCGGACATAGATGCGCTGGACCAGCACATAGACAACGACGGTCAGCGGGGCGGCGAGCAGGACGCCAAGGAAGCCGAACAACAGCCCCGCCGCGACCACGGCAAAGAGCAGGATCGCCGGCGGCACGTCGACCGCCTGCTTCTGGATCATCGGCTGGAGGAAATTGCCCTGAATCTGCTGGATGACCAGGAAGAGCACCACCGTCCACAGCGCAGTCATCGGCGACACGGTGAAAGCGAGCAAGACTGCGGGAACTCCCGCAATGATCGGGCCGATCATCGGGATGACGTCGAGCAGCCCGGCGATCAGGCCCAATCCGCCCGCAGCCGGCACCCCCAACAGCTCAAGGCCGGCCCAGGTGAAGGCAGCGACAACCAACGACGACACGGCCTGCCCGACCATCCATCCCCGCAACCCGCGCGATGCATCGTCGAGCGCCGCCGCGACCGTCGGTTCAGCCTTGTGCGGCATCAACAGCAGCAAGCCGCGCCGATACACCGCCGGATCGCTGGCCAGAAAGATCGCTGCAACAAAAACGAGAACGAAATTGGCGATCCCGTTGGTTGCAGTGAGGACATATCCTCCCGCCCTGCTGGCAAGGCGCGACACGTCGCTGCTGCCCTGTTCGACCATGTTGCGCACCGACTCGCTCAACCCTGCACGCTCAAGGAACGCGCGGACCTGGTCGATCGCGGGCGGGATGCTGTTACGGATCGTCTCGAACTCGCCGGCAAGCTGCGACCCGAACAGCGTGAAGGCACCGCCGAATATGGCGAGGATCAGCACGACCGAGACCCCCAGCGCCGGCCCGCGTCCGATGCGGGCAAAGCGGCTGACCGACCGGGTGATCGCATCGAAAATCGCGGCAAGCACCAGCGCCGCGAAAATCAGCATGAGGAAGCCCGACAGCTCGAGCAGCATCCATGCAAAGCCGACAATCGCCAGGATCGTGACGGTGATCGTCGCGACCCGGCCAATCGTCGGCAAGTCGCTGGCGGTCGAATCCGATGGGGTCGTCATGCGGTGATAGGCTCCAGACAGTGCGTGGGACGTAGTGGTGGATTGATGCCCGCCCCCGACCCTATCGCGCAACGCACTGCACCGCCAGCGGGTCCCCGCCATGCGCCTTATGCATCGCGCAAGCGTGCCATCGGTTGACGCGGCGGGCACGGACGGGTTTCAAGTGGCAATGACATCGTCTCCGTTCGCGCCATCGCGCCGCGCCTTCGTCGCCGGCAGCCTCGTCCTCGCCAGCAGCCCGGCTGCTGCCGTGAGCCGGAAGCCGGATCGCCTGATCGCCGGCACCTATGCCAGCCGCAAGGGGCCTGGGCTGGTGCCGATGATCGCGACGCCGGAAGGCTGGACGGCACAGGCTCCACTGGACGCGATCCGTAATGCGTCGTTCGGCGTTCGCGCGCCTAATGGGGTACGCTATCTGCTCGAGGAGCAGACCGAGGGGAAGCTCGGCATTTACGGCGCGGCCATGCAGTTGCTGGGCAGCGTCTCCACGCTCGGCGCAGACCCGTGCCACGCCGCGCTCAGCCCCGATGGACGCACCCTCGCGATCGCCAATTATTCCAGCGGCAGCGTCACGCTGTGGCGGCTCGACGGCAAGACCGGCCTCCCGGTCGGCGAAGCGCAGAAGATCGCCCATCAGGGCAGCGGGCCGAACCAGCGACGACAGACCGAACCGCATGCGCATTGGGTCGGCTTCGCTCAGGGCGGGCGCGTACTGCACGCGGTCGATCTTGGCGCGGATGCGGTGTTCGCGCATCGGGTGAATCTCGCGACCGGACGTGTGACAGAAAGCACGACCGCCTATCGCGCCGCGCCCGGATCGGGGCCACGTCATCTCGCCTGGCACCCACGACTGCCGATCGCCTATCTGTTCGCCGAGCTGGCAAACACTGTCACCCTTCTGCGCGCGGACCGCGACGGCAGCTTTACCGGTGGTGAGACGCTAGCGACCCTGCCAGCCGGGTTCGACGGCCCTTCATCCGGCGCGCATATCGCGGTCAACCGCGCGGGGACGCGGCTGTATCTGTCCAATCGCGGCCACGACAGCATCGCAGTATTCGCCATCGCGCGCGACGGCGGGCCGAGCCTGTTGCAGCATGTCAGCTGCGGCGGGCATTGGCCACGGCTGTTCCTGCTACGCGAGGATCGTGGGGAGCTGCTCGTTGCCAATGAGCGATCAGGCAATGTCGCTGTTCTGCGCGTGCAGCAAAACGGCAAGCTCGGCAAGCCGATACGCGGGGTAGAAATACCGGGCGTGGCCTTCCTGTCCGAGTGACGGCGTGGGCGATGTAGGCCCGACGCTATCGCGCGCATATTATCGCCCAGCAGACAGCTCCCACGCCACGCGAATTATGCCGGTGAAGACCGGTCGGTACTTGCGGATTTCGTGCTGCGCCGCCCGGTCAAAGGCGGCAAATGACCGTACTCGCGCGAGCGCCCCACGCTCCGCCTCACGATAGAAGAACCATGTCGCTGAAGATTCAGGATAACGCTGCTGAATAAACACTGCCATTCCCCAAGATGCGTCAATCCGACGCGGGTCTTCAATATTTAGGGTGGATCGCATCGCCAAAACCCTACGGTAGAGCGGCTCGGCTTCCTCATATTGACTCTGCGCGTTGAGGTTGAATGCTAGTGAGTGGAGGACCAGCGCGATGGACTGATGCCCCGCCGGTAGCACTGCCTCTTGAAGTGCCAATGCCCGACGGAGCAACGGCTCCGCTTCCGCATAGCGTCGTTGGTCGTTCAGATTGAATGCGAGGTTGTGCAGACTCATCGCAATGTACGGGTGTCCTACGGGCAGCTCAGCCTCATGGAGTAACAATGCGTGACGGAGTAGTGGCTCCGCTTCGCCAAAACGGCGCTGCGCGTTCAAGTTAAGCGCAAGGCTGTCATAGGCTTGCGCAACCCCCAGATGCTCCACCGGATGCGCCGCTTTCCTCAGCAACAATATCTTGCGGTACAGGATCTCAGCTTCCGCATGACGTTCCTGTGCCGTCAGATTGCGCCCAAGGTTGTGATAACTCTGAATGATGGAGGGATGCCCCACTGGCAAAGCGGCCTCGCGCAGTGCCAACGCTTTGCGGTGTAGTGCTTCTGCTTCCGCAAGCTGCATCTGGGCGCTCCGATGCATGGCAATGTGGGCGATGCTCGTCGCGATATCCGGATGTCCATCGGGGAGAGTATGCTCAGCTAATTTCAGCGCTCGGCGTGCATAGGCTTCCGCCGCCTCCGCATCGCCGTTCGAAGCTGCCACGTTCGACAAGGCGAGCAGCAGGCCGACGCATTCGTCCGCACGCGGCTTAGCCTTTTCGCACTGTTCGAGTTCATTCCGCAATGCGGCCAGCGCCGCACCATAGTCGCCGCTCTGGAATGCCTCGGTCGCCGCACTCCCAACCTGCCACCGATCACGGGCCAGCGCCGGCTGAGCGATCAGCAGGAAGGGGGGCACAGGCGACCAGAAATCGACTCATCTCCATCCGTTGATGCTATTACCCAAGCGTTCACGCGACACGTACGTTTCCTGTCGGCTCGCGACCGACGACCTAGCGCGCAATCCCCCCCGCCGCCAGCACCGCCAGCGTCACCAGATCGCCCGCGCTGCTGGTCATCGGTGCGACCTGGACGGGCTTTTCCATGCCGACCAGCACCGGGCCGATCATGCTGTCGCCACCCAGCTCGCGCAGCAACTTGGCGGAGATGTGCGCCGATTGCAGGCCGGGCATGATCAGGATGTTGGCGGGGCCAGACAGGCGCGCGAAGGGATAATTGGCGAGCTGACGCGGGTTGAGCGCCACGTCGGGGGCCATTTCGCCTTCATATTCGAAGCCGACCCCGCGCCCGTCGAGCACCTTCACCGCGTCGCGGATATTCTCGAGGAACGCGCCCTTCGGATTGCCGAAGTTGGAGTAGCTGAGGAACGCGACGCGCGGCTCATGCCCCATGCGGCGGGCGAGATGCGCGGTCTGCTCGGCGATGTCGGCGAGTTCCTCCGCGCTGGGCCGTTCATTGACCGTGGTGTCGGCGATGAACACGGTATGCGACTGGCCGACCATGATGTGCATGCCGAACGCGGTGCGGCCTTCGGTGACGTCGATCACGCGCCGGACTTCGCGCAGCGTCTGTGAGTAGGTGCGCGTGACGCCGGTGATCATCGCATCGCCCTCGCCCAACTGGAGCAGCAGCGAGCCGAAGATGTTGCGGTCCTGATTGACCATCCGCTCGCAATCGCGGCGCAGATATCCCCGGCGCTGGAGGCGCTTGTACAGGAAGTCGACCATCGCCGGGACCAGCGGCGAGTTGCGGCTGTTGTGCAGCTCGAAACTGTCCGGATCGCTGACGCCGAGCGCGCGGAGTCGTTCGGGAACGTCGTCGCGACCGACCAGCACCGGCGTGCCGTAACCGCCGTCGCGGAATGCGATGGCGGCGCGCAGCACCACTTCCTCTTCCGCTTCGGCAAAGATCACCCGCTTGGGATGCGCGCGCGCGCCCTCATAGGCCAAAGTCAGCACCGAGGTCGTCGGGTTGAGACGACCGCGCAGCGTGTGGCGATAGGCGGCCATGTCGAGGATCGGCTTGGTCGCGACGCCCGAATCCATTGCCGCCTTGGCGACCGCCATCGACACGACTTCCATCAGGCGTGGGTCGAACGGCGCAGGAATGATATATTCGGGCCCGAAGCTGTGCGCCTTGCCATAGGCCAGCGCCACTTCCTCAGGCACCTGCTCGCGCGCGAGTTCAGCGATGGCGCGGGCAGCGGCGATCTTCATTTCCTCGTTCACCGCCGTCGCGCGCACGTCGAGCGCGCCGCGGAAGATGAACGGGAAGCCGAGGACGTTGTTGACCTGGTTGGGATAGTCAGAGCGGCCAGTCGCGACGATCGCGTCGGGACGCGCCTCCTTGGCCAGCTCGGGCCGAATTTCGGGTTCGGGATTGGCCATGGCGAAGATGATCGGCGCGGGGGCCATGTCCTTGACCATTTCGGGCTTCAGCGCGCCTGCGGCCGACAGGCCCAGGAACACGTCCGCTCCGACCAGTGCCTCCGTCAGCGTGGTGCGGTCCGTCGCGACGGCGTGCGCCGACTGCCACTGATTTACACCCTCACGATCCTTGGTGATAACGCCCTTGCGGTCGCACATCAGGACATTGTCCTGCCGGACGCCCATCGCCTTGATCAACTCGGTACACGCGATTGCCGCGGCCCCTGCCCCGTTTACGACGACCCGGATGTCGCCAAGGCTGCGGCCGGTGAGCAGGCAGGCGTTGATGAGACCTGCGGCGGTGATGATCGCGGTGCCGTGCTGGTCGTCATGGAAGACCGGAATGTTCATCCGTTCGCGCAGCGTCTGTTCGATGATGAAGCATTCGGGTGCCTTGATGTCCTCAAGGTTGATCCCGCCAAAGCTCGGCTCCATCAGCT
Organism: Sphingomonas sp. J315; assembly: GCF_024666595.1. Taxonomy (NCBI): domain Bacteria; kingdom Pseudomonadati; phylum Pseudomonadota; class Alphaproteobacteria; order Sphingomonadales; family Sphingomonadaceae; genus Sphingomonas; species Sphingomonas sp. J315. The sequence goes on along the minus strand of NZ_CP088296.1, from coordinate 3,384,190 downwards.
CGACCGCGTCGATGAAGCGGTCGACATCCTCGGTCTTCAACTCGATATCGATCGAATCGACATCGGCGAACCGCTTGAACAGCACCGCCTTGCCTTCCATCACGGGTTTGGAAGCAAGCGCACCCAAATTGCCCATGCCGAGAATAGCAGTTCCGTTGGAGATGACCGCGACGAGGTTGCCCTTGGCGGTATAGTCATAGGCGGTAGCGGGATCGTCGGCGATTGCCTGGACCGGAACCGCCACGCCGGGCGAGTAAGCGAGCGCCAGGTCGCGCTGAGTCGTCAGCGGCTTGGACGCGACGATCTCGATCTTGCCGGGTCGGCCTTCCGAGTGGAACAGCAGCGCCTCGCGCTCGGAAAACTGGACATTGGCTTCTTCGGACATTTCGCTCTCCCGGTCGGCTTCCCTTTAGGGGCGAGCGGGCGCGGATTGCAACGCGCGTTGACGCTGGGGAATGCTGTCATTGCACGTGGATTGGCCTGCTTGATCACGGACAACGTGCGTATTTCCACACAATCGCGCGATCCACACGAATCGGGAATTCGGCGTTTGCGGATTGTTGCTGCGTCGCGAGAGGTCGGCTACCCGGTCGCGATGACCGCGGCCCCCACCCCGATGATGGCGCAATATCTGGCGCTGAAGGCGGAGGCGCAGGACTGTCTGCTCTTCTACCGCATGGGCGATTTCTTCGAGCTGTTCTTCGACGATGCGAAGGTCGCGAGCAATGTGCTGGACATCGCGCTGACTGCGCGGGGCGAACATGACGGCGACAAGATTCCGATGTGCGGCGTGCCCGCGCATTCGGCGGAAGGCTATCTGGCACGGCTGATCAAGGCCGGGCATCGCGTCGCCATCGCGGACCAGATCGAGACGCCCGAGGAGGCGAAGAAACGCGGCGGGTCAAAGGCGCTGGTCGCGCGCGCGATCATCCGCGTCGTCACGGCCGGCACGCTGACCGAGGAAGCGTTGCTCGACAGCCGCAGCGCCAATTGGTGCGCCGCAGTCGGCGAAGCGGGCGGTGAGGTGGCGATTGCAGCCGCCGACATTTCCACCGGTCGGTTCGAACTGCTCGAATGCAGCGCGGACGCAGTAGGCGCAGTGCTCGCCCAGCTCAACCCGGCCGAGATCGTAGTCGCAGAGGGCAGCACTGCGGAACTGCTCGCGACCACCACCCGCCCGCGCGGAGAGTTCGACAGCAGTCGGGGCGAGGCGCGGATCAAGGCGCTGTTCGACGTGGCGACGCTCGACGGCTTCGGCCAGTTCAGTCGCGCCGCGCTGGCGGCGGCGGGCGGTCTGGTCGCCTATCTCGATCATACCGCCAAGGGTTCACTGCCGTTCCTGCGCCCGCCACGCATCACCCGATCCGATGCCTGCATGGCGGTCGACGCGGCGACGCGCGAGAGCCTGGAGCTGACCCAAAGCCAGTCCGGGACGCGCAAGGGTAGCCTGCTCGACGCAGTCGACCGGACGGTGACCGGCGCGGGGGCACGGCTGCTGGCGCAGGACCTTGCCGCGCCGCTGATGGATATGGGCGCCATCGAAGCGCGGCTCGACCTGGTGCAGCGCTTTCATGACGAACCCGGACTGCGCGACGAGGTTCGCGCGACGCTGCGCAGCCTCCCCGATATCGGGCGCGCGCTGGGCCGCATTGCCGCCGGGCGCGGGTCGCCGCGCGATCTGGGTCAGCTACGCGATGGCCTCGATGGCGCATGGCGGTTGGGGGAAAAGCTGGGCAAGCTGCCCGATCTGCCCGCGATGCTTGCCGATCTCGCGCCGCAGCTTCGCGGGCATGGCGCGCTGATCGGCCTGTTCCAGCGCGCGCTCGTCCCCGCCCCGCCGATCGACGCGGCGCATGGCGGCTATATCGCCGAGGGATATGACGCCGCGCTCGATGATCTGCGCGATGCGGGGGCGGGCGGTCGACGCGCCATCGCCGCGCTGGAGGCGCAGTATCGCGACCGCACCGGCATCGCAGCGCTCAAGATCAAGCATAATGGCGTGGTCGGCTATCATATCGAGGTGGCTGCGAAGCATGCCGACGCGCTGATGGTGGCGGAAAGCGGCTTCACCCATCGCCAGACGCTGGCGGGCGTGGTGCGATTCAATGCGCCCGAACTGCACGAGATCGCGCTCAAGGTGACGCAGGCCGGCGCGCATGCGCTGGCGGCGGAGGCGGCGCATCTCGAGGACCTGACCGCCGCCGCGCTGGCAACGCGCGAAGCCATCGCAGCAACCTCAGATGCGCTCGCCCGGCTCGACGTCGCGGCGGGCTTGGCCGAACGCGCGGCAGAGGGCGGATGGACCCGCCCCGCTTTGGTCGATCACGCCTGCTTCGAGGTCGAGGGCGGGCGGCATCCGGTGGTCGAGGCCGCGCTGGCAAAGAGCGGAGAACGCTTCGTTGCCAATGATTGCGTGCTGTCGGAATCGAGCCGGCTGTGGCTGGTCACCGGGCCGAACATGGGCGGCAAGTCGACGTTTCTGCGCCAGAATGCGCTGATCGCGGTGCTGGCGCAGGCGGGGGCCTATGTCCCGGCGGCGCGCGCGAAGCTGGGCCTCGTCGACCGGTTGTTCAGCCGCGTCGGCGCGGCCGACAATCTCGCGCGCGGTCGCTCCACCTTCATGGTCGAGATGGTCGAGACCGCCGCGATCCTGGCACAGGCAACCCCGCGCAGCTTTGTCATCCTCGACGAGGTCGGGCGCGGTACATCGACCTATGACGGCCTCGCCATCGCCTGGGCCGTGGTCGAGGCGATCCATGAGGATAATCGTTGCCGCTGCCTGTTCGCGACGCATTATCATGAACTGACCCGGCTGGCCGAGCGGTGCGAGGCGCTATCCCTGCACCATGTGCGCGCGCGCGAATGGAAGGGCGATCTGGTGCTGCTGCACGAAGTGGCGGAGGGACCGGCGGACCGCAGCTATGGCCTCGCCGTCGCGCGGCTCGCGGGTCTGCCGCCAGTCACGATCAGCCGCGCCAAGGCGGTGCTGGCAAAGCTGGAGGCCGGGCGCGAGAAGACCGGCGGGATCGCCGCGGGGCTGGACGACCTGCCGCTGTTCGCCGCGATGGTGGCCGAGGAGGAAGCGCCGGTGGATGCGTTGCGCGCGGAACTGGCGGCGCTCGACGTGGATGCGCTCAGCCCGCGCGAAGCACTGGACGCGCTCTACCGGCTCAAGGCATTGGGTGACGCATGATGCGCAACAACGGGTTCTGGGGTCTGATGCAGGTCATCCATGCCAGCGCGCGCGAGGGTTTCGGATCGCGTCGCGCGGCCGAAGTCATGCTGGTCATCGGACTGATCCTCGCTACCCCGCTGCTGCTGGTCGCGCTGCTGATCTGGTGGCTGATCTGAACCCTCAATAGGGCGGATCGCGCCGCGCCCGCTGTCCCTTCGCGGCCTCGATCCACCACTGGAAATCATCGGCAAAACGCGGGAACGCCCGGGCGAGCGACGCCCCGCCCTCCCCCTGTGGCCGGTCGTCGGCGTCAATCGCCTGGCCGATCTGCCCGACCGTCAACGTCGAGGATATGACCACCATCCCCATCTCGCTCAATGTCGGGTGCCACAACGAATTGCTCCGCGCCCCGGCCAGACGCCCCGCTGAATAGCTGGCAATCGCTGCGGGCCGCCAGAACCATTCCTCAAGGAAATGATCGGTCAGGTTCTTGAGGCCCGGCTGCATCCCCCAATTATATTCGCCGGTGACGAACAGGAAACCGTCAGCTGCCTTGATCTTCTCCGCCAGCGTTTCCATCGCCTCGGGCGCCTCACCCTTGGGATATTCCTTGTACATCCGGTCAAGCATCGGGAGACCGACCGTCATCGCATCGATCAGCTCAGCATCGCACCCGCGCGCGGCGAGCTGTGCGGTCAGCCAGCGGGCGAGGCGGATACCCACGCGGTCGCGGCGATAGGAACCGTAGAGGACAAGGATGCGGTCGGACATGATTGGTTGGCCTTTCGCTCGACAGGTCGGCAATGCCATGGATAGTGGGCGGCGGGGGAAAATCCATGAGCGCGTTCGAATTCATCTTCGCCCTGTTTGGGCTGCTGCTCGGCCTGTCGATCGTCGAAGTGCTGGGCGGCCTCGCCCGCGCAATCGAGGCACGGTTGCGACCGGGCGCGACGGTGCGGATCGGGTGGCTCACGCCGTTGCTCGGCGTGTTCGTATTGCTTGACCTGCTCTCCTTCTGGCAGGCGGCGTGGGTCAGCCGCGATGTCGTAAGTGTATCCGGCAACTCGCTGATGGCGGTTACGCTCTTCGCCAGCGCCTATTATCTTGCCGCGCATCTAGTCTTTCCGCGAGATCCGACGGAGCATGAAGAGCTCGACAGCCATTTCTTTCGCGTGCGGCGGATTGTCCTGGGGGTGATGCTGGCGCTGCTGCTCTGCCAGCTCGGCTATTATCTGTCGGTACCTGAACTCGCCCCGGCGCTGCGCAATCCGCTGGCGATCGTCCTGACGATCGTGCTGGCGGCGCTGATGATCGCGGCGATGCTGGTGCGGGGCAAGCGGCTGAGCATCGCGGTGATGGGAGCGCTCGTTGCGCGCTACCTGGTGATCTACCTGCTCTGAAATGAAAGAGGCCACCGGGGCCATCCCTGGCACCCGGTGACCTCCGACATGGTCAGCGGCCGGAGAGCTCCAGCCCGGGGAGACCATGCGGACCACTTTCGCATCTGCGGCGTCGTTGATTGGAGGAGAATACCTCCCGATCGCCATGTCGGATGGAGGGCTTCCATCCGCTGCAGAAGCTTAGCGCCGCGTCTCCCGAACGAACTGAACCGACCTCACTGCTGAACCATGAGACATCGGATCACCTCCTTTCGCTTGTTGAAACGTCGTACCGCAGCCCGGGTACGAGGACGAATGTGAATCAAGTCGGCGAACAGAACAAGACTTGTAATGATCTTCGATTTGCGCGACCTTCGTCTTTCTGGCGCATGAAACCCGGCAGGGTCAGCGTCGACAATCCTCAACCACACGCTGCACTTCCGCCCAGGTCGGGACGACCAGTGGCGCGAGCGGCGGCATCTCCACCACGAAGCGGCCCCGGCTGTACCCCATGGCGTCCAAGATCGGATCGGTCGCGGCCAGCGTCACCGCCATATAGGGCTGCAATCCCGGGGTCGGGCGCGCGGTGAATGCGCGAGCGGTGGTCGACGTGCGAATCGTCACAGCCCCGGCTGTCTCGCCACGGCGTACGATCTGAACCTGGCGCGTTGCCCGGTCGCAGCGCAGCGAGAGTTCGGGCTGATCAGCGCGTAGTCCGAACAAAGCAATCGTCCCCTGCCCCTCCTGCCGATAGGTCCAATTGCCCGCCGATGCCGCCCAGTCGCGCCAGTCGCTGCTCGCCGGAGGGGGCGGGGCGGGAGCTGGAGCCGGTGGAGGCGGCGACGCGGGAACCGGAACTGGCGGTGCGGGGGTCGGCGCGGGCGGGATGACCGGGGCGCAGGCAGCAAGGCCGGCAAGCGCGGCGAGGACAGGGATAAAACGCATGACCGACCTTATGGGGGAACGTCGCGCGGGGCTCAACCGGCTCACCGCTTCCCCCCGCCCCATTTGCGCTGCACCTTGCCGTAGCGGGTCTTGCGCGTCCCCGGCTTGCCCTCGTTGCTGCGGCCCATCACCGGGGCCTTGCGGTCGCCGGTGGGAAGGCCCAGTTCCTCGGCTTCGAGCGCGCGGATTTCGTCGCGGAGGCGGCCGGCATCCTCGAACTCGAGGTTCGCGGCGGCATTGCGCATCTTCTTTTCGAGTTCCTCGATATAGGCGCGCAGGTTGTGGCCGACCATGTGCGCCGGGCCGTCCTCGATCTCGACGGTCACCTGATCCTTCGATGCGACATGCGCGATGATGTCGCCGATGTTGCGCTTGATCGTGGTCGGGGTGATGCCGTGTTCGCGGTTATACGCCTCCTGCTTCTCACGGCGGCGGGCGGTTTCGTTGAGCGCGCGCTCCATGCTGCCGGTGATGCGGTCGGCATAGAGGATCACGCGGCCATCGACGTTGCGCGCGGCGCGACCGATCGTCTGGATCAACGAGGTTTCCGAACGCAGGAACCCTTCCTTGTCGGCGTCGAGGATCGCGACCAGCCCGCACTCAGGAATATCAAGGCCTTCGCGCAGCAGGTTGATACCGATCAGAACATCGTACACGCCCATGCGCAGGTCGCGGATCAGCTCGATACGCTCCAGCGTCTCGACATCGCTGTGCATGTAGCGGACCTTGATCCCCGCCTCATGCATATATTCGGTCAGGTCTTCCGCCATCCGCTTGGTGAGGGTCGTCACCAGCGTGCGGTAGCCCATCTCGGCGGTCTTGCGACACTCGACGATCAGATCCTGGACCTGTTCCTCGACCGGCTTGATCTCGACCGGCGGATCGATCAATCCGGTAGGACGGATCACCTGCTCGCTGAACACGCCACCGGTCTGTTCCATCTCCCAGCCGCCCGGCGTCGCCGAGACGCTGACGGTCTGCGGGCGCATCGCGTCCCATTCGTTGAAGCGCAAAGGGCGGTTGTCGATGCAGCTCGGCAGGCGGAAGCCATATTCGGCGAGCGTGATCTTGCGACGATGATCGCCGCGCGCCATCGCGCCGATCTGCGGCACGGTCTGGTGGCTTTCGTCGACGAACAGTAATGCGTTTTCGGGGATATATTCGAACAGCGTCGGCGGCGGTTCGCCGGGCAGGCGACCGGTGAGGAAGCGGCTGTAATTCTCGATCCCCGCGCAGCTGCCGGTCGCGGCGATCATCTCGAGGTCGAAATTGGTGCGCTGTTCCAGCCGCTGGGCTTCGAGCAGCTTGCCCTCGATATGCAGCTCCTTGAGCCGCTCGGCGAGCTCATGCTTGATCGCCTCCATCGCCTGTTTGAGCGTCGGGCCGGGGGTAACGTGGTGCGAATTGGCGTAGACGCGGATGTAATCGAGCGACGCCACTTTCGAGCCCGTAAGGGGATCGAATTCGGTAATCTCCTCGATATCGTCGCCGAAGAAGCTGATCCGCCAGGCGGTGTCCTCATAGTGCGACGGGAAGATCTCCAGGCTGTCGCCGCGGACCCGGAAATTGCCGCGCGCGAAGGCGGCGTCGTTGCGCTTGTACTGGAGCGCGACGAGTTTGCGGATGATCTCACGCTGGTCGGCGACCTGCCCTTTCTTGAGGTCGAAGATCATCGCCGAATAGGTTTCGACCGAGCCGATACCGTAGAGGCAGGACACCGAGGCGACGATGATGACGTCGTCGCGTTCGAGCAGCGAGCGGGTGGCCGAGTGGCGCATCCGGTCGATCGCCTCGTTCACCGAGCTTTCCTTCTCGATGTACGTGTCGCTGCGCGGCACGTACGCCTCGGGCTGGTAATAGTCGTAATAGCTGACGAAATACTCGACCGCATTCTCGGGGAAGAAGCTTTTGAACTCGCCATAGAGCTGCGCGGCGAGGATCTTGTTGGGGGCAAGGATCAGCGCGGGGCGCTGGAGGTTGTTGATGACGCTCGCCATCGTGAAGGTCTTGCCCGAGCCGGTGACGCCGAGCAGCACCTGATCACGCTCCCCCGCCAATGCCGCTTCGGTCAGTTCCTTGATCGCGGTCGGCTGGTCTCCGGCGGGCTGATAATCGCTGACGAGCTTGAACGGCCGCCCGCCCTCGCTCTTTTCGGGGCGTTGCGGCCGGTGGGGGACGAAACCGGGTCCGGTTTCGGGCTCGGCAAGGCTGGTACGGATCTGGATCGCCATGGTGGGGAATATGGTGCCTTCGGACGGGGGTGCAAATGGATCGTCGCTCTCCGCTGTTCCGACGAACCTGACAAAAATCAGGTTGTCGGCGACGGCTTCCACTCGGTCATGCCCTCAATCGGCGGATAGACAACCTTCCGATTGCCGAAATGGGCGCGCAACGCAGCCTCGCGCCGCTCGATATCAGGTTTGGTTACGTCGACCTCATCGGGGTACTTGTACTCGGCGCGAAACTTACCGTCCTCGACGACATATTCCATCGCTGACCAGCGCTTGGCTTCATCCGGCTCCGCATGCCAGATGTCGAACAGGATGTCGGACAGGACAGGATCGTCGGGCGGATAGAAGCGCACAATATCGCCTTCCAATCGAAAGAGGCTCGGACTCAGCCACCCCTCGCCTATCTCTACGTAAAAAAAAATTCCGTCTGGTTCCCCTCCGACGATGGCGGCGAGTTCCTGCCCCAATTCGCTCAAAAGCGGTCCGACCGTTTGATAGCTATCTGCCTCCATGTCGCTTACCTTTCGGCTCATTGTCGAACTGCTCAATTTGAACGGGGCCACCATTAACGGACCAAGATACGACGATCCGATAGGGTCGCCTTGACGTGCCTCTGTAATGCGGTTGGATCCGGGCAAACACCGATCGACCCGCGCGTTGATGAGCCACCCATGCGTCTTCCATAACTCGATACGCCCCGCGGTTGAAATTGGCGTCCTGGGCAAAGTGGTTGATGCCAGCGCGGGGACCGTCAAAGCGAGCAGCCCAGAAATGCCCACCGTCGTCAGTGGGACGACGATCAGTGCCGCCCGCTTCCGACTGATGACGCCGGGAACGCCTTGGTCTGTCCGTAGATGACACCTGTCCATAAGTGATCCGGGTTCGCCCGATAACGTCGATCTGGAAGTCATAGCCATTCAGCGTCCCCCTTCGCCAATTGCTGTCGAGGATCTGGCTTTCCAGAGAAGGTGGGTTCGCCGGATTCGGTGGCAACCGCCCTCCGTGCGTGTCCTGGTAATAGGCGAGCGCCAGAAACTTGTTCCGCGCATCACGCCTGGCATCGAGGAACTGCTGGTGCGGCAGCATGATCCGCTGCCCGATCTGAAGCGGCTTCTTCGGGTCGAGACCGTTAAGCCAGACGAGATCCGAAACCCGCAAACCCTTTCTGCGCCGTGCAATCGACGTGAGGGACTCCCCGCTTTGCACATGATGGACCGAGTAGTTGCGCGGATTACGCGGATCATCCTCGCGAGAACTCCGCTCCGCATCAGTTTCAGTAGCCCAAGGCCCGCGCCCATATACGCCCCGCGCCCGAAACGGATCCTGGATCGATCCACGACGCGGGAAGTAGTTTCCCTGACCGATAAAGGTGAACCGCCCGTCCTCGGGATCGTGCCAAGGGTTGAACTTGACTTCCAAAGGCCGCCGCCCCGTTCGCATCCATATGCTGAATGCAGAAACCGCCAACACTCCACTTCGCTGCGCCGTCATGCACGTCTCCCCAGCCAATACATAGGACATTGGCGGAACATATCAAGAACATATTTCCAATTGCCTTCCACGTAGAATTGGTCGACGCCTTTCACAGAGACCATCAGGAGACCCGCCATGCGCTGTCCCGTTTCGCTTCTCACCCCCATCGCTGCCCTTGCTCTCACCGCCTGCGGCGGGTCGGACGTAGCCGTCACCAACGCCTCCCCCGAGGAGGTCGCCGCCAAGGTCGATGCGGCAGGTGGCGCGCGGTTCAATCCGGGGGAGTGGGAGACGACGGTTGAGACGGTGTCGATCGACATCCCGGGCCTTGCGGGACCAATGAAGGACGAGATGACGAAGATGATGCTGCAAAAGCAGCAGGTGACCAAGAATTGCGTGACTCCGGAACAGGCCAAGTCGCCTCCTGCCGAGGTACTGGCGCAGAGCAAGGGCCGCTGCACCTACGAGAAATTCACCATGGCGGGTGGCAAGATCGACGGGACGATGGTGTGCGACGCCGATGGCGGGAAGATGACGATGAAGATCAGCGGGACGTTCAGCGATACGGCGTTCGCGATCGACAATGACATGGAAACGACCATGCCTGGCGGCGCCCAGACGATGAAGATCAAGGCGAAGACCAGCGGCAAGCGCGTGGGCGAGTGTCCGGGGACGAAGGCTTAGGGGCAGTTTTCTATCTATCCTCCCCCGCCAGGGGGAGGTGGCACGCGCAGCGTGACGGAGGGGGAGGCACGTCGGCGGAGATATGGGGCGAGAGGCTAGAGGACACAGCCGTCCTCCCCCTCCGTCGCCTTCTGCGCCACCTCCCCCTGGCGGGGGAGGATTACAGGGCTCACATCACGCGGCGATACGCCACGCGCCACATCGCCAGCGCGATGCCGGCGGCGACGATCGCGAGCAGCGCGCTGGTGCCGAGCGCGCTGATCCAGCGGAACAATGCGGTACGCATGTCGCTCGCCGGGGCGGCGAGGAAACCGAAACCATAGGTTTGCGCGCCGACGAACAGCACCAGCGAGATGAGCGCGCCGAGCGCGGCGGCGTGCCAGGCGCGGCGATAGCCGGCGAGGTGGAGCATCAGCCAGAGGGGCCCGCCGACCCCGGCGATACCGAGCGCGGTGAAGACGGTGCCAAGAAGCCACGACGCGACCAGCGGCATCGCCTCTCGCTGGCCCGCAGCAATGACGAGCAGCAGGACGACAAGCCCGCCCAACGCGCCGCCCAGCGCGAGCGCAAAACCCGCACGGTCGAGTGTCGTGTCGTAATGCGGCGCGGATGCGCGCATCGCATGATCATTCACCGAAAACCCCTCCCCGGTGCGGAAGCCATAACATTGCGCGGCAGCGCGGCTCAAGCGGTCACATTGCGGAAACTACCTAAAGTGGGACAGGTTGATGCCGGACAGGCTTTGCCGCAGGGTCCGGGCAACGATTTCAAGGGGATTCGCATGCATCTTCCGCTCCGCCGCGCTGTCATGGTCGGCCTGATCATCGCTGCCACGCCGATTGCCGCGCAGGACGCGCCCAAGCCGCCGGTCGCGGTGAAAAAGCCGCATCAGGTCAAGGCTCCGTTCGGCGCGGTGCGCGAGGACGAATATTACTGGCTGCGCGACGACACACGGAAGAATCCGGAGATGCTCGCCTATCTCAACGCTGAAAACGCTTATGCCGATGCGGTGCTGGCGCCGACCAAACCGATGCAGGAGGCGTTGTTCAAGGAGATCACCGGGCGGATCAAGCAGGACGACAGCACCGTCCCCTATCTCGACAACGGATATTGGTATTACACCCGCTTCGAGACCGGCGGCGACTATCCGATCGTCGCGCGGCGCAAGGGCAGCATGGATGCGCCCGAGGAGATCATCCTCAACCAGCCCGAAATGGCGAAGGGCGCGAATTTCTTTCAGATCGGGTCGCGGCAGGTCAGCCCCGACAACCGCCTGCTCGCCTATGCCGAGGACAAGGTCGGACGGCGGCAGTTCGTGCTGAAGGTCAAGGACCTGACCACCGGCAAGACGTTCGAGGATGCGATCCCCAACGTGCAGGCGGGGTTTGCCTGGGCGGGCGATAACAAGACCATCTTCTATATCGAGAAGGATCCGGTCACGCTGCTCGGCAAGCGGGTCAAGGCGCATGTGCTGGGCGCGCCCGCCAGCGCGGACCGACTGGTCTATGAGGAGCAGGACGACACCTATTCGCTCGGCCTCGGCACGACGAGTTCGGAGAAGTTCATCTGTATCTATTCGGGCAAGACGGTGAGCGACGAGCAGCGCTGCGCACCGGTTGCCAATCCGACCAATTTCACCGTGATCGCGCCGCGCGAGCGCGACTTCCTCTATGGCGCGGACCATGTCGGCAATCGCTGGGTGATCCGCACCAACTGGAACGCGCCCAATTATCGGCTGATGACTGTCGCCGACAGTGCGACCGGCGCGGGCAAGGCTGGGTGGAAGGATCTGGTGCCGCACAGCGCGGACGTGTTCATCGAGGGGGTGCAGCCGTTCGACAAATATCTGGCGATCGAGGAGCGGTCGGGCGGGAACAAGCGGCTCCGCCTGCTCGGCAATGACGGCAAATCGAGCTTTGTGGCGGCGGACGAGCCCGCCTATGCGATGGGGCTGAGCACCAATGCCGAGACCGCGACCGACTGGGTCCGGTACACTTACAACTCTCTGACCACGCCCTCGACGGTGATCGAGGCGAATATGAAGACCGGCGAGCGCAAGACGCTGAAGGTCACCCCGGTGCCGGGATACGACGCGAGCAAGTACGTCACCGAGCGGGTGTGGGCGACCGCACGTGACGGGACGAAGGTTCCGGTGAGCCTGGTCTATGCCAAGGGGTTCAAGAAGGACGGCACCGCGCCGCTCTTTCAATATGCCTATGGCAGCTATGGCTATTCGACCGATCCGGGCTTCTCGCCGATGCTGCCCAGTCTGCTCGACCGCGGCATGGTCTATGCCATCGCGCATATCCGTGGCGGGCAGGAAATGGGCCGCGCCTGGTATGATCAGGGGCGGATGTTCAACAAGAAGAACAGCTTCACCGACTTCATCGACGTGACCCGGTTCCTCGTCGATCAGGGCTACGCGAAGAAAGGCCGCGTCGCGGCGATGGGTGGCAGCGCAGGCGGGCTATTGATGGGCGCGATCAGCAACATGGCGCCGCAGGATTATGGCGCGATCGTCAATCTGGTGCCGTTCGTCGATGTCGTGACGACGATGCTCGATCCCACCATCCCGCTGACCACCGGTGAATATGACGAATGGGGGAACCCCGAGGGCAAGGCGAGCTATGACTATATGCTCAGCTACTCGCCCTATGACCAGATCGAGGCCAAGGCATACCCGCCGATCTTCGTCGGCACCGGCCTGTGGGACAGCCAGGTGCAATATTATGAGCCGGCCAAGTACGTCGCCCGGCTGCGCGCGAAGAAGACCGACGCCAACCCGCTGCTGTTCCGCACCAACATGTCGGCCGGGCATGGCGGCAAGTCGGGGCGGTTCGAGCGGTTCAAGGAACAGGCCGAATATCTGGCGTTTGCGCTGGACCAGTTGAAGGTCAAGTGATCGGGCGGTAGCGGGGAGCCATGGACAAGCTCCCCGCCACCGAGATCGAAGCCGCCGCCGAACTGGAGGCGCTCGCCGCCGAGATTGCGCGGCACAATGCGCTGTATCACACCGAGGATTCGCCGGAGATCAGCGACGCGGCCTATGACGCGCTGGTGCGGCGCAATGCCGCGATCGAGGCGGCGTTTCCGCATCTGGTGCGCGCGGATTCGCCATCGAAGTCGGTCGGCGCAGCACCGGCCGGGCATCTCGCCAAGGTGCGGCATGCGCAGGCGATGATGAGCCTGGACAATGCGTTCAGCGACGATGAGGTGATCGAGTTCGTCGTGCGCGTGCGGCGGTTCCTCAAGCTGGGCGAGGGCGACAGGGTCGCGCTGACCGCGGAGCCGAAGATCGACGGTCTGTCCTGTTCGCTGCGCTATGAGAACCGCAGGCTGGTGCTCGCCGCGACGCGCGGCGATGGGCAGATGGGCGAGAACGTCACCGCCAATGCATTGACGATCGACGACATTCCGACAGAGTTGCCGGAAGGCGCGCCCGATGTGTTCGAGGTGCGCGGCGAGGTTTACATGGCGAAGGACGATTTCCTTGCGCTCAACGCCCGCCTCGCGGCAGAGGCCGAGGAGAGTGGTAAGGAGGCGCGCCAGTTCGCCAATCCGCGCAACGCCGCCGCCGGATCGCTGCGGCAAAAGGATGCGGTGGTGACCGCTGCGCGGCCGTTGCGCTTTCTGGCGCATGGCTGGGGCGAGACCAGCGCGCTGCCGGGTGAAACCCAGTTTGCTGTGATAAAGGCGATCGAAGGCTGGGGCTTTCCGGTCCACCCGCTCTTCGTCGAATGCGTGCAGGTCGAGCCGGCGCTGGCGCAATATCGCAAGATCGAGAAACTGCGCGCCGACCTGCCGTTCGACATCGACGGGGTGGTGTACAAGGTCGACCGGATCGACTGGCAGGAGCGACTGGGCAGCGTCGGGCGTGCGCCGCGCTGGGCGATTGCGCACAAATTCCCCGCCGAGCGCGCCGAGACCACGCTCAATGCGATCGACATCCAGGTCGGGCGGACGGGCAAACTGACCCCGGTCGCGCGGCTGGAGCCGGTGACCGTGGGTGGCGTGGTCGTCACCAACGCGACGCTGCACAACGCCGACGAGATCGCTCGGCTGGGCGTGCGTCCGGGCGACCGCGTCGTGCTTCAGCGGGCGGGCGACGTTATCCCGCAGATCGTCGAAAATCTGACGCGCGAGGTCGAGCGCCCGGCGTTTCTGTTCCCGACCCATTGTCCGATCTGCCAGTCCGAGGCGACGCGCGAGGAGGGCGAGGTCGATGTCCGCTGCACCGGCGGGCTGATCTGTCCGGCCCAGCGACTGGAACGGCTCAAGCATTTCGTCAGCCGCGGCGCGCTTGATATCGAGGGGCTGGGCGAGAAGACGATTTTCGAGTTTCTGGAACTCGGCTGGATCACCGAGCCCGCCGATATCTTCCGCCTCAGCCAGCACCGCGACGCGCTGCTCGGGCGCGAGGGGTGGAAGGAGAGATCGGTCGACAATTTGCTCGCCGCGATCGAGGCGAAGCGGGCGCCGGATGCCGCGCGGCTGCTGTTCGGGCTGGGCATCCGTCACATCGGCAGCATCACCGCGCGAGACCTGATGAAGCGGCTGACCACCCTCCCTGCCCTCGCCGCGCTCGCCGACGAGATCATCGCGCTGCGGGCGTCGTTCACGCCGGCGCTGGGCGAGCAGGAAACGAAGTTCCACGCACGCCGGGACAAGGCGATTGCCGAGCATATCGGGATCGAGAATGTCGGCGCCGCCGTCGGCCATGCGCTCGCCGACTTCTTCCACGAGCCGCACAACCGCGCGGTGTGGGACGATCTGCTCGCCGAGGTCGCCCCGCCCCCCTTCGTCGTCGAGGCGCGCGAATCGGAAGTGTCGGGCAAGACGATCGTGTTCACCGGATCGCTCGAGACGCTGAGTCGCGACGAGGCAAAGGCGCAGGCCGAGTCGTTGGGCGCACGGGTTTCCGGATCGGTGTCGTCGAAAACCGACCTGATCGTGGCCGGTCCAGGGGCCGGATCGAAGCTGAAAAAGGCCGCAGAACTGGGGATTTCGGTGATCGACGAAGCAGCCTGGAATGCGATTTTTGCTGCGGCGAGGTGATGCTTTTTGCAACGCACAATTCACTTGATACGATTGTAACAATACCGCAAAGAACGGTCCCCATGGGGCATCGCAAGACGGTGAACGACACCGCTCGCGCAGGCTTTGAACAGCCCATCCTAAGGGGACCAAAATGCGAAACCATCTGCTGATCGGCGCGGCTGTTGCTGCGCTTTCCTTCCCGGCTACGGCGTTCGCGCAGTCGACCGGTTCGGTCGATTTCGAAGAACAGGAAATCGTCATCACCGGCTCGAGCGTCTCGTCGGGCGTCGCCGGTATCATCGTTCCCGACACGTCCAAGGCGAAGGCCGAGCTGAGCGCCGAAGCGATTCAGCAGTCGGTTCCGGGCCAGTCGATCAACGAAGTGATCAACCGCCTGCCGGGCGTCAGCTTCCAGAACAATGACGCCTTCGGTTCGGCCGGCGGCACGATGACCATCCGCGGCTTCGATTCGACCCGCATCAGCCAGACCGTCGATGGTATTCCGCTGAACGATTCGGGCAACTATGCGCTCTATTTCAGCCAGCAGATGGATATCGAGCTGATCGAGCGAGTCAGCGTCAACCTCGGCACCACCGACGTCGACTCGCCGACTGCGGCGGCAACCGGTTCGACCGTCAACTACCGCACGCGCGTCCCGGGCGAAGAGTTCGGTGCCAAGCTGGTCGGTTCGGTCGGCGAATATGGCTTCTTCCGCGTGTTCGGGATGGTCGATTCGGGCAATTTGACCTCGTCGGGTCTGCGCGCGTTCATCTCTGCCAGCAACCTGACCAGCACGACGACCTTCTACCGCGAAGGCAAGATCGACCGTCAGCAGTATAACGCGCGTCTGTATCAGCCGCTCGGCGACAATGGCGACTTCATCTCGATCGCCGGCACCTATGACGTGAACCGCAAGAATTTCTTCGGCTCGGTCGCGCTGCGCAACGATCTCGCCACGCCGACCCCGGCGCGGTTCCCGCAGTCGAAGGCCGAGCGTTTCTACTCGATCGCACCCTGCCTCATCGCAGTCGGTCGCCCCGGGATCGCCGACACGGCGAATAGCTGCGGTTCGGAATTCGATCGCCGCATCAACCCGTCGAACACCGGCAACATTCGCGGCGCATCGCGCTTCACTCTGGCTGACAATCTGGTGCTGAGCATCGATCCGTCGTTCCAGGTGGTGAAGGCGAATGGCGGCGGCACTGCGACCGCGCGTGAAGGCACGTTCAATGCCGGCGGCACCCAGATCGTCGGCTATATCGGCGGTTCGCCCTATTATGGTCGCGACCTCAACGGTGACGGCGACCTGCTCGATCAGGTCCGCGTCCTCGCGCCCAGCCAGACCCAGACCCAGCGTATTGGCGTGATCAGCTCGCTGCGTTGGGAGATGGACGACAGCAACATCTTCCGCCTCGCCTATTCGTATGACCGTGCGCGTCACCGTCAGACGGGCGAGACCAACATGCTGCAGGCCAATGGTGCCACCGCCGATCCGTTCCCGATCAACGACCCTCTGCTCGACCGCAACGATCGCGTTCTGCAGAAGCGCGACCGCCTGTCGTTCGCGATCCTGCACCAGATCGCGGGTGAGTATCGCGGCGAGTTCGGTGACCTGACCGTCAATGTCGGCCTGCGCCTGCCGTTCATGCGCCGCAACCTGACCAACTATTGCGCCACGTCGTCGGCGTCGGGTTTTGTCGAGTGCTTTACCGGCGACACGGCAGCCCAGACCGCGTGGCTCGCGTTCCGCCCGACCCAGACGGTTCCGGGCGTGGGCACGTTCCCGACCCAAGGTCCGCAGCAGCGCATCTTCAACTACAAGAAGGTGCTGCCCAACATCGGTCTCGTCTATGACCTGACGTCGAACATCTCGGCGTTCGGCAATTTCTCGCAGGGTCTGCAGGCGCCGGGTACGGACAATCTGTACAACAGCTTCTACTTCCCGACGACGGCCGACCAGGCGCAACCGCGTCCGGAAAAGACCGACAATTTCGACCTCGGCATGCGCTATCGCTCGTCGAAGGTCCACGCCCAGGTCGTCGGCTGGTACACCAACTACACCGATCGTCTGGCTTCGGCCTACGACCCCGAGCTGGACCGTACCGTCTATCGCAACCTTGGCACTGTGAAGAAGTACGGCATCGACGCCAACATCAGCTGGCAGCCGATTTCCGCACTGAGCGTCTATGCCTTTGGTTCGCTGCTCGAATCGGAGATCAAGGACAATGTCCTGCTCGCGACCCGCACCAACGGGACGCAGGTCTTTGCTCCGACCGCCGGCAAGCGTGAAGCGGGTGCCCCGACCTACACCTTCGGTGCCGGCTTCAATGCCGATGCCGGTCCGGTGGCGTTCGGCGCGAACGTGAAGCGCACTGGTTCGCGTTACGTGTTCGACGACAATACGGCGATCACGACGGGCCAGATCACGTCGGCCGGTGTTGACAGCCGCGTCCAGATCTATCCGGCAAAGACCCCGGCCTACACGCTGGTCGACCTGCATGCGCGGGTGAAGATGGACTGGGCCGGTCTCGGTGAGAAGACCTACTTCCAGTTCAACGTCATGAACCTGTTTGACGAACTCTATGTCGGTGGCTTCTCCGGCAACCTGTCGAGCATCGGGTTCAACGCAACGACCCAGGCGATCACCTCGTCGAGCGCTCCGTTCGTTCAGATCGGTTATCCGCGGACGGTCATGGGCTCGCTGGTCGTCGGCTTCTGATCGACGCCCACAGCTGACTGGAAACACCGCCGTCCCGGGCAACCGGGGCGGCGGTTTTCTTTTGGGTTGAGCGGGTTAAGCTGGTCCCGACAATTAGGAGAGCGCAGCGATGACACCGTTCGAGCTGGTATTCGCGGTCTATGGATTGTTGCTGGGGCTCGCCATTGCCGAGGTTCTGGGCGGATTTGCCCGGGTGCTGAAGCTCAAGCGCGGCGGGAAGGCGGTGCGGGTCGGGTGGCTGACGCCGTTGCTGGGCATCGTCGTCATCCTGGACCTCACCTCATTCTGGCTGCTGGCCTGGGAGGCGCAGCCGCAGATCGGGGCGAATTACCTGACTTTGGTCAGCGTGCTGGCGATCGTCGGGATCTATTATCTCGCGGCGTCGCTGATCTTTCCGGATGAGCCGGCCGACTGGCCCGATTTCGACCTGTGGTACGACCGGCAGAACCGGATGGTGATCGGCGGGTTGCTGGCGGCGAATGTCGGCAGCTGGATCGGGTCGATCGGGCTGGAATTCGTCGTGGCGTCGCCGGAGGAGACATTCTCCGGGACCGGGGACGCGGTGGAGGTGCTGGCCTCGCTCGGCGTGCTGATCCTGCTGCTGGTGCTGCTGCGGGTCAACGGACGGCGGACCAATGCGGTGTTGCTGGCGGCGGTCAGCCTGTTGCTGCTAACCGCGGGGATTGCCGAGCTGTTCTAGCCGATCACTTCGAGGACGGCGGCGCGGGCCACTGCGGCGGCGCGGAGGTCGTCGGCGGTGCGCCGGGCGAGGAAGGTGAGCGGCGGACGCGCCGACCGCTGATGATGGGTAAGAGTCTGGTACTTAGCGAAAAAAATCGACTTCACTGGGTATCCTGTCTGGGTGTTACATTCGCCTCGCGCACGGCGCGGGCAGTGTCGGTGCGTTCCTGGCGATCGGCCATGGCGAGCCATGCAGCCTCGGCGCGCAAATTGCGCTCACGGACATTGTCGAGCGTCGCGGAATCGGCATCGGCGCGGCATTTCGCCGCATTGTCACGATAGGTCAGCGTCTGGGCAGCCATCCGGCACCTCCTTTTTGCTGGTAGTTTCGGGCGGCGCACGCTCGGCGCGCGCCGCCCGGCACGAATTAGTCGACAGCCTGGAGGTTCACCGCAGCCATCTTGCCGCGCTTGTCCTGCTCCAGCTCGTAGCTGACGCGCTGATCCTGGTTCAGCGTCGCCATGCCGGCGCGCTCAACCGCGGAGATGTGCACGAAAGCGTCGCCGCCGCCGTTGTCGGGGGCGATGAAGCCATAGCCCTTGTCCGCATTGAAGAATTTGACGGTGCCGTTGATGCTCATTGGATACTTCCTTCTGCTATCGGCGCGCCCCGTGTGGGCGGACCTCGCGCTGCGGAGGCAGGGAAAGAAGGAAGAAGGGGCCGCAAAGCACCGAAGACCGTCGATTTGCGACTGTAGCAGCCCCCCATATGCGCCCAATGCCCGGAATTTACAAGGGCAGGCCGCGGAATGGCAGGCGGCGGCACCCCCTGCCTCCCCCGGATTGCCGGTTTCGCGGGGTGACAGGCTTCCGACCAAGCTGACGAACATGGGGGTGTTTCGGGGCGAAACGACCGGAATGCGACCGCGACGGGACGGGTTTGCGCCAGCGTCGCGACACCTGCGCGACGCAGGGGCGACACAGGGCCGACAAGGGCGCGACTGGCGCGCGATCGCGACGCGACTGGCTGACACAAGCGACGCGACACCTGTGCGACACTCGAACGACGGGCACGCGACCGGCGGGTCGGGCGCAGCGATGCGGCTGGATCATGGGCGGTCCCTTCGATGACGAGAGGACCATCCAGATATGTCGGAACGGGGGCTGTAGGAAAGCCCCCTCCCCCGCCGTTTCAGCGCATCTCGATCTTAGAGAAGTTGAGGCTGATCTGTTCGGCGCCGCAATCGGTGACCGTGGCGTCGAGGATCGCGCCGGTACGACCGGTCTTGTCGTTGCGGATCGGCAGGCGGGGGAGCCGCTGGCCGACCTTGCACCCGCGCCAGGCGGGAACGGCGGCGGTCAGCACTCGCGCCTTCTGAACGGCGGGAAGCAGCAGGCCGGCGGGGACGGGGTCGCTGCCGCTGGCGATGCGGCGGTCGCCAGCAGCACCCCTGGCGGTCGCGAGGCTGACCGAGGCGATCTCGATCCACTCCTTGTGCTCACCGCCGGCGGCGCTGCCATCGACGCCGTCGAACTTGATGTACCAGGCGGCGGCGGCGGGGACTGCGGTGGCGAGCAGGACCGCGAGGGTGGCGGCAATGCTGGACTTGCGGGAACGGATATGGGGCATGGGGGCGACTCCAGATCGTGATGATTGGAGTGATAGTCTAGATTGATACTCTAGTAAAGCGTGGCGTGGCGAGCAGCCCCTATTCGTTGTTGAGCGGCCAGCGGCTGTGGCGGGCGCGGTCGCCGAGGTCGATCAGCGCTTCGTTGGGATCGTGGCGGCGCGTGGTGGAAAGGCCGTCGGCGCGCGGCGCGCTTTCCTCCCACGCGGTGTGGGGGCGCTCCTTTGCCCTTGCCTCACGATAGCTGGCGTCGCGCACGCGCTTCATGCGGCGCCACAGCAGGGGCATGGCGATGAACGGGAAGGCGATGCCGCCGAGGATGATCAGCAGTGCGAGCAGGTCGGTCATCAGGGTCCCCCTTCCCTCCTTGTGCGGCGATGAGAGCGTAGCGCGGCGTGCGGCGCAAGGGCGCGGATCAGCGCGGGCGGTGGTCGGTGCCGGCGCCGGGGGTGATGAAGATCGCGGTGGCGGTGGTGCCGGGGGGCACGTCCGCCGTGTGCCACACGCCGGGCGGGTTGATCGCATAGTCGCCGGGGGTGAGGGTTTCGCGGGTGGTGGTGCCATCGGGCAGTTCCTGCACCAGCGTCATTTCCCCTGCGGTGCAGATGACCAGCTCCGCACCGTGCGGGTGGACTTCCCAGGAGGTCCAGCTTTCGGTGAAGCTGTATTGCGAGACGAGGCGGCCCTCGATCCCGTCGGCGGCGTGGCGTTGTTCGTAGCCGGCGTACCAGGCCATGCCGTCGAAGGGGGGTTCGACGGTGGCGGTGGCGTTTAGGCCGAGATGGGCGAATTGGGTTTCGAGGTGGGGCATGGGGAAAGGTTAGCTTGGCGAGGTATGGGATGCCAGAGCGGCAGAACTTGCGATTTTCGCATATTCGGCACATCTTGATGTGATGACGCTCGCAGGCTTCTCGCGCATCTCGGTGGACCCGCTGGTCTGTGGCGGGCGTCCGGTGGTAACCGGAACGCGCGTTCGGGTGAAGGACGTGTTGGAGATGCTGGCGGGCGGCGCGACCCCGGCGGAGATCGCTGCCGACTTCCCCTATCTGAGCGAGGATGATGTGCGCGCTGTGCTGGCCTATGCGGCGGCGCAGGCGGACCATCCGGTAGTGCTCGCCGCCGAATGAAGTTCCTGATCGATGCGCAATTGCCGCCCGCCTTGGGCGGGTGGCTGCGCGCTCGTGGGCATGAAGCGGTTCATGTGGCCGAGATCGGCATGATCGCGGCGAGCGATGTTGAGATCGCGGCGCGGGCGGAAGCGGACGGTGCCGTGCTGGTCAGCAAAGACGAAGACTTCGTGACGCTGCGGCTGCCGGATCGGTTCGCGTTTCTATGGCTGAGGTGTGGGAATGCGAGCAATCGGGCACTGGTGGCTTGGCTGGAGCCGCGGTGGAGCCAGATCCAGACGCTACTCAGTAACCGCGAACGCTTTATCGAAGCTCGATAAGCTATGAAACGGTATGTCAGGCTACACCCGTCGGCGCATTACGCCCCCTGCCTCTGGCGGCACCGTAGCGCGACGCATGTACCCCATACCCGAGCCATTGCTGTAACCGAAAGCTGGTGTCTTGAAGGGGAGCAATTTCGGCCAACGCAACGGACGGGGATGCTGCTGCGATGTCCAGATGACGGACGCTCCGTCAGGTAAAAGTTCATCCGACTCTCGGAATATCCGACCATGCTCATTCTCGTCTACCTGCACTAGGGTCGGGACTCATAACCACCATGTGACGGCTGCGGCGAGGTAGATGGCGCTGAGGAAGTTGGTGGCGAGCTTGTCGTAGCGGGTGGCGATGCGGCGATAATCCTTGAGGCGGCAGAACATGCGCTCGACGGCGTTGCGGCCCTTGTAGAGCGTCTTGGAGAAGCAGCTTTTCCAGCGGCGGTTCGTCTTGGAGGGGATGTTCGGAACGGCACCCTGCCGCTCGATCAGGTCGCGGATCGCATTGCTGTCGTAAGCCTTGTCCGCGAGCACGATGGTGCGCGGCGCGAGATCATCGAGCAACACATCGGCTGCGCGGCAGTCGGCGACCTGGCCACCGGTCAGCAGGAAGCGGAGCGGCCGACCTTCGCCGTCGGTGAGCGCGTGGAGCTTGCTGTTGCGGCCGCCCCGGCTGATCCCGATCGCCTGGACGAGCGCCCCCCCTTTTCCACCGCCCGCGGAGCGGTGCGCCTTCATATGCGTGCTGTCGATCAGGACCTCGGCGGGCGGCCCGCCTGCTGCCGCGAGCGTGACGAACAGCTCCTGCCACACACCCTTTGCCGCCCAGCGCACGAACCGGTTGTAGAGCGTCTTCCTCGGCCCGTAGCAGGCCGGCGCGTCGACCCAGCGCCCGCCCGACTTCACCACATGAATGATGCCGCTGATCACCCGCCGATCATCGACCCGCGCCACACCGCGCACCTTGTCCGGCAGCAGCGGACGAAGCCGCTCGAACTGGGCTTCACTCAACCAAAACTCGCTCAAATCCACGCTCCTGCTGGCGCAGCGCATGAATCACATCCCAGCCGCCAAGGGAATCCCGTTTATGGGTCCCGACCCTAGGACTTTACCTCGTTCCCAGTGGGCTATCCGCGCGCTTTCGACTTGCTGAAAATGATCGTGCGAGAAATCATCTGGCGAGCAGAAGTAAACGTTTTCTCGGGCTTTCAGAAAGATCAAATCGTTGAAGGCTCTAACATCAGATACTTGGCTGCATGTGACCCACTGTGGACTGCGTTTACGCGGAGCATAAACGTCGCCGTCATAAAGCAGCATCGCGACTTTGGGTGACAACGGGAGAGAGAAGATCGTCCCTGCGCTGCCTAACCCGAAGTTGCTATCGCCAACGCGCAGAAAATATAGGCGATTGGTCATCACCACTGGATCGTCACAGGTCAAAAAATTCTCAGACGATCTGTTATCGAGCAAGACGAATTTCAGATCATCAAGGTGCGGTCTAAGTTGAAGCGCAAAATTGATGCCATCGCGTGCCAAGGCCGTATCCGACATATCCATGCCAGCCAGAAACTCACTGTCGATAGGAATATCCGCGAGAGCGGTCGTTAGTGAGAAGTGAGCCCGCATGCGCGCCGCATGAGCTTCGGTTCGCATGTATTGGATGATCGCGAAAAACCTACAAAATACGTCGATGCCTTCGATAAGTCGGGGAGGGCAAGCGAGTATGCCACGGGTAATCCACTCAGCGTATCGCCCTTCAATTTCACTCAAATGAAACTCGAGTTCATCACGGCCATAGAGGAAATCTCGAGCGCATTGGCTTTTGATCGGAGCGCCCTTTATCACCTTTCGCTGCCTGATATTGAAGAGACTGATCGTCTTCTGCCCAGCGCTCTCAGCGAAGTTGCGTAGATAGCACTTAGGAACATAGTGGTGTGAGCGGTTCGCACCCATACCTCTCTACTCCGCCGCCACCTCAGCCCGCTCCTTCACCCCACCCCGCTCCAGCAACGGCGCAAGATACTTCCCCGTATAGCTGCGCGGCTCCTTCGCCACTGCCTCCGGCGTGCCCTCGGCGACGATCTCGCCGCCCTTGACGCCGCCTTCGGGGCCGAGGTCGAGGATCCAGTCGGCGGTCTTGATGACATCGAGGTTATGTTCGATCACCACCACGGTGTTGCCCTGTTCGACCAGCGCGTGGAGCACCTCCAGCAGCTTGCGGACGTCCTCGAAATGCAGACCCGTGGTGGGTTCGTCGAGGATGTAGAGCGTCTGGCCGGTGGCGCGGCGGCTGAGTTCCTTGGCGAGTTTGACGCGCTGGGCTTCGCCGCCGGACAGGGTCGTGGCCTGTTGGCCGACCTTGATATAGCCGAGGCCGACTTCGGCCAGCATCGCCATCTTGTCGCGGATCGGGGGGACGGCCTTGAAGAACTCCACCGCATCCTCGACCGTCATGTCGAGCACGTCGGCGATGCTGCGCCCCTTGAACTTCACCTCCAGCGTTTCGCGGTTGTAGCGCTGGCCGTGGCATACGTCGCAGGTGACGTAGACGTCGGGCAGGAAGTGCATTTCGATCTTGAGCAGGCCGTCGCCGGTGCAGGCCTCGCACCGCCCGCCCTTGACGTTGAAGCTGAACCGGCCGGGCTTGTAGCCGCGCACCTGAGCCTCGGGCAGCCCGGCGAACCAGTCGCGGATGTTGGTGAAGGCGCCGGTATAGGTCGCGGGGTTGGAGCGCGGGGTGCGGCCGATCGGCGACTGATCGATGTCGATCACCTTGTCGAGATGATCGAGGCCGGTGATCCGGTCATGCTTGCCCGCGAGCATGCGCGCGCCGTTGAGGTGACGCGCGGCGGCGGCGTAGAGCGTGTCGATGGTGAAGCTCGACTTGCCCGAGCCGGACACGCCGGTGATGCAGGTGAAGGTGCCGAGCGGGATCGACGCGGTGACGCCGGTGAGGTTGTTGGCGGTGGCGTTGTGGACGGTCAGCTTCTTGCCATTGCCCTTGCGGCGCTTGGCGGGGAGCGGGACTTCGCGGCGGCCGGCGAGATAGTCGGCGGTGATGGAGTCGGTGCAGGCGAGCACCTGTTCGAACGTCCCCTGTGCGACGACCTCGCCGCCATGGACGCCCGCGCCCGGCCCCATGTCGATGACGTAATCGGCGCTGCGGATCGCGTCCTCGTCATGTTCGACCACCAGCACGGTGTTGCCGAGATCGCGGAGCCGCCGGAGGGTGACGAGCAGCATGTCGTTGTCGCGCTGATGCAGGCCGATGCTGGGTTCGTCGAGGACGTAGAGGACGCCGGACAGGCCGCTGCCGATCTGTGACGCGAGGCGGATGCGCTGGCTCTCCCCGCCCGACAGCGTGCCGCTGGTGCGATCGAGGTTGAGGTAATCGAGGCCGACATTGTTGAGGAAGCCGAGGCGTTCGTCGATTTCCTTGAGGATCGCGCGGGCGATCTCCTGCTGCTGGCCGGTGAGCGCGGCGGGAAGCGTCTGGAAGAACGGGACCGCGTCGGCGACCGACAGGCGGGTGACGCTGGAGATGTCGCGGCCCGCGATCTTGACCGCCAGCGCCTCCGGCTTGAGGCGCGCGCCGTGGCAGGTCTCGCACGGGTGCGCGGCCTGGTATTTGGACAGTTCCTCGCGCATCCAGGCGCTTTCGGTCTGGAGCATGCGGCGGTTGAGGTTGCCGATGACGCCCTCGAACGGCTTCTTCACGTCGTAGCTCTTGCGGCCGTCGATGAAGGTGAGCGTGACCGGACGCCCGCCGGTGCCGTGGAGGATGATCAGCTGGACCTCGCCGGGCAGGTCCTTCCACGGGGTGTCGAGGGAGAAGCCGAATTCGCGGGCGAGGCTGCCGAGCACCTGCATGTAATAGGGGCTGGGCGGATTGGACTTGGCCCAGGGGACGACCGCACCCTTCTTGATGCTCAGCTCATGGTTGGGGACGACGAGGTCTTCGTCGAACACCAGCTTTTCGCCGAGGCCGTCGCACGCCGGGCACGCGCCCTGCGGGGCGTTGAAGGAGAACAGGCGCGGTTCGATCTCGGCGATGGTGAAGCCGCTGACAGGACAGGCGAAGCGTTCGGAGAAGACGATGCGGTTGGGCGGCAGACCGGTGCCCTTCATCTTGCCATCCGTCACCCCGGCGAAAGCCGGGGTCTCTGACGGCAGCGCGCCTTCGCTGGAGGCCCCAGCTTTCGCTGGGGCGACGTCGTGGGTGAAGCTCTGCGGCGCTTCGTTTACGCGGTTGTTGGCGAGCGCGTCGACCGTGGTGTCCACCAGATCGACGAAGGCCAGCCCGTCCGCCAGCTTCAGCGCCGTCTCGAAGCTCTCCGCGAGGCGCGTGGCGATGTCGTCGCGGACCACCAGGCGGTCCACGACCACCTCGATGTCATGCTTGTACTTCTTGTCGAGCGCGGGGGCTTCCTCGATCAGATAGGTTTCGCCGTCGATGCGGACGCGCTGGAAACCGGCCTTTTGCCACTCGGCGAGTTCCTTGCGATACTCGCCCTTGCGGCCGCGCACGACGGGGGCGAGGAGCAGCAGGCGGGTGCCTTCGGGGAGCGCGAGGACGCGGTCGACCATCTGGCTGACAGTCTGCGCCGCGATGGGCAGACCGGTGGCGGGGCTGTAGGGGATGCCGACGCGCGCCCACAGCAGGCGCATATAATCGTAGATCTCGGTCACCGTCGCGACGGTCGAGCGCGGGTTGCGGCTGGTCGTCTTCTGCTCGATGCTGATCGCGGGGCTGAGGCCATCGATATGCTCGACATCGGGCTTCTGCATCATCTCGAGGAACTGGCGCGCATAGGCGCTCAGGCTCTCGACATAGCGCCGCTGCCCCTCGGCATAGATGGTATCGAAGGCGAGGCTGGATTTGCCGCTGCCCGACAGGCCGGTGATGACCGTCAGCGTGTCGCGCGGAATGTCGATGTCCACGCCCTTGAGGTTATGCTCGCGCGCGCCGCGGACGGAAATGTGAGTCAGTGCCATGCCGGGAGTTCTAGCTTTGTTCTTGAGGGGAAGCTAGGGGGGAGATAGGGGCGCGGGCGGCGGGTTGCGAGGGGGGGGGGCACCAGCAAAGCTGGTTGATGTGCGTTCGGGGTTCATTGGCCTGGTGACGCGCAAGCCGGGGTGAGAGCGCGGGTGCAACGGGCCTACGGTTCCGGCTTCACAGACTGGGTCAGGGCGGTCTTCTTACATTTTCAGTTGGCGTCCATCCCCCCAATTCCATCCACCCGCCGTTCATACCGACTCGCCGACTATCGCGGCATGGACTTTGGGAGCGGAACGATGCGGCGTGTGCGTGGAGTGAGCCTGGCGGCGATGGCGCTGGTGCTGGCGGGTGGGGGGTGTCGGTTCGGCTTCGACGGCGGGTGCGCCTGCTCCCGCCGCCAATGCCCCTTCCCCCGCCGCGCAGGCCGGATGGCGGGCGGATGCTGGCGATTATTACTGGATCGACGCCGCCGATGGCTTGCTGGAGGCGATCGGCGATGCGCCGCCGGACTTCACCTTTGGCTTCGGGCGCGGGGATGCGTGGGGCTGGGAGTTGCAGACCGGGCATCTGGTGCTGGCTGAGACCGACGAGGATGGCGCGATGCGCTATTATTATTTCGAGCCGGATGCGGATGCACCGTTCCTGGTGCAGGAGGCGCGGCGCTCATTCGCCTATCAGGGGCAGCGGCTGGCGCTGGTCTATGACAGCGGCGGTGCGGCCTTGTCCCCGCGCGAGAGCGACATGTGGGACGATCGGGCCGCCGAATTGTATGAGCGCGGCATCGATCTGCGCGAGGCTGCGGACGGCGAGGAGCAATGGGACGCGGTCGACGCCGGATGGTGGGCGGGCCAGATCGCGACGGTGATCGAATGGCGGCTGCGCTGGGAAACCGGGCGGATGCGGCATCCGGGCTGGCAGCGCTGGCGCAGCGGGGCGGACGGCGTGCGCTGGCGCTTGCGGCTGGAGCGCGAGCGCGAGCGGCGGCGGCTGGACGGCGATCGCTTTCGCCGCTGGCAGCGCGACGATTTTCGTGGGGCCCCGCCGCGCTTTGACGGACCGGGTCGACCGGGTCGTCCCGGGCTGGGCGTGCGTCCGCCATGGCGCGACCGCGATGGCCGACCGGGAGCCGGTCGACCCGGCGGCGGGCGGCCGGAGAGTGGACGGCCCGGAGTTGGACGCCCGGGCGGGCGGCCGGAGGGCGGCCAGAGTGGCGCGGGACGTCCCGGCGGTGGTCGGCCCGAGGCTGGTCGGCCCGGTGCCGGACGTCCGGGTGGTGGACGGCCCGAGGGTGGCCAGACTGGCGCGGGACGTCCCGGCGGACAGCGGCCGGACGGAGGGCGGCCGGGCATGACCCCATCGCCGGCGCCGACTCCCGCGCCGGTGCCGCCGGTCGCGGTGCAACCTGCCCCAACCCCTGCCCCGCCACCCGTTGCGACACCGCGTCCGCCCCGCCCCGGTGCCGGGCGACCCGAAGGCGATCGCCCCGGCCAGTGGCGTCGCCGGATGCCCGAGGGTGCGGTGCCGCGGGAAAGTGGCCCGCAGGGTCCGGTCCGCATCACGCCGCAGCCCGGCACGGTGCCGCAAACTTCGCCCCAGCCGCGCCCGCAATGGCGACCGCAGCCGCAGCCTCAGGCCCAGCCCCAGCCGCGCCCGCAATGGCGACCGCAGCCGCAGCCTCAGGCCCAGCCCCAGCCGCGCCCGCAATGGCGACCGCAACCGCAACCGCAGCCTCAATCCCAGCCTCAGGCTCAACCCCAGCCGCGCCCGCAATATACCCCGCCACAGCGCCCGCAGGCCGCGCCGCCCCCGGTTCGGGTCGCACCTCCACCGCCACCGCCGCCGCCGCCGCCGGCACCGACGCGGCCGACCGAGCCGGTACGCCTGCCCAGCGACAATGCGGCCGAACGACCGCAATAATTCGGCTCAGTCCGGCGTGAAGGGCAGGATACCGCGATAGTGCGCGGCGGGCGGCGCGCCGGGGATGGTCGCGCCGCGACCGAGCAGGAAGACGTGGCGGACGATCTCTGCCTGCTGCTCGATCCCGTAGCGGTCGAGCGTCCAGCCGGGCTTGAGCGCGTAATCGTAGCGGCAGAACGGGTGGCGGCGCAGGGGCAGGAAGATGCCCTGCTGATGCTGCCAGACATGGGTCATCTCATGGATGAAATGGCCCTGGAGCGAGAGGGGGCGCTCGCGAAATCGTCGCGGTAATTGCCGCCCCTGGGATGGAAATGGATGCAACCGCGCGGGGCCATGGTGACGCCGCGCGGCTGAAAGAAGATCCATTTGCGATTGGCGATGGCGGCGGCGGCATAGTCGATCGCATCGCCGAAGATGCTGCGCGCCAAGGCGATCTCTCCGGGGGGTGAGCGGGCGGCGATGGGTCATCGCGGCTGAGGTGGAACGTGGGGACGGTTATGTCTAGACCCTCCCCATGCTGATCCTGTTCAACAAGCCCTGGGGCGTGCTCTCGCAATTCACCGACGAGGGGAGCGGGCATCCGACGCTGGCGGACTATATCGACGTGCCGGGGGTATATCCCGCCGGGCGGCTGGATCGCGACAGCGAAGGGTTGTTGCTGCTGACCGATGACGGGCGGTTGCAGGCGCGGATCGCCGACCCGAAGCACAAGGTGGCCAAAACCTATTGGGCGCAGGTCGAGGGCGAGCCGGATGACGCCGCGCTGGCGGCGCTGCGCAGCGGAGTGCGATTGAAGGACGGGATGACCCGCCCGGCGCTGGCCGAGCGGATCGACCCGCCCGCGATCTGGCCGCGCGACCCGCCGGTGCGGTTCCGCAAGAGCGTCCCCGATTGCTGGATCGCGCTGACCATCGCCGAAGGGCGTAACCGGCAGGTGCGGCGCATGACCGCAGCGGTCGGCCATCCGACGTTGCGGCTGGTGCGCTGGCGCGTGGGCGACTGGACGCTGGATGACGTCGCGCCGGGGACATGGCGAAGCGCGTAAGCGGATTGCAATTGCGAATGCCTCGCATTGACGTGCAGCGTGGCGCGGGTTAGGCGCTTGCTTCCTCCACGCCCTCCCAGGATCGCCGCTCTCCGTGACCCGCTCGACGATCAAGACCTGGTTCCTGATCCACAAGTGGAGCAGCATCGTGTCGACGGCGTTCCTGCTGATGCTGTGCGTCACCGGACTGCCGCTGATCTTTCACGACGAGATCGAGGCGCTGACTGAACGCGATGCGGCCACGGCGATGCAGGGCATGCCGTCGGCGCAGGGCGGCGTGCCGCTCGACAGCCTGATCGCCAAGGCGGTGGCGCAGGGCGGTGGGGGTGCCGTTGTTCATCGGGTTCAGCCAGGACAATCCGATCATCACCGTGACCGTCGGACCGACGCCCGATGCGCCGGGATCGGCGATGCGGCTATTCTCGTACGACCGCACCACCGGTGCGAGCGCGGGGGAGATCAAGGAAGAGGGCGTGATGCACTTCCTGCTGCAGCTACATACCGATATGTTCCTGGGGCTGCCGGGGATGTTGTTTCTGGGCGTGATGGGCGGACTGTTCATCCTCGCGATCGCGTCGGGTGTGGTCCTCTACGTCCCGTTCATGCGGCGGTTGCCGTTCGGAACGCTGCGCAAGTCGCGGAGCGCGCGGGTGCGGCGGCTCGACACGCATAACCTGCTCGGCGTGGTGACGCTGGGTTGGGCGCTGGTGGTCGGACTGACCGGGGTGATCAATGCCTTTGCCGACCCGCTGACCGACAGCTGGCGCGAGGGCGAGCTGAAGGCGATGGTCGCCGCGCGCGGTGCGGACCAGCCGCTCACCCCCGCTGACTACGGATCGGTCGACAAGGCGATGACGGCCGCCAAGGCGGCTTTGCCCGGCGTGTCGCCGCAGTTTATCGGCTTTCCCGGCGGCGCATGGAGCAGCGGGCGGCATTATGCGATCTTCTTTCAGGGCGATACGCCGCTGACCAGCCATGTGCTGACCCCCGCGCTGGTCGATGCCGAAACCGGCACGCTGACCGACACCGCGGCAATGCCTGCGCTCAACCAGGCGCTGATGCTGTCCAAGCCGCTGCATTTCGGCGACTATGGCGGGATCGCGCTCAAGATGCTGTGGGCGATCCTGACGCTGGCGACGATCTGGGTGCTGTGGACCGGGCTGCAATTGTGGTTGGGCAAGGGCGCGCGGAACACCGAGCGGGCGGTGGACGAAATCGTTCATGCCGGATCGGCGCTGTGAGCGCGTCGCGCCGCATCGGACCGCGTGGAGCGGGCAGCGTGCTGGCAGCCCCGGTGTTTCTGCTCGTCACGAGCCTGGCTGGCCTCGTCCTGGGCCTTACCGGCGACGGATGGCGCGACATCGCCGCGTCGCTCCTGCTCGCCCTCCCCGTGCTGACCTTTCTGCGCGGCTGGCTGCGCCGCTCCTGACCCTGGACAATTAGATAGACAATTAAGGCACCCGCCGCCCGATTACTTCTCCTGCCCGGGCGCGCGCAGTTCGGCTTCGACCTCGACCGTCTTGCCATTGGCGAAAGCGAGGCGCAGCGGGATCTTGCCGCCGGCGCGGATTTCGGGCGAGAGGTCGTAGAGCATGACATGCTTGCCGCCCGGTTCGAACTTGACCGTGCCGCCGGCGGGGATGGCAACGTCCTTGATCGGGGCCATCGTCATCATGCCGCCCTCATGCTTCATTTCGTGCAGCTCGGTCCGCACCGCCGCAGGGGAAGAAACGCCGAGCAGGCTGGTCGCCTCATTCCCGCCCTTGACCGTGAAATAGGCCGCGCCCGGACGGCTCGACACCGCGGGCAGGCGGACCCAGGCGTCCTCGACGCCAAGTTGTGCCTGCTCACATCCCGCCAGCGCCACCGCCGCCGCCATGACCGTCACCAAAGACCGCATCGTCGAAACTCCTTCTCCCGATTCTGGGAACATCCGTGAAATTCCTAGGTGCGCCACGCTCTTGCGGCAAGGCGCGGCACTCCTATATCCCGCCTAGCGAAGGCCGCGTTGCCGCTTCAGGGGCGCGGTAACGCACTGGTTTAACATGATTTAGCATACGGGGGCCTTAGAGGACTCATGGGTAAGGTTATCGGAATCGATCTCGGCACGACCAACAGCTGCGTGGCAGTGATGGAGGGCGGCAAGCCCAAGGTGATCGAGAATGCGGAAGGCGCACGCACCACGCCGTCCATCGTCGCATTCGCCAAGGATGGCGAGCGACTGATCGGCCAGCCGGCCAAGCGCCAGGCGGTCACGAACCCCGACAACACCGTCTTTGCGGTCAAGCGCCTGATCGGCCGCCGCTTTGACGATCCCATTACCAAGAAGGACACCGAGCTGGTCCCCTACACGATCGTGAAGGGTGCGAACGGCGACGCATGGGTCAAGGCGGGCGGCGAGGATTATTCGCCCAGCCAGATCAGCGCCTTCATCCTGCAGAAGATGAAGGAAACCGCCGAATCCTACCTCGGCGAGACCGTGACGCAGGCCGTCATCACCGTCCCGGCTTACTTCAACGACGCCCAGCGTCAGGCGACCAAGGACGCGGGCAAGATCGCGGGCCTGGAAGTGCTGCGCATCATCAACGAGCCGACCGCGGCGGCGCTCGCCTATGGCCTCGAGAAGGACAACAACAAGACCATCGCGGTCTATGACCTTGGCGGCGGCACGTTCGACATCTCGATTCTCGAGATCGGCGACGGCGTGTTCGAGGTGAAGGCGACCAATGGCGACACCTTCCTGGGCGGCGAGGATTTCGATTCCAAGCTGGTCCAGTATTTCGCCGACGAGTTCAAGAAGGCCGAAGGCATCGACCTGACCAAGGACAAGCTGGCGCTCCAGCGTCTGAAGGAAGCGGCCGAGAAGGCGAAGATCGAGCTGTCGTCGGCGCAGACGACCGAGGTCAACCTGCCCTTCATCACCGCCGATCAGAATGGCCCCAAGCACCTCGTCAAGACGCTGTCGCGCGCGGAGCTGGAGCGGCTGGTCGACGAGCTGATCACCCGCACGCTCGACCCGTGCCGCAAGGCGATGTCGGACGCGGGCGTGAAGGCTGCGCAGATCGACGAAGTGGTGCTGGTCGGCGGCATGACCCGCATGCCCAAGGTGCGCCAGGTCGTGAAGGAATTCTTCGGCAAGGAGCCGCATACCGGCGTCAACCCCGATGAGGTGGTGGCGATCGGCGCGGCGATCCAGGCCGGCGTGCTGCAGGGCGACGTCAAGGACGTGCTGCTGCTCGACGTGACCCCGCTGTCGCTGGGCATCGAGACGCTGGGTGGCGTGTTCACCCGCATGATCGACCGCAACACGACGATCCCGACCAAGAAGAGCCAGGTCTATTCGACTGCCGATGACAATCAGCAGGCGGTGACGATCCGCGTCTTCCAGGGCGAGCGCGAAATGGCGGCGGACAACAAGCTGCTGGGTCAGTTCGACCTGGTCGGCATCCCCCCCGCCCCGCGCGGCGTGCCGCAGATCGAGGTGATTTTCGATATCGACGCCAACGGCCTGGTCAACGTGTCGGCCAAGGACAAGGGCACCGGCAAGGAGCAGCAGATCCGCATCCAGGCCAGCGGTGGCCTGTCGGACAGCGACATCGACCAGATGGTGCGCGACGCCGAGAAGTTCGCCGAGGAGGACAAGGCGCGTCGCGCCGCCGCCGAGGCGAAGAACAATGCCGAATCGCTGATCCACACCACCGAACGCCAGCTCGCCGAAAATGGCGACAAGGTCGACGACGCTCTGAAGGGCGAAATCCAGTCGGCGATCGACGCGGCCAAGGCGGCAGTCGAGAGCGGCGACGCGGACGCGATGAACGAGAAGAGCCAGGCCCTCGCGCAGGTCGCGATGAAGCTGGGTCAGGCGATCTACGAGAAGCAGCAGCAGTCGGAGGCTTCGCCTGCGGCCGATGCTGGTGCGGCGAATGCGGCGGACGGCGAAGAAGTCGTCGACGCCGAATTCTCCGAGGTGGACGACAACAAGGCGTAATTTGTGCTCGCCCCCGCCCCTTTCACTCCCAAGGAAAGGCGGCGGGGGAACGGGCGGGGGCCGCGTGAATGACCACCCAGATTGACTATTACGAACTGCTCGGCGTTTCGCGCGATGCAGACGATGCGACGATCAAATCGGCGTTTCGCAAGCTGGCGATCCAGTGCCACCCCGACAAGCATGGCGGGTGCAAGGATCAGGAAGCCAAGTTCAAGGCGATCAACGAAGCCTATGACTGCCTGAAGGACCCGCAGAAGCGCGCGGCCTATGACCGGTTCGGCCATGCCGGGCCGGGCGGCATGGGCGGCGGTGGCGGACAGGGCTTCGACGCCTTTTCCGATATCTTCAGATCCATGTTCGGCGAGTTCATGGGCGGGCGCGGCGGTGGCGGTGGCCAGCGCCAGGCGCGCGGCGCCGACCTGCGCTACGACATGGAAATCAGCCTGGAAGACGCCTTCCACGGCAAGGCGACCGACATCACCATTGACGTGTCTGGCCCGTGCGAGCCATGCGGCGGCACCGGCGCGTCGCCGGGGACGATGGCCAAGCGCTGCACCACCTGTGCCGGACACGGCAAGGTGCGCGCGCAGCAGGGCTTTTTCGTGGTCGAGCGGACCTGTCCGTCGTGCCACGGCGCGGGACAGACGATCGCCGATCCGTGCCGCAACTGCCGCGGCGAGGGTCGCGTCGACAAGACGGTGACGCTGAACGTCAACATCCCGCCGGGCGTCGACGAAGGCACCCGCATCCGCATGGCAGGTCAGGGCGAGGCGGGCGCGCGCGGTGCGCCTCCGGGCGACCTCTACATCTTCCTGCACGTCAAGCCGCATGCGATCTTCGAACGTGAGGGCACGACCCTGTTCGCGCGCGCGCCGATCAGCTTCACCACGGCGGCGCTGGGCGGCGAGATCGAGATTCCGGGGCCGGACGGCGAGCTGCACAAGGTCCACCTCCACCCCGGCACGCAGAGCGGGCGCGAGGTGCGCCAGCGCGGCGCAGGCATGCCCGTGCTACAGGGACGCGGTCGCGGCGACCTGGTGGTGCGGATCGAGGTCGAGATCCCGACCAAGCTGTCGGGCGAACAACGCGCACTGCTCGAACAGTTCCGCGCGCTGGAGACGGGCGAGGAATGCCCGATCTCGACCGGGTTCTTCGACAAGCTGAAGAAGGCAGTGGGGGGCTGAACGCCCGATCGCACGGGAGGCTGTAGCAATGCGGACGACGATCGCGACACTGCTGATCGTGGCAGGAACCGCGACCGCCGTCGCAAGCCAATCCAGCGCCTCATCAGGCAAGTCCGTGGCGCTCAAGCCGGTCGAGAAGGGATCAAAGACGCTCGTTCAGACCTGCCCGGTCGTGCGCGGCGCGGACCGGCAAACGCCGCGCGTTCGCAAATGCCGTAGCCCGCGCGAGCTCGCGGCATGCAAGGCGAGCAATCCCACGCCGAAAATCGCCTGCACCCTGCGAAAGCGTTGAGCCGACGCTCCCGTGCTCAATACACCCCGAACAGCTTCGCGCTGGCGACCAGCAGGACGACGCCCAAGGCGCGCAGGATCCACTTTTGCGGTAGCTTGATGCCGAGCGTGGTGCCGATCAGGCCGCCCGCGAGGACCGCGACGCCGTAGAGCGGGAGTTCGGGGGGCAGGCTGCCGACCGACGCGAAATTGCCGGCAAGTCCTGCGGCGGAATTGGCCAGGATGAATATCGCGACCACGCCCGACGCCGGCTTGGGTGCGGACCAGGCGCAGAACAGCAGCAGCGGCGAGAGGAAGATGCCGCCGCCGGTGCCGGTCAACCCCGCGAGCAGACCGAGACCAACGCCGGCGAGGATCGCGAGCCAGATCGGCGGATCATGCCATTCGCGCTCGGCCTTCATGTCGCCCGGCCACAGCATCCGTGCTGCGGCAAAGAGCAGGATCACGCCGATCGAAGGCTGGTAGAGTTCGGGGGCGATCTCGATCATCCCGCCGACGAATGCCGCAGGTAACGCACCGACAAGGAAAGGCCAGAGCGTGCGCCAACGGAACAGCCCGGCGCGAGTGTAGCGGATCGATCCGAGGCTCGCGACGATCAGGTTGAGGACCAGCGCGGTGGGCCGCATCGTCGCGACCGGTACGCTGAACAGCGCCATCAGCGCGATGTACGATGACGCCCCGCCATGGCCGACGGTGGAATAGAGCAACGCGCCGAAGAACATCGCGGCGGCAAGGGCGACGTGGAGGGTGTCGAAGGCCATCGGAATAGAGGCGTAACGACCACGTTGGCGCAGTCCAGCCCCCTTTCTTCGTCACCCCGGACTTGTTCCGGGGTCCACCGGGAAGCAGGAGGCGATAGCGTCGGAAGTGCGGCGGCGTGGACGCCGACACGAGGGCCGGAGTGACGGGGCGTTGCGGGAGGGTATTGCTCTCTCTTCGCTTGCGGAAGTTGGGAGAGGAGCCTGTCGCCTCGGGCGCGTCGCCAATGGGCGAATCCCCCTCTCCCCGCAAGCGGAGAGAGGGAGCGGAACGCAACCGCACTGTGCGCACTCCGCACCCCAAAACCAAAAGGGGGCCGGCGTTTCCGCCAGCCCCCCGGTGTCGCCATCCGCTCGCTGCCCATCCGGGAGACGGGTGCGCCGCAGCGGCGGCAAGCATGGTTCCACTACCGGCAAGGGACGTGGAGCCGTGCGTCCCAACGTCCGCCAGGCGTCCGTTGGCCGGTCACCGGGACGGGGGCGGCTCCGAAGAGCTGCGTTCCCGCCTCGATGTCCTTGCGATCCCATCCTGCCTTGCGGCGCTCCGGCATCGCGATCCGGTCATCAAGACAATAGGATCCCGAAGGGTCGTTTCGCTCGATGGCCTCGCGTCGGTCCTGTTGCCCGAAGGCTTCGTTTCCGTCGCGGCTTTGGCTGCATCTTCCCGACCTTGCCCGAAGGCACTGTCGCTCCGCTGCAACCCGCTCCACCCGGTCCGAAGACGGGCTTTGCGTCCGGGCTTCCGGTCTGTTCCCGCCGCCCGAGGGCATTGGTCCCGTCCCTTCCGCCTGTCATCCCCGGCACGAGGCCGAAGGATGCCATCGGACGCCTGTCCGTTTCGTTCCCGCAAAGCCGATGCGAACATCGCCTTCACGGTTTCCCGGGGTGGCGTCCCCGTCCCGATCTTCGTGGTTTCCCGAAGGCACCTGCGACAATCGAGCCGTGACAAGCAGTTGATTCTGCCTTGGTTTCCCGCCGCGTCCTCATCTGCCCGCCCAGTGATGCTGTCACGATTTGCGAGTCGGACGAAGCGCAGATCGACCGTTACCACCTGTGGATAACGTGGATCGCGGGAATGGTTAGCGGCTGGAGGGCGACCACCGGGGCGGGGCAAGCTCGAATCCCGCAAATTCGAAGCCGGGGACAACGACGCAGCTGACCAGCGCCCAGCCGCGATGCGCGTCGGCCGCCTGCCAGCGATTCATCGGCACCCGCGCCTGGGGCTGGTAGCCAGCGACCACATCGCCGCCAAGCAGGATGGTCTCCGGATTGGCATCGCGCTCGTGTGCAATCATCAGGTCGAGCGGCGATCCGGCGTGCCACAGCCACAGTTCGTCGGCATCGACCCGGTGCCAGTGTGACCGCTGACCCTGTTCCAGCAGGAACAGGATTGCCGTGCCGGGTGAGCGACCGCCATCCACAAGTGATTGAGAACGCCAAGTTTCCCGATACCAAGCGCCCTCCGGATGGGGTGCGAGATCGAGGCGTTCGATGAGGTTGCGGGCTTCCTGCATGCCAGATGAACTGCCCGAAATGTTGCGTTCATGAAACCCTGTCCGAAACCCCGGCGTTCTTGGCGGACAGAGTTCAGGTAGAGATGGAGAAATATGATGCGTAATCTGATGCTGGCGCTGGGCGCCGCTTCGCTGGCCGTCCCGGCCACTTCGATGCTGCCGGTGACGTCGAGCGACGCGCAGGCGCAGAGCAGCAAGAAGCGCTACAGCTATCGCGAGTGGAAGGGCCGTGACGGCCGCCGCTATTGCCGCAAGCCCGATGGCACGACCGGTCTGGTCATCGGTGGCGTCGCCGGTGCACTGGTGGGCCGTTCGATCGACACCCGCGGCGACCGCACGGTCGGTACGCTGCTCGGTGCAGCCGCCGGCGCAGTGGCGGGTCGCGAGATCGAACGCAGCGGCAGCCGCAAGCGCTGTCGCTAACCTCGCAACATCGCGAACAAATGATCGGGGCGCGGGATATTTCCGCGCCCCGTTTCGTTGGCAGGACATCGCGGGGGGCATCAACGACAGGGAGATGCCCGATGACTAGTTCACTTCGCACCGGCATGATCGCACTGAGCGCAGCGGCGATGGGTCTGACCGGTGCCTGCACGCAATATGGCTATGACCGGCCCGGCTATGCGAGCGGCGGCGAATGGGATGCCGCACGCTATTACCGCAGCGGCGACCGTTATCAGGAACGGCGCCTGAGCCGTGGCGACAATGTCTATGTCGGGCGCGACGGGCGATATTACTGCCGCCGCGAGGACGGCACGGCGGGCCTGATCGTCGGCGGGATCGCGGGCGGCGTGCTGGGCAACATTATTGCTCCGGGCGGATCCAAGACGCTGGGTACGATCATCGGCGCGGCCGGTGGCGCGGCAATCGGCGCCTCGGTCGACAAGGGCGAGGTCCGTTGCCGTTGACGCCGGTGGCGCAAATTTAACCCGAAACGTGTAGTGCGCGTGGCTGATGCTGCGCGTGCTCACCCTTTCATCCTTGTTTCCCGATGCGACACGCCCGAATTTCGGCGTGTTCGTCGAGCGGCAAACATTGGGACTGGTCGCGCATCACGATGTCGAGCTGAAGCTGATCGCGCCGTTGGGACTTCCGCCCTGGCCGCTGTCGCGGCTCGGGCGCTATGCGGGGCTCTCCGCCCTGCCCCGCCATGAACATTGGAAGGGCGTCGAGACCTGGCGACCACGTTTCGTCAATCTGCCGGGGACCGGCGGACGTTTTCATGCCGCGACGCTGGTGGCGCGGCTCAAGCCGATGTTGCGCGCGATCCGGCGCGACTTCGCATTCGACGTGATCGACGCGAGCTTCTTTTTCCCGACGGCGTCGCGGCGGTCGAACTGGGCCGGTCGTTTGGCATCCCGGTGTCGATCAAGGCGCGGGGGGCGGACATCCACCATTGGGGGCGCGCCCCAGCCACCGCCGCACAGGTGCTCAACGCAGGGCGGAACGCCGACGGGCTGCTCGCGGTCGCGGGCTCGATGCGCGACGACATGGCCGCGCTGGGGATGGATGCGGACAAGATCCGCGTTCATCGCACCGGAGTCGACCTCGACCGCTTTGCCCCGCGCGACCGGATGGCAGCCAAGGCCGCGCTGGGCGTCGCCGGGCCGCTGGTCGCCAGCGTCGGTGCGCTGATCCCGCGCAAGGGGCATGAAATCGTCATCGACGCGGTCGCGGCGCTGCCCGGCGTGCGGCTGATGATCGCAGGCGAAGGGCCGGAGCGACCGAAGCTGGCGGGACAGATTGCCCGGCTGGGGCTGGGTGACCGGGTAACGCTGATGGGCAGCATCGCGCATGGCGAACTGCCCGGATTGCTCGCGGCGGCGGACGTGATGGCGCTGGCGTCCTCGTCCGAAGGGCTCGCGAATGCATGGGTCGAGGCGCTGGCGAGCGGGACGCCCGTCGTGATCCCCGATGCCGGCGGCGCGCGTGAGCTGGTGACGGCACCCGAGCATGGGCGGATCGTTGCGCGGAACGCAGCGGCGTTTGCCGAGGCGATCGGGGCGATTTTGGCGGCCCCTCCCCCACCCGACGCAGTGCGTGCGGGCGCGGCCGGGTTCACCTGGGAGGCGAACCGCGACGCGCTGTACGCGCATCTGGCGGGGCTAGTGCGCCGCTAACTTCCTGCGCCCCTGCGAAGGCGGGAGCGCAAAGCAGCTAGTTCACTTCTTCTTCGCCCAAGCCTCAGCCTGACTCTCCGCCAGCTTCACCAGATCGCCCAGCGCCAAATTCATGTCGATCAGGTGCAGCCCCCAATCGTCGAGCCGCTGGGGGCCGACCATCACGTCGCCGGGAATGTCGTCGGTGCGCGCGTCGCTCGGGTCGGGCTTCAGTGTCACCTCAAAGTAGCTCGCGCCATCATTCACCACGCACGCGCCGGAGAGCATGCCGGGGAGCTTGACGAAGTTGGTGGTGACTGGAGCTCCGCCCTTGCTCCATGCGAAGGCCGGTGACGAGCCGATCAGCGATCCGGTGGGGAGATAGGCGTCGAGCGACGCGCTTCCACCGCCGAGCGCCGCCGGGTTGGTGCACGCGACCTGCATCCCCGCCGTGCTCGAACGGGCGAAACGCGATTTGGCGGGCGGCGGGACGGTCGCGCGGAAGCTCACATAGGTGACGACGCAGCCGGTGTCGCTCGCGCTGGCGCAGGTCGGGATCGTCTTGAGCGTGCCGGTGCGCTGGCCGGCCGCCACGTCGAGGTTGAAGCCGATCGGCATCGCGGAGATGATCGGCTTCATCTTGTCCGGCTTGCCGTCGAACTCGCGTTCGAGCAGCTGCGAGAGCATCCGCGCGCCCTGACTATGGCCGATCAGCACGACACCGCGACCCTGATTGTCGTGCTTCATATAGTCGTCGAACGCGGCCTTGACGTCGGCATAGCCCAGCGCGGGATCGGCGCCCGAAGGCTGGCCGGTCATCACTGCACGCAATGCCTTGAGCGTCACCTGGCGGTACATCGGCGCAAAGACGCGGCACACGCTGCGAAAGCGCGCCGCCTGAATCATCGCGACGCGGCGTTCGGCCTGGTCGATGCTGAGGTCGCTGTTCGGCGTCTCGTCGGTCGAGACGGTGGGATAGACATAGAAGCAATCGAATTTCGGGTTTGCCGCAGGAGTGAATTTCTCGACGGTGCGCGAGCCGTCGGGCGCGACAACGGTCGCGTCAAGATTGACGGTGCAGCTATCCTCCCGACCCGGGCGGCACAGCCAGTTCGCTGTATCGCGATAGTCGGCGGGCACGGGCGCAGCAGCTTGAGCGGCAGCATAGGCGATGGCGGCGGTCAGCATGGTTCTCTCCCCTGTTATTGGGGAAACATGCCGCAGTTGGGATCAAATTGGAAGATCGGGTATGGAGCCTTAGTCGAGCGGATAGAGCGCCGCACCGATCCAGCGCAGCTCGGCGCGCAGCACGCCCCAGGCGCGCGCGGCGGCGCGGCTGTCCATGACGTCGATGCCGAACGGCAACGCCGCCTCCAGCGCGGGCGACGGGCGGCGCAGCGTGCTGCCCGTGCCGAGCAGGACGAATTCGGGAAGTCGGTCCATCGCCAGAAAGGGCGCGAAATCGTCCACCGTCAGCGCGTCGATCGGCGGCGGGTTCCAGCCGTCTGCGCGACTAGGCGTGAGGATCAGCCCCTCATACACGCCGTCATCGACGCGAAAGCCGCGGCCGCTGAACCCCGAGACGACCGGCCCCTCGATGCGGGTCCGGTCGACCCGCATCAGGGCATGTCCTTGAAATCGACCCGCTCGGCACCTTCCGCGCCCTTCGGCCCGGTCGCTTCCTTGGGAAGGAAGCTGTCGGGCTTGAGGCGCAGCCACAACAGGATCGCGGCGGAGACATAGACCGACGAGAAGGTACCGATCACGATGCCGAGGAGCATCGCGGCGGTGAAGCCGAAGATGACATCCGGACCCAGGACCAGCAGCGTGGTGAGTACGATGCCGATCGACAGCGAGGTCACCACGGTGCGCGACAGCGTTTCGTTGATCGACAGGTCGAGCAGCTCGCCCATCTCCATCTTGCGGTATTTGCGCATGTTCTCACGAATACGGTCATAGACGACGATGGTGTCGTTCAACGAGTAGCCGATGATCGTGAGGATCGCCGCGACGATGTTGAGGTCGAACTCAAGCTGAGTCAGCGCGAAGAAGCCCAATGTCAGCGCCACGTCGTGGAACAGCGCGAACAACGCGCCGACGCCGAACTGCCATTCGAAGCGGAACCAGACATAGAGCGCGATGGCGATCATCGCGAGCGTCAAGCTGATCGCCCCGTTGCGGAACAGCTCTTCGGACACCTTGCCCGACACGCTCTGCGCGCCTTCGACCTGGGCGCCGGGATAGCCCTGCTGGATCGTGGCGCGGATTGCCGACGCCGCCTTGTTCGCCGCTTCCTCACCCCCCTCGGGCAGCGGGGTGCGGACCGAATATTCGTTCGTCGAGCCGCTGCGCTGGATCGTCGCCTCGCCATAGCCGAGCCTTTCGACCCGCTGGCGCAACGTTTCGATATCGACCGGCTGGCTGAAGGTCACCCGGGTCTGCTGGCCACCGACGAAGTCGATGCCGAGGTTGAAGCCCTTGACGACGCACAGCACGATCGAGCCGATGATGAGCAGCATCGACAGCGCCATTGCCACGTTCCGCCATTTCAGGAACGGAATGTTGGTGTTGTCGGGGACGAGTTTGAGCGGACGCATTTCCGGCGGCCCTTAAATATTGATCGTCTTCGGCCGGTTCCGCTTCAACCAGTCCGCGACGAGCAGACGGGTGAAGGTGACGCCGGTGAAGACCGAGGTGATGATGCCGATGGCGAGCACGACCGCGAAGCCGCGGATCGGGCCGGATCCGAA
This sequence comes from Sphingomonas sp. J315, assembly GCF_024666595.1. Taxonomy (NCBI): domain Bacteria; kingdom Pseudomonadati; phylum Pseudomonadota; class Alphaproteobacteria; order Sphingomonadales; family Sphingomonadaceae; genus Sphingomonas; species Sphingomonas sp. J315. Next base: position 3,342,253 of record NZ_CP088296.1, on the reverse strand, counting down.
CATGAACATGATCGCCGCCGAGATGACATTGGTGATGTTCGCGTCGAAAATCGCGCGGCTTGCTTCCTTGTAGCCGAACTCGACCGAAGCGACCGCGGCGCGACCGCGGATGCGCTGTTCCTCACGGATGCGTTCGTTGATCAGCACGTTGGCGTCGACTGCGGCACCGATCGTCAACACAAAGCCGGCAATGCCGGGCAACGTCAGCGTCGCTCCGAAGAACGCCATCACACCGAGCACCATGACCGCGTTCACCAGCAGCGCAGCGGCTGTATAGATACCGAAGCGCAGATAGGTGAACAGCATGAAGCCGATCAACGCGATCGTACCGACAATCCCGGCAAGGATGCCCTTCTCGATCGATTCCTGACCCAGTTCCGCGGAAACAGTCCGCTCCTCGACCACCTTGAGCGCGACGGGGAGCTTGCCCGAGCGCAGGGCGATGGCGAGTTCGTTGGCGCTTTCGACCGTAAAGCCGCCCGAAATCTGGCCCCGACCGCCAAGGATCGGTTCGTTGATGTTCGGCGCGGAGATGACTTGGCCGTCGACGATGATCGCGAACGGCTTGCCGGTATTGGCCTGTGTCGCCTGCGCAAAGCGGCGACCGCCCTGGGTATCGAAGGTGAAGCCGACCACGACGCGCTGGTCCTGGTCGTATTCCTGCTTGGCGTCTATCAGCTGGTCGCCGCTGACGATGATCTGGCGCTTGAGCGCGATCTTGGCGACCTCGCCCTCCTTTGTCGGATAGGCGACATAGGGCATTCCCCCCGGCGCGTCCGGATAAGGAGCCACCTCACTGCCGATCGGCGGGCGACCTGCAGCAATCTCGGCCGGATTTGCGGTCGTATCGACCAGCTTGAACTCAAGCCGCGCGGTCGTACCGATGGTGCGCTTCAGCGCCTCGGGATCCTTGATCCCCGGCACCTCGACCAGGATGCGGTTGCGCCCTTCAAGAATGATCGTCGGTTCGAGCGTGCCGAGCGCATTGATGCGACGGTCGACGACCTCGCGCGCGTCGGACATAGCCTGAGTCACCGCCTGGTCGAGCCCGGCGCTGGTCTGGCTGACGATAAAGCGGGTGCTGTCGCGCACCTCGATCGTCCACTCGCGCTGGCCCGACATGCCGACGCCGCTGCCGGTCAGCTGGAGTAGCCGTTCGCGCGCGGCATCGACCTGCGCCACGTCGCGCACCATGAAGGTGATGCGATTGTCGCGGGTCGAAATGTCACCGATCTCGATCCGCGGGTCCTGACGACGGAACTCGGTCTCGATCTCGTCGCGCTTGGCGGCGAGTCGCGTGCGGGCGAGTTCGTTGACGTCCGCCTCAAGCAGGATCGAACTGCCGCCGGCGAGGTCGAGGCCGAGGTTGATCGACGGCTGGGGAATCCAGGACGGCCAGCGTTCGCGCGCGCTTTCCGGCACGAAGCTTGGGATCGCCAGCAAGACGCAGACGGCGATGCTGAGCCAGACCGCCCAGACCTTCCACTTGGGAAAATCGAGCATGGCGTCAGTCGTTCGCGGGCTTGCCGCCGAGCGGCTGGACCTCGACGATGGTCGCCTTGACCACCTTGACCTTCACGCCGGTCGCGATCTCGACATTGGCATAGACGTCGTCGACCGACACCACCTTGCCCACCAGACCGCCCGCGGTGACGACGGTGTCGTTCTTCTTCATTGACCCGATCGACGCCTGGAGCGTCTTCATCCGCTTTTGCTGTGGGCGAATCATCAGGAAGTAGAAGGCGACGAAGATCAGGACGAGCGGCGCGATCGAGAGGAACGAGGCGGCGGCGCCGCCCTGGCCTGCCGCGCTGCCTGCGGCCTGTGCGAATGCTGGGGTGATGATCATGAGGTTCCCGGGGCCAGAAGGTTGGGCCTGAATGGTGGGGAGCCAAGCCCCCCGGTTCAAGCGGCGCGGGCTACCACTTGTGTTGCGCAGGTGCAACTGCGGCTGTTTTGCATGCGCCTCCGACCCGCTTCCCCAATGCCACTTGCATCCCCCGCCGCACCCGCCTAGAGGGGCCGCCTTCGGTCGGGGCGTAGCGCAGCCTGGTAGCGCATCACACTGGGGGTGTGGGGGTCGCAGGTTCGAATCCTGTCGCCCCGACCAATTTATTTCCGGACAGGGGATGCAGGCCGCAGGCCCGACCTTCCGCCTTCGCAACTCCATCATAGGTCTCCCCTGAACCCCGCGATGCGCGATGGGCAATGCAAGGGATGCAAGCGGCGCGCGGCTTGCTATAGATCGCCGTGTGGAGCCCGCGACCGACGCCCCTGCCCCGGAAAGAGCCGTTACCGGTGCACATGCGCCCGGCGAAACCCACCTATCCGTTCAGACACGGTTGCGGCTTGGGCTGATCCTGATCCTCTTGTTCATCGCGAGCGGATGGGTGGCCAAGCAACTTGCCGTACCGCCCGCCAACGTGACGATGTTGTGGCTGCCCTCGGGCGTCGCGGTTGGCGCAGTTCTGCTTTACGGGCGCTGGTTGCTGCCTGCGGTGTTCATCGGCTCGATTTCGTTGAACCTGATCCTGGGCGTGTCGATGGGATCGACGGTGCTGCGTGCCGGCGAGCTGGCGGTGTGGACAGCGACGGGTGCGATGCTGCAGGCGCTGATCGCGGATACCCTTTTGCGCCGCCGGTTTGGCGATCATGTCGAATTGACGCGCGCACGCGACGTCGCTGCAGCAATTGCCCTGGCGGTCGTGATTCCGGCGCTGGTTTCTGCCTCGATCGGACACCTTGCGCTGATGGCGTTGCGCGACTTTCCAGTGGAGGGGGTGCCTGGAAGCATGGCGACCTGGGCGCTGGGCGATATCCTGGGGATCCTGTCGGTCGCGCCGTTTGCGATGATCGGGGAGCGGCGCCGGTTCCGGGCCGAGTGGCGTGGTGCGCCGATCCGCGGGCTGTTCGGCTATATCGCGCTGGGCTGTGGCCTTGGACTGGCGCTGACGATGTTCGCGTGGATCAACGCGAGGGCCAGGGTGCATGACAGCAGCCAGGCGAGCTTCACCGTGCTGGCGACCGAGAGCGAGCAGGCGTTGCGCGCACGCCTCAACCGCACCGCACAGAGCCTCGACGCGGCCTCGGCACTATTCACGGCGGGCGAGCGCGTCACCTGGGCCGAATGGGTTGCCTATTCCAGGGTCATCGATATCGAAAACAGCTATCCGGGTGTCCGGGATATCGGCTTTATCCGGCGGGTCCGGCGCGCCGATGTTGCCGCGTTCCTGTCGGAAACCCGACGCAACGGTCTGCCCATCGAGCGCATAACCCGCGCGCCACCCACGGGCGACCATTATGTGGTGACCTATATCCACCCCCTGGAAAAAAACCGGGGTGTGCTGGGGATGGATATCACGTTCGACCCGAAGCGCCGCAATGCCGCAGATCAGGCACGGGATAGTGGCGCTGCGGTCGCCACCCGACCGCTTGACTTCGTCCAGTATCGCGGCCCCGGCTACGGATTCACGATCATGCGTCCAGTCTATGCGACGCAGATTCCGCCGCGCGATGTCGCTGAGCGCAGGCGCACGCTTTTCGGCTGGGTGTATCACCCCTTCTCCGCCCAGCGATTCTTCAAGGGTCTAACCCAGGGACAAGGGCATGACTTCGAGCTTCGTATCCAGGCGCAGGACGAGGCCAATCGCTGGACGACCGTGTTCGACACCCTGTCCGGCCAGACCAAGGCGGCGCATGACCCTGAACATGTGATATCCCGTCAGTTCGACGTGGCCGGTCGCGTCTGGTTGCTGGAATGGCGCAGCACGGCTGCGTTCGAGGCGCGAATGGGTAGCGTCGAGCCGCTACTGGTCCTGCTCACCGGGCTTACCATCAACCTGGCCCTTGCCGCAGTGCTGGCGGTGGTGGCGCGGCGTGAGGCAGTGGTGACCCGCGAGGTGGAACGCGCGACCAGCGAACTGTCCGAGGCCAATCGCCTGTTGCTGATGACCGAGGCAACCACCCATGTCGGCCACTGGCGCTACGACATCGCCGAAGGAACGCTGTTCTGGTCGGAAGAAGTCTATCGCATCCACGGGCGCGACCGGGACCGGCCGATCACCCGCGACGAAGGGCTCGACTATCTGCACCCTGAAGACAAGGGCCGGACCTGGGAAGCGTTGCTGCATTCGGTTCGCGACCAGGCCCCCTTTGCCCTCAAAGTGCGGATCCGGCGCGGCGACGATGGCGAGCTTCGGCACCTGTCCTATGTCGGGCGTGCCGAGCCGGGACCGGACGGCAAGCCCGGCGCCCTGTTCGGCGTGATTCAGGATGTCACCAACGAGACGCGGGTGCGTGCACAGTTGCTGAAGGCACGCGATGCGGCACAGCGCGAGGCCCAGATTCGCGGATCGTTCCTCGCCAATCTGAGTCACGAGATCCGAACGCCGATGAACGGCGTGATCGGATCCGCCGAATTGCTGCTCGAATCCAGGCTGGCCGCCGAACAGCGCAACTATGCCCAGATCATCGTCGAATCGGGCACGAATATGATGTCGTTGCTCAACGACGTGCTCGACCTGTCAAAGATCGAGGCGGGGCATATGGACCTGGCCGACGAGCCGGTCGCGCTCGAGGAACTGGCCAATTCGGCGATCCGCATGCTGATGCCCAGCGTCCGCCGCCGCCAGGTATGGCTGGAGGTGCAGATCGACCCGGCGTTGCCGCCAATCGTTCGCGGCGACAAGCTGCGGCTACGCCAGGTACTGCTCAATTTGCTCGGCAATGCGGTCAAGTTCACGCAGCAGGGCTTCGTGCGGCTGGAAGTCAGCCGGATCGGCGACCTGATGCGCTTCGCCGTGGTCGATTCCGGACCGGGCATCCCGCCCGACCGGCTGTCGGATATCTTCAAGTCCTTCGTACAGCTCGATCCGGTCGGGCGCACCGGCGGCACCGGGCTCGGCCTCACCATTTCCAGTTCGCTGGTGCGACTGATGGGCGGTGCGCTGAAGGTCAACAGCCGGGTGGGCGAAGGCAGCAGCTTTCATTTCACCCTGCCATGCATCCCGGCATCGCTCGAGGACGACGAGCCGAAGGCCGCCGCCGACGACGCCGCACCCGTGCGCAAAATACCGGACGTCGCGGCGACCCGTGTCCTGCTGGCCGAGGACAATGAGATCAACCAGGCGCTGATCCGCGCGACCGCGGCGCGGCTGGGACTGGATCTCGATGTCGCCAGCAATGGATCCGACGCAGTGGTTCGGGCCGAGGCTGCAGCACAGGCAGGGGCACCCTATGACCTCATCCTGATGGACATCCAGATGCCGGTGCTGGACGGCATCGGCGCGACCCAGCGGCTGCGCAGCATGGGGTTCAGCGCACAGACTCTGCCGATCGTCGCACTGTCGGCCAATGTCTATCAGAATGACATCGACGCCTGTTTCGCGGCGGGAATGCAGGCGCATTTGGCCAAGCCGGTGCGGCGCGAAGCACTGGAACAGGCGATCGCGACTTGGGCGCGGCAACGACCGGGCAACGGGTTGCGTCCCGCCCTGCCGACGACGCCTCCCCCGCCGAACCGCTGCCCCCTGCGCTGGTCAAACGCTATGTCGAGCGGCGGACGGCGCTGGCCGAGGCGTTGCGCGCGTTTGACCTGCCGGCCGCAGACGACGCGCGGTCGATCGCCGCGCTGCTCTCGGATATCCACAAGCTGGCCGGGACCGCCGGGCATTTCGGCGACACCGCAACTGGAGACATGGCGCGCGAGACCGAGCGCGCAATGATCGACGCCCGTCCCGAACAGCGCATCGCTCTCGCACGCGCGCTGCTCGAGAGGATCGAATCGAGTTCACAGAAAGATGCGGTTTGAGTAGTTACAATCCGAACCGGATGGACTTGTGGAGCAGAGCGTTTATCAGGCGCGTTCCGCTCCGGGGTAGCGAATGAAGATGCCAAGAACCGTTCATGTCGTTGACGACGATGATCTTGCCCGCGATGTAATCTCCAGCCTTGTGGCGACCTTGCCCGGGGTGAGCGTCAACGCTTGGGAATCTGCGGAAGCATTTCTGACCGCAGCGCAGGACGGTGCCGCACCGGGGGTCGTGCTGCTTGACCTCAACATGCCCGGCCTGTCGGGGAACGAAGCGCTGCGCGCGCTCGACCATAGTCGTTTTCCGGCGATCATCGTGTCGGGACAGGGGCAGATCACCTCGGCAGTCGAATCGCTCAAGCGTGGCGCGATCGATTTCATCGAAAAACCGTTTACGCTCGAAAAACTGCTCGGACCGCTCAAGGTCGCGTTCGAACTCCTCGACCGAAATCTGGCCGAAGGGAGCCGTTCCGACCGCGACCGCGAGCGGCTGGCAACGTTGAGCGAGCGCGAGGTGGAGATCCTGGCGTTGCTGGTCGATGGACTGACCAACCGCGAAGTTGCCGAGAAGCTCGGGCTGAGCGTCCGGACCGTCGAATCGCATCGGGCGCGGATCATGCTCAAGCTCGATGTGTCGAGCTTTGCCGAGGCGATCAGGCTGGCGGTGCTCGCGGGGATCGAGACGCCGGGCTGAGCCGGCTTTGGCCGCAGATCATCATTTCACCCGATTCGCCGCGATCGATTGGTCGGGGGCAAAGGGCGCGCGCCATCCCGGAATCGCGGTCGCATTGTGCGAGGCGGGGGACGCCGCGCCGGAGTTGATTCCCCCACCCGGCCGTGCATGGGCGCGCGGCGAGGTGCTGGATTGGGTAATGGCGCTTGCCGACGAGCCGATCCTGATCGGGTTCGACTTCAGCTTTTCCGCGCCGTTCGTCGCGCGCGGCGCGCATTTGCCGGGCGAGACCGAAGGCGACGACGCCCGCGCGCTGTGGGCGCATGTCGAGGCCGCGAGCGACGATCCGGATCTGGGCGCGGCCGGGTTCATCGACGCTCGGCGGGGCACGCATTTCTACCTGGGTGCCGCGGACGGGGCCAAGGCAGACTTCCTCCACTGGCGCGCGTGCGAAATCGCGCATGACGGCAGCACCAAGCCCTCCACCGTGTTCGACGCAATCGGCGCGGCGCAGGTATCCAAGGCGAGTTTCGCGGGAATGCGGCTGCTCCACCGGTTGAACGGACGTGTACCGCTATGGCCCTTCGACCCCATGCCCAAACGCGGCGCGTGCGTGGTCGAGATCTACACCGCGATCGCGGCGCGCGCGGCGGGTGCGCGCAAGGGACGATCGAAAATTCGCGATGCGCGCGCGCTCGACAAGGCGCTGGCCGCGCTGGGAACTCAGCCGCACGCGCCGCTCACCGTTTACAACGACGATGCGACCGATGCGCTGCTGACCGCCGCATGGCTGCGGCGCGCGGCTCACGACCCCGCGCTGTGGCAGCCGAGAGCGATGACGCCTGCAATTGCGCGCGCAGAGGGCTGGACGTTCGGCATCGCTTGACGCAAAGGGGCAGCATCCAGATGCGGGCCACGGCCCGCCGCGCCGGTTTAGCTCAGCTGGTAGAGCAGCGGTTTTGTAAACCGAAGGTCGCGGGTTCGATTCCTGCAACCGGCACCACCTTTTTCGGCGGTTTCCCGCTCTTGCGCCGCAATGTCTGACCCGCCTCTTCCGAGCGCGCCGGTGACGGGTCTCTCCCGGTCACATCAACGCGCTTTCTAGCGATGCACGCCGAAAATATCCGCCGGCAATCGCAAGGCCGCGACAATGGCGAGGAGGAGGAGCGCGACGAACATCGCGCCCGCCATCGGCAGACCGGCGAGATGCCCGGTGCCATTCCCCGCAGCTGCGAAATAGGCCGAACCGATCACCGCGATCCCGATCGCGCCACCCAATTGCTGTGCAGTGCGCAGCGTAGCGCTGGCGGTACCCGCGAAGACGCGGTCGACATCGGCGACCACCACTGGGGGCAGCGGCCCGGCAAGCATCCCCATGCCCGTCCCCGCCAGCGCAAGCAGCGCGATCAGTCCTGGACCAGCACCGATCCCGTTTCCGATCAGCACCAGCGCCCCGCTCGCCCCAACGATCATCACCAGCGCGCCGCCGATCAGCAGCCAGCGACCAAAGCGGGGGAGATATTTCTTCCCGATCAGGCTGATCCCCGCCATCACGCCAAGGCCAAAGGGGACATGCGCCAGCGCGGTATCGAGCGGCGACTTGCCCAGCCCCTGTTGCAGCGCGACCGCGAGCACCAGCAGGAACCCGGTCGCTCCGGCGGAAAAGGCAAGCACCGCGACCAGACCCCAGCGGAACGTTGTCAGGCGGAACAGCGCGGGCTCGATGATCGCCGCCAGCCCGCTGCGCCGCCGCGCCACCGCACGTGCCCAGCCTGCACCGATCGCCCCGACCCCGGCGAGCGCGCAGGGAATGGCCCAGACCGGCCAGCCCCGTTCCGACCCGTCGATCAGCGCGAACAGCAACGCCGCGAAGCCGATGGCGAACAGCGCCGCGCCGAGCAGGTCGATCCGCAGCTGGTGTCCCGCATCGCGACGGGGGATCGTCCGCGCGCCCATCCACAGCGCGACCAGCCCGATCGGCAGGTTGATCAGGAAGATCAGCCGCCAGCCCAGGCCGAACCAGTTCCATTCGATCAGCAACCCGCCAAGGATCGGCCCGAGGATCGCGGCGAGGCCGCCGATCACCCCGAACCAGGCGAGCCGCGCGACCCGCTCCAGCGGCGAGAACAGGGTTTGGACGATCGCCATCACCTGTGGCCCCATCACCGCGCCCGCTGCCCCCTGAAGCAGGCGCCCCACCACCAATTGCTCGGGCGTCTGCGCCAATCCGCATAGCGCCGATGTTGCGATGAACGCCGCGACGCCGATCAGGAACATCCGCCGATATCCGAACGCATCGCCCAGCCGCCCTCCGAGCAGCAGCAGCGCGCCGAGCACCAGCAGATAGCCCGCGACGATCCACTGCATCGCGGCCGACGAGGCATCCAGCATGCGCCGAATCTCGGGCAGCGCGGTGTTGACGATCGTCGTGTCGGCGACCTCAAGCACGAAGGCAATCAGGACCGTCACGAACGCCAGCATGCGCTGGCGGTCGGTCAACTGCTCCGCCGCGCCGCCGCCCTGCGGCACGCTTGCCCCTCGCTCCATTCGCCTATCGTCCCGAAAACTCCGGGCGGCGCACTTGCTGCCCAGCCCTAATTAAAATGATGCTTCTATTATGATCCGCTTTCGCGTAGCGTCAAGCCGAAGCGGCGATCGACGACCGCTATTGTGAGGCGGTCGCCGGTGGTGTGCGGCTGCGCGGAGGGGAGTAAAGGCGTTGCAGGATTCAGGCTCGACGCGGGTGCCAGGCCCGGCTCAGGGGTTCACCGTCATCATCGCGGGGTTCCTGCCGATCATGGCGATCGTATCGATGTTCCCGGCGGTGCCGGCGATGATCGCGCATTTCGGGGCCGATCCGAACGCCAGCTGGAAGGTGCCGGCGATGGTCTCCGCCCCCGGTCTGACCATTGCGATCACCGCGCTGTTCGTCGGTCTGATGGTCGATCGCTTCGGGCGCCGACGCCTGCTGCTCGGATCGACCTTGCTCTACGGCGTGTTCGGCTCCGCGCCGTTCCTGCTCGAATCGCTCGACGCCATCTATGCCTCGCGGCTGTTGCTGGGCGTTAGCGAAGCGGCGATCCTGACCACGCTCAACACGTTGATCGCCGACTATTGGAACGATCGGAGCCGCCGCAACTGGCTGACGATGCAGGGGTTGGTCGGTCCCGCGCTGTCGTCGGTGATGATCTTCTTTGCCGGGGCGCTCACCGCCTGGCGCTGGAACGGCATCTTCCTGCTCTACCTGCTCGCCTTCCCGATATTCCTCGCGATGCTGCGCTACATGTACGAGCCGCAGCGTGAGGTCGCACCCGCGCGGGTCGAGGGCGAGACCACCGATGGCGGGATTCCGTGGGGCGTGTTCGCGACAATCGGCGGCGTGACCCTGTTCGTGTCGGTCCTCTATTATGTCTTCATCATCAATGGCGGGCTGGTCTGGCAGGAACTGGGGGTCAAGGATCCGGGCAAGATCGGGCGGATCACCGCATTGCCCAGCCTGTTCATCCTGGTCGGCGCGGGCGTGTTCTGGCTGCTCGGGCGCTGGCAGGTCAGCTCGCGCGGCCAGCTCTTCGCGCTGCTCGTCACGCTCGGCACCGGTCTCGCGATCATCGGCCTCGCCAGCGACTGGCGGATGATGATCCTCGGCATGATGGTGCAGCAGACCGGCGCGGGAATGGGCGTGGTCACGCTGATCGCCTGGGCGCAGCGCAAGCTGCCCTATGCCCATCGCGGGCGCGGTATGGGGGTGTGGACCGCCTGCTTCTTCTTCGGTCAGTTCGTTTCGCCGCTGCTGGTCAGCGTGGTGCGCGCGCAGGTCGGAACGATGCAGGGCGCGTTCCTGATTGCCGGCATTGTCGGCATCGTCGGCGGAATCGTCACCTGGCTGGTGATCGACCGTCGCCCGGCGCTTCAACCCGCAGCTGCATGAGGCATCCCATGATCCGACCTTTGCTGAGCGCCATCGCGGCACTCCTCGCCATTTCGTCTGCAGCCGCTCAGGGGCCACCGCGTTTTCGGTATGAGGTGATCGAGGCACCGCTCCAGCCGGGCGCGGTGCCGCTGCCGACCGCCTCCAAGGGCGCGCCGGATCGCGAACAATGGATGACGCAGAACGGGTCGATCGGGGTGCGCAATGTGTCGCACGCGACCTTGACCCCGGTGCTCCCCGCCGGTCCATCGACCGGCGCAGCGGTGATCGTCGCACCGGGCGGCGGATTCCTGGGCCTGTCAATGGATGCCGAGGGGTGGCAGGTCGCGCGCTGGCTCGCCAACCACGGCATCGCCGCCTTCGTCCTCAAATATCGCGTGCTGCCGACGCCGCGCGACAATGCGGAGTGGGAGGACAAGTTCAATCGGATGATCGCGGGGCAGACGGTCGGCTTCGCACCGCCCAAGGACACGCCGCCCGAAGCGCTGGCCGACGGCCTCGCCGCGCTGGCGCATGTCCGCGACAATGCTGCGCGCTATGGCGTGGACCCGAAGCGAATCGGCTTCATGGGCTTTTCGGCTGGTGGCTTCCTGACCCGGTCGGTAGTCGAGAATAGCGGCGCGGCGATGCCCGCCTTTGTCGCGCCGATCTATCCCAACATGTCGGCGATGACCGTGCCGGCGAACGCGCCACCGATGTTCGTGCTGATCGCGGCGGACGATTTCCTGCTCACCCGAGAGACCGGCCTGCCCCTGCTCGACAGCTATCGCGCGGCGGGCAAGCCGATCGAATTCCACCTGCTCGCCAATGGTGGCCACGGCTTCGGGCTGGGTCGCGAGGGCACCGCATCGGCGGGGTGGATCGCGACGTTCCACCGCTGGCTGGGCGCGATCGGGATGCTGCGCGCGGCCGAGAAGTGAACCGCCGCGACCTTCTGACCGTCGGCGCGGGCGCGGCGCTGCTGTCGCCGGGGATTGCGGTCGCGCTCGCCAATGCACGCGATGCGGCATGGCGACCGCTGTTCGATGGCCGGACGCTTAATGGCTGGCGCTTTCACCAGCAGGGCGCGGGTGACACGGATCGTGACGGCGCAGTCGCGATCGAGCGCGGGATGCTCCGCTTTCTCGGCCCGCGCTATCGTGGCGACGGGACCGCGCCGGGGCATATCTCGACGCTGGCGGAACATGGCGACTATCATCTGCGGCTGCGTTTTCGCTGGGGAAGCGCGCGGTTCGTCCCGCGCAAGCTGCAGCGGCGCAACAGCGGCATCCTCTATCATATGGGTCCGGCGACCGACCGGCTCTTCCCGCCCGGGGTCGAGTTTCAGGTCGAGGAAGGCGATGTCGGCGACGCGATCATGATCGATACGCGCGCGCTGCACGGCCCGCTGCTGGGCGGTACGCCGCTCTGGCCCAACTACTTCCCGTCCATGCCGCAAGAGTATGTTGAGCCGGTGCGCGCCGGCGGGATCGCGCGGCAATGGTTCCGCCATTCGGGCGCATTCGCCAATCTCGACGGATGGAACACGCTCGACCTCATCGCATTCGGCGATCAGGCCGCGCATCTGGTCAACGGACGCATCGTCAACACGCTGTTCAAGATGATCGGCCCAGGCGCGCAGGGTGCGTCCACGCCGCTGACGCGGGGCCGGATCGCGCTCGAATTCGAGCATGCCGAGATCTGGTTCAGCGACATCGCGATCCGCCCACTCTCGGCGAGCGACATCGCCGCGATCCGCAAGCACGGCTCTTACTAGAGCGCGCCCTCCTTCAAAAGCTCGACGGCATGCACCGCCGCGCGTGCGGTGAGCGCCATATAGGTGAGCGAGGGGTTCTGGCAGGCGGATGAGCTCATCTGCGCGCCATCGGTGACGAACAGGTTCGCGACGTCATGCGCCTGGCTCCATTTGTTGAGCACCGACGTCGCCGGGTCCGCGCCCATCCGCGCGCCGCCCATTTCGTGGATCGCGCTGCCGCCCGGATTGGGTCGGTCGAAGCCCATGATGACCTTGCCGCCGGCATGGGTCAGCATGTCGGCCGCATCGGCCTTGGCCTGCGCCAGCGCGGCATGTTCCTCCGCGCCGAACGCGAATTCGACCTTCAGGATCGGCAAGCTATTGGCATCGGTGCGCTTCGCGTCGAGCGTGATGCGGTTCGACGCACGCGGCACGCAATCGGCAAAGCCGACCAGCACCATCCGCCACATGCCGGGCGGCTGCAGCGCATCCTTGTACGCAGCACCAATCCCCGCCTCGCGCTTGCCGCGCGTCCAGCCCGATTGCAGCGCGCCGCCCTGGAACGAGAAGCCCCGACTGTGCCCCGCGCCGTCGATCGCATCGAGATTGCGGAAGCGCGGAATGACGATACCGGTCGGGCGATTGCCGAAGGTCGTCCATTGCTCGAATCCCGGAAACAGCGCGATCGCCGACAGGGTGCTGGCATGGTCCATGATGTGCGTGCCGAGTACGCCGCTGGAATTGCCGAGGCCGTTCGGCATCGCGTCGATCGCCGAATTTAGCAGCAGATGGACCGAGTTGAACGCCCCGGCATTGAGGAACACCATCCGCGCGGTCGCCTGCCCACGCGCCTTGGTCTTGCCGTCGATCCAGCGCACGCCGGTCACGCGCCGCGTCGCCGCGTCATAGTCGATCTTCTCGACGACCGCATCGGTGACCAGGGTCAGGTTGCCGGTCTTTTGCGCAGCGGGCAGCGTGGACGACTGGGTCGAGAAATAGGCGCCATAGGAACAGCCGCGTGCGCAGATCGATCGGCGCTGGCATTCGCCGCGCCCGTCCTTCGCCTGAGTCAGATTGGCGGTGCGCCCGATCGTCAGCCGCCGGTCGGGCCAGCGCGCAGAGATTCTCTCGCGCACCGCCTGTTCGACCACGTTGAGCGCCATCGGCGGCTGAAAGCGCCCGTCGGGCAGCTGGGCCAGCCCCTCCGCCGCGCCGGAGACGCCGATGAACTCCTCGACCTTGTCGTACCAGGGGGCAATGTCCGCATAACGGATCGGCCAGTCGGTGCCGTTGCCATCGCGCCGGTTGGCGTCGAAATCATAGTCCGACCAGCGATAGGACTGCCGCCCCCAGGTCAGCGAGCGTCCGCCCAGATTATAGCTGCGATACCAGTTGAACGCGGTGCCGTCCTCGGTCGCATAGGGGTTGTCGGCGTCGTTGACGAAATGCGGCTCGGTGAACTCGGTGAAATGGCGATTGCCGCGCTGGACCGGATAGTCGCGGGCATATTTCTCGGCGTCGCCGATCCCGCGAAACGGCATGTCCCATGGCGCCTTGGTCTCGTTCACATATCCGGTCTGGTGCGCGATCATCGGCCCGCGCTCGAGCATCAGAACCTTCAGCCCCGCCTCGGTCAGTTCCTTGGCCGCCCAGCCGCCGGTGATGCCGGAGCCGACCACGATCGCGTCGAAATGCATATTGTCCGCCATCAGCCGAAATCCACCGCGGTCCAGTCACTGGAGAAGGCACGCTCGCCCGGCTTGACCGCGACCGCGGGGTCGAACCGCCCGGGGGTCAACTCGTAGCGCAGTTCCTGCGCGCCGCCGGTTTGCGAGGTATAATAGCCGGTCAGGATCAATCCCTTCACCGTCTTCCAGGGATGGTCCTTCGCGGCATAGGCATCGGCGTCCAGTCGCGTAAGGATTGCAGCGCGGCGCGCCACGGGCTTGCCCATCCAGTCGCCATTGGCGGCGCGGTCGAGTTCGGCCTCCAGCCAGTCGAGATGGCGCAGACTGCCGTCGCTGCGACGATAGGCGTGGAGGCTGGCTGGCAGGGCGTCCGCCGCGACCGGAGCGCGGCTCTTGTCGAGGCCGTGCGCGAGCGCGAGGATCACGAAGTCCCCCACTCCCACTTCCCCCGCGCCCGGGGTGCCGGTGCGCGGAATGACCAGCTGGCTGATGTCGCGGATCATCGCGCGCTGGCGGTCGCTCGGCGCGTCGCCTTCATCCTGCTTCGACAGCGTCGCGACGACTGCGGGCATCCCCACCACCGCCGCGAGCAACGCCACGCCCCCGCCGAATTCACGCCGTGTCCAGCCCGCCTGACCCATAAAACGCCCTCTCCTCGCCGGTCCTTGCCGACGCTGACTCAGGCTGATATCAGAATGTATATTCTATTTCTAGCGGAGAGGTGTCGGATGCTCAGACTATCGCGCATGATGGAGATTGGCACCCCGGCGCCAGCCTTCGCGCTCCCCGATACCCAGGGGCGGACGGTGCGTCTGGAGGATGTCGCCGGACCGAACGGGCTGGTCGTCGCCTTCATCTGCAACCATTGCCCGTTCGTGCTCCACCTGATCGACGATTTCGTCGCATTCGCCCGGGAATATCAGGCGAAGGGCATCGGCGTAGTCGCAATCTCGTCCAACGACATCGTCGAATTTCCCGAGGATGATTACGACCATATGAAGGTCTTCGCGGCCGAGCGCGGCTTCCCCTTCCCCTATCTCTACGATGCCGACCAGCAGGTCGCGATCGCCTATGAGGCGATCTGCACGCCGGACTTCTTCATGTTCGATTCCGATCTGCGGTTGTTCTACGCGGGCCAGTTCGATGCCAGCCGCCCGAAGATCAACCGCCCGCCGGTGCCGGGCCTTCCGCCGTTGCGCACCGACCTGCCGGTGACCGGCGAGGATATGCGCCGCGCCGCCGCAGCGCTGCTTGGGGGCGAGGCACCGCCGCAGCCGCAACGGCCCAGCGCGGGGTGTTCGATCAAGTGGCTTGAGGGGAACTCGCCCACATGGGCGTGATCACCGATCGCATCTGGCTCCCGTCCGCTGCGGTGGTGCCGCAGGAGCGCGGCCCGGAATTCTTCGCGCCGGTCGACGGTGCGGACTGGTCGGAGGGGTTCGGCTGGCACCGCGGCTTCTTCTCCAGCTTCCGCCTACGTGCCGGGCGGGACGCTTGGTTCCACTTCCCCCTCCCCCACCCCGGTGCTGCGCGACGGGCGGGCGCAAGCGCTCGCCGAGGTCTCGCTGATGTGGGAAGTCGCCGACGGCGCGCGAATCCATTGGCTGGTGCTGCAGCATGGCGGGATGGACCGCATTCCGCTGACCGAGCGGGAGACCGTGCCGGACAGCGAGGCGGTGCCGTTCGATCCACCCGAACAATGGCGTCAATTCTACCCCGCATCGGCGCGGCGACTGACGACGATCCCGTTCGATCCGCTGCTGCGGCTGCGCTTCGGGGTCCAGCTCTGCGTTGGGGTGAGCGCTCCCGACAACGACGGGACGATCCGTTTCTATGGCGCCGGTGCAGGATTTGCCGACGCCGACTAGCTCCCCCCTGCCCGCGTCTGCGCCAGCTGGGCGCGGATGCGGGCCTGTTTTTCCGCCGACACGTCGAACCGCCCGACCAACCAGGCCATCGCCGCGCCCGCGATCACGATCAGCGCGGTGACGAACCAGGCGAGCGCGCGCACCTTGTCCTGCGGCATCTGGTCGACCGGCAGCCCGACGGGGAAATCGATGATGCCGAGGAATGACCCGGCGAACAGCGCGACCAGCCCGCTGCCGACCTGAAGCCCGATGAACATGAAGCTGGCGACCAGCCCCTGTTGCGGCTTGCCGGTATTCGCCTCATGCTCGTCGCCAATGTCATAGGTGACGGTGTTGAACGGCACCACATAAAGGCCATAGGCGACGCCGCCGAGCACGCGGAACGCGAACACGAACGCCCCGATCGCAGCGCTTGCGGGCAGCGGCGACAGGCCGAGCAGCGGCAGCAGCACCGCCCCCGCCTGCAGTATGAAGAATACTGCGAGTCCCGAGATCATCGCCGTGCGCGTGCCCACCAGCTTCATCCAGGCGGGCGCAAGGAACATGGCGACGAGCGACCCGATCACCCCGGCGATCAGCAGGCGCGGCGTCCAGCTGCCGTCGAGCTGCCAGAAATAGGTGGCGAGGTGCAATGTCAGCTGGTTCACCACCGAGTTCGTGAACAGCACCAGCAAGGCGACGAGCAGCAACAGCCCGACATTGGGGGTCGTGCGGATCGCCGCGACCAGCCGCCGGAACAGCTGCGGCAGCGTTTCGGGCGCTTCGCTCGCCACGCTCCGGTCGAGCTGCTCCACCGCCCGCATCCGTGCGCGCGTGCCGAGCAGGCCGATCACCATCAGCACCGCGCCGCATAGGGCAATGAACAGACCGAAATCGGGATAGGGTGCCGGGTTGAGCTGCGGCTTGCTGAACCCGCCGCCGCGTACGAAGAACCAGGCAAAGGCGGCGTAGGGCACGGTCAGGATCGCGAGCTGATTGCCCATGTTGCGCATCACCGCGACGATGTTGCGCTCCCCGCTCTCGCGCGTCAGCTCCCCGCCCATCGCATAGGCCGGCACGGTCCAGAACGAGATGCCGACCCGCGCGAGCAGCCCGAAGCCGAGCAGCCAGGCGAAGATCTGCCATTGCTCCATTCCGGCGGGCACGCGGAACACCATCGCGATCCCGACCGCGAACGGCACCACGGCGGCGGCCATCAGCGTATGACGACGCCCGAGCGGAGCGCGGTCCATCCGGTCGGACAACGCGCCGATATAGGGATCGGCCACCGCATCGAAGACGAGGATAATCGCCAGCGCGGCACCCAGCAACATGCCGTCGAGCCCGACCACCTGTGCGTAGAAGAACAGGACGAAGGCGTCCCATGCAAAGCTCTTGATCAGCTCCGGCATGGCGCACGCCATGAAGGCGAACCGGGTCGGCCAGCCGAGCGGCGGCAAGGTTCCCGCGCGCTCGGCCACCGCCATCAGCTGATCCCCATGATGCGCTTGTTCAGGTCGCGATCCGCCCCGCCCGCGGCGAAATCGTCGAACGCGTGTTCAGTGACGCGGATGATGTGGCGGTCGATGAACGGCGCCCCTTCGGCCGCGCCCTGTTCGGGATGCTTGAGCGCGCATTCCCATTCGAGCACCGCCCAGCCGGCAAAGTCATACGCCGCCATCTTGGAGAAGATGCCGCCGAAATCGACCTGCCCGTCGCCGAGCGAACGGAACCGGCCCGGACGATCGACCCAGCTTTGGTAGCCGCCATAGACCCCTGCCCGCCCGGTCGGCCGGAACTCGGCATCCTTGACGTGGAAGCATTTGATGCGCTCGTGATAGATGTCGATGAACGCCAGATAGTCGAGCTGCTGCAGCACGAAGTGGCTGGGGTCGTAGAGGATGTTGGCGCGCGGATGGTTGCCGACGCGCTCGAGGAACATCTCGAACGTCACGCCATCGTGCAGGTCTTCGCCCGGATGGATCTCGTAGCCGATATCGACGCCCTCATTGTCGAAATGGTCGAGGATCGGGCGCCAGCGGCGCGCCAGTTCGTCGAACGCATCCTCGACCAGTCCAGCGGGACGCTGCGGCCAGGGATAGACATAGGGCCAGGCGAGCGCGCCGGAGAAGCTGGCATGCGCGCTGAGGCCGAGGCGGCGGCTCGCGGTTGCAGCCTTCTTGACCTGATCGACGGCCCATTCCTGCCGCGCCGCCGGGTTGCCGCGCACATGCTCGGCCGCAAAGCCGTCGAACTGCGCGTCATAGGCCGGATGGACCGCGACCAGCTGGCCCTGAAGATGCGTCGACAGCTCGGTGATGGCGAGGCCGTGCGACGCGGCGATGCCCGCCACTTCGTCGCAATAATCCTGGCTTTCCGCCGCACGGTCGAGGTCGAACAGGCGATTGTCCCAGCTCGGAATCTGGATGCCCTTGTAGCCAAGCGAGGCGACCCACGCCGCGATGCTGTCGAGCGAGTTGTACGGCGCAGCGTCGCCCGCGAATTGGGCGAGGAAGATGCCCGGTCCCTTGATGGTTTTCACTTCCGCTCTCCTCAAATCACCAGATCGACCCAGCCAGCCTCGTCGCGGCTGGCGGTCACTGCGGTCTCGATGAATGCCATGCCGCGCAGCCCCTCGGCGACATCGGGCAGCAACGGTGCGGCCTCGCCGCGCAGTTGCGCCGCGAAGTCGCGGTAGAGGTTGGCGAAGGCCTCAAGATACCCCTCGGGATGCCCTCCGGGAGTGCGCGTGCGGGCCTGCGCATCCACCCCCAACAGCGGCGTCCCCGCGCGGACGATCTCGGTGCGCCCGTCGAGGTGGTGCAGCGTCAGGTCGTTGGGCGTTTCCTGCCGCCACACCAGCCCGCCCCGGTCGCCATAGACGCGGATGCGCAGTCCGTTGAGCTCGCCCACCTCGATCTGCGAGGCGAGCAGCACCCCACGCGCGCCATTGTCGAAGCGCAGCAGGATCGAGCAATCGTCATCGAGCGCGCGGCCCGGCACGACCGCCGCCAGATCGGCAAGCAGCCGCGTGACGCGCAGCCCGGTGACGAACTCGGCGAGCTGAAAGGCGTGGACGCCGATATCGCCGATGCATCCGCCCGCGCCCGACCGCGCCGGATCGACGCGCCATTCGGCCTGCTTGCCCTCGGCGGGACCGGCGAGCCAGCCCTGCGGATATTCGACCACGACCTTGCGCACCGTGCCGATCGCCCCCGCCGCGACCCGCGCCCGCGCCTCGCGCACCAGCGGATAGCCCGAATAGGTATAGGTCAGGCCATAGGGCCGCCCTGCCCGTGCGACGAGATCGGCCAGCTCACGCGCCTCGGCGAGCGATGCGGTCATCGGCTTGTCGCTCATCACCGCCACTCCGGCGGCAAGCGCGGCGCGCGCTGCGGGCAGATGGTGATGGTTAGGACTGACGATCGACACGAAGTCGATCCCGTCGTCACGCGCCGCTTCGCCTGCGAACATCGTGGCGAGGTCGGGATAGGCGCGCTCGGGGTCGATGCGGTAGTCGGTCGCAGCGGCGCGCGAGCGACCGGCATCGCTGCTGAACACGCCCGCAACCAGCTCGATCTCGCGATCCAGCTCCGCCGCGATGCGGTGGATCGGACCGATAAACGCCCCCCGGCCCGCCGCCGATCATCCCCATCCGCAGTCGCATTCCGCCTCCCCCGTTACAGGCCGGTCTGCGGCAGCTCCGCGACCTTCACCGTTAGCGCTACCCCCGAATCCTCGGCATCGCGCGCCACGCGAAGCTGCACTTGGGGAGCGATGTCCGTCCAGCCCGAATCCGACCAGCGCATGAAGCGGCGACGGGTCAGCGGGATGCGTACGCGCTTTGCCTCACCCGGCTTCAGCGCGACCTTGGCAAAGCCGACCAGCGCCACTTCCGGCGTGTCGCGATAGAGCTGGACCACGTCGCTCCCCGCTCGATTGGCGGTGTTGCGCACGGTCACGGCGATCGTGTCGCCCTCGACTGCAGCATCGCTCCACGCGAATGTCGCATAGCCCATGCCCGCACCCAGCGTATGCCGCGCGCGCAGGCCAGCGGCGATGATCCCGCGATGGCCGAAACGCACGCCGTCTCGATAGGGCAGTTGCCCATCGGCGTCGGGCTTCAGCGCATAGCCCGGATAATCCCCCCTCATCGCGCGCGATCACCACCGGCATCCGCCCGCCCGGCTCGCGGTCGCCCGCCAGCACCTGAGCAATCGCTTCGGCAAAGCCCTCGCCCGGATACCAGGCACTGATCAACGCAGCGGCGCGGTCTTCCCACGCCGTGTCGAAGGCATGACCGACATTGGCGACGATGACAGTGCGAGGATTGGCTGCGGTTACCCGTTCGATCAGCTCGATCTGGTCGGCTGCGAGCTTCGTGTCGGGGCGGTCCTTGCTCTCCACGCTGGAATCGGAGGTTTCGCCGACCATCAGCACCACCGCATCGGCGCGACGCGCGGCGGCCTCGGCGGCGGCGAGCAATTCCTCGCGGCTGCCCGGTGCGCGGATGCCGTACCACAGGCCGTGGACGCGCGCAGGGTCGAAGCTGAATTCGACCACGACTTCGACCGGCTTGCCAGCGGTCAGCGCGAGTTCGGCAATCGCCGAATCCCCCGCCTTGAGCACGCCCATCACGTCACCTGGCGGACATTCGGTCGTCGCGACGATCTGCTTGCCATCAACCTGCATCCGCGACACGCCGGTCGCGCCGAGATGAAAGCGGTGGACGCCGTCGCGCCCCGGCGTGAACACGCCGCTCGCGCGGATCGATCCGCCCGCCGCGAAGCGCGCCTGTTCATGCACGCCGACGAACCACACCAACGAGTTGGTATCGCGCGTCTCGCTCGACAGCGGCGTGCCGCTGCAATCGCGGCTTTCGAAATACTCCACCGTCATGCCGCGTTTTGCGCCATCGCCCAGGTCGCGCGCCGGGCTTACCGGCATGCCGGGCAAGCGCGGCGCGGGATCGACGCCCGGCTCGAACAGGATCTCGCGCGCGCCGCCAAAGCGCTTTCGGATGGCGTCGACCGGTGAAGCGAGGTCGGGCGAGACCGAAATCTTGGCGAAGGTGCCGCCCTGGAAACAGGGGGCGGCGGCGTTGGGGCCGATCACCGCCAGCGTCCCGATCTTCGCTGAATCCAGCGGCAACAGCCCGTCCTGATTGCGCAGCAGGACGAAGCCCGCCGCCGCCGCCTCGACCAGCAGCGCGTCGATATCGGCATCGCTCAGCGGCGAATGTTTCTTGCCGGTCGCACGGCGCGCGAGACCGGCGACCCGCGTCGCGGCATCGTCGATCCGCGCGCGTGTGACCTTCCCCGCAGCCACTGCGACAACGGACTTTGCTCCAAGAAAGCGCGCGGGGCCCGGCATTTCGAGGTCGAGACCGGCATTAAGCGTCGGCTCGGTCGAATGCGTCCCGAACCAGTCGCTCATGATCGCGCCGCGATAGCCCCACTCGCCCTTCACGACGGTCGTCAGCACATGATGCTGCTCGGCGCAGTGCAGCCCGTTCACGCGGTTATAGGCGGCGAGCATGCCAGCGCACCCGGCCTCCGCCGCGAACTCGAACGGCAGCAGATAGACTTCGCGCAACGTCCGCTCATCGACGCGGACATCGACGGTATCGCGGTCGGTCTCGCTGTCGTTGCAGACAAGGTGCTTGGCGACCGATGCGGTGCCGGTGGATTGCAGCCCGGCGATCCAACTCGCGCCTAGGATGCCGGCGAGCAGCGGGTCTTCCGAGAAATACTCGAAGGCGCGCCCGGCGAGCGGGCTACGCGCGAGGTTGATGTTTGGAGCGAGTACGGCGTCGACGCCGCGCCCGACCGCTTCCTGTCCCACCAAAGTCCCGATGCGGCGCGCAAGATCGACGTCCCAGCTCGCCCCCAGCGCGGTGGCACAGGGCGAGAGGCGCGCGATATCGCGCTCGTCCACCTTGCCGCTGGCGATGCCCATAGGCCCGTCGCTCATGGCGAAGCTCGGGATCCCGGCTTGCGGGATCGCCACCGACGACCACATGGCGGCGCCCGCAGTCAACGAAGCGGCCTGATCGAGAGTCAGATCTGTCATGGATGCAATCCGTTGCGCCGTGCGCGGACGCACGGCAGGCGGGCGGCGGGGCAATTACCCGGCGCCGCCCGCATGGGGTCAGGCGGCGAGCGCCAGTTCCTTGCTGTCCTTCGTCGTCGGGACGAAAGGCAGATAGGATACCCGCATCCGTACCCCGAACTCGATCCGGTGGTTGCCCGGCGCGAGACCACCCGGCTTCAGCGCGATGATCCGCGCCTTTTCACCGAAATTCCAGCGGTCGTCATAGACGGTTTCCATCTCGTCCAGCGTGTAGGTCTTGCCGCGCACCGAAAAGCGCACGTCCTCGCGCGCGATCTTCTCGCCATCGACGCTGACCTGGATATCCTCGATCATCGACAGGCCAAGCCCGCGATAATAAGGCAGCCGCCCGAGAAAGGCGAAGCCCACCGCCGCGCCATCTTCGATCACATTCTCGAAGACGTCGGTGCAGATCATCTTGTTGTCCATCATGGTGCCGGTCCTCCCTTATGCGACGGCCAGAGCGGCCGGAGCCGGCTCGCCGATCAGTTGCGCAAGCATCACCTGCTGGCGGCGGACCTGCTCCACGCTGTCGGGCTCTTCGGCGTCCTCGATCCAGCGATTTCCTTCATATTCCGAACAGATATAGCCGTCGTAGCCGCCCTGCTTCAGCACCGCGACGATCTTGTCATAGGGGATCGACGGTTCGACATAGTCGGCGTCCATCTGATAGAATTTGCCGTGGATGTTGTGGATGCGCGGCATGTAGTCGAGCATCCGCTTCGGCTCGAACGCCGAATTGTGGCGCGTCACTTCGGCCATCGCGATCGCCGGACCGACACCGCCCATCTGCTGGACGTTCAGGATGATATACTCGCTGAGCATCCGGTCTTCATATGCCTTGACGATATAGTCGGCGATGGGGGCGGGGACGCCCAGCCGCTTGAACTTCTCGACCATCACCGGCGGATAGGCGTGCAGGAACATGCCCATGTCGGGCAGGAAGCCCAATGCGTCGGAGCCGCTCTTCTCGAAAGCTTCGGCGTGGCGGATGATCCACGGATGGTCGAAGTGCAGCGGAGCGTGCACCTCGATCAGGATCTTGATCCCCTTTTCCTCGGCATAGGGCGCGGCGGCGACCAGCACTTCTGGGGTGATCGACACGAGCGCGCGGATGTACTTCATCCCCAGGCGCGCACCGAAATCGATGTCCTTGCGCACGCTCGCGACCTGCTCGTCGAACGGCATCTCGCGGCCCTTGTAGCGCTTGTAGTCGAGCATGAAGTCGTGGCTGACGGGGACGCAGTCATATTTGGCGATCAACTGGTGCCAGTTCTCAATCGCGGCGTCCTCGACGCCGACCTCGGGCCAGCCCCAGAAGCTCTGCTCGCCGATGACCTCGATGCCGTTGGCACCCATTTCGGCGCTGGTCCGGATACAATCCTCCAGGGTCATTTTGCCCTGAAACGTCTCGTTCTGATAGCTGTAGAGGCTCACGCCCCGCTTGATCGTACCCATAGACCCTCTCGCTTTTCTCGAGTGCGGCATCGCCCACTTTTATATCCGGCGCGGTGCTTGCGTCCACCGCGTATCCGAATTAGAACCTTCATTCTATAAAGAGTCGGACGGGTCAAGTCCGAATTTGAATGAGGGGATCGATCCGCATGGCGTTCGGGCTTCGGATATTGGCACGCCTCGCCGCGCTGCTGCTCGCTGCGGCATTCAGTTTTTTCGGATATTTCAAGAGCTTCGCGCCGCGCGCAGTGCTTGAGCAGCATCATGCCTGGACCACCGCCCTGCCCGATATCCTCGGCCGCGCGATCGGCCTCAGTGAACTGCTCGCCGCCGCATTGCTCCTGATCTTCGGCGTGTTCCGGCCCGAGCGGCGGCGCATCGTCGCCGGAGTCGCGCTCTACGCAATCGCCAATCAGGCGGGCGCCGCGCTGGTCCACATCCTGCGCGGCGAAATCGCGGCATTGCCGCAGAATGCCGTGCTTACCGGTCTCGCCGTGCTGATCATCGCCGCGGCGCGCAGCAATCAAGTTCAACCAGAGGAGAATATGGGATGAGGGTATTGAAGCAGCATCTGATGCTGGCCGTGGCGAGTGCCGCGATGCTGGGCACCACACCGGCGCTGGCGCAGGCACAGCAGCCGAGCATCGCCGAACTCACCGCCAAGCTGGAAAAGCTCGAACGCGCGACGACCGCATCGCGCGACCGCGCGGCGGTGGAGAATCTCTTCTCGCGCTACATGTACCTCCACAACGCATTCCAGGATGAGAAAATCATCCCGCTCTGGGCGAAGAAGGGCACGCCCGGGATCAGCGCGCAATATTCGAATGTCGGCAAATATACGACCTGGGACAGCATCATGGTCTATCACCGTGGCCGCCCGTCGCCGATCGGGAAGCTGGTGATGCACTATGTCACGACCCCGGTGATCGAGGTGGCCGAAGACGGCCAGACCGCCAAGGGCCTGTGGATCGTCAACGGCCTCGAATCCGGCCTTACCAAGCCCGAGCATGCCAAGAACATGCCGGCATGGATGTTCGAGCCGAATGTCGAGGTCGATGGCAAGAAGGTGTGGATGCACAATGTGTATCTCAAATACGGCATCGACTTCATCAAGCAGGACGGCGAGTGGAAGATCTGGCACTTCCACTGCTTCGAAACCGCCCGCGCGCCCTATTCGATGGGCTGGATCCCCTTTGCCGCAGCGGCGCAGGACGATGCGTTCAACGTCGACCTGATGTATGTCGGCGATGACGGGAAACCGGTGTTCATGCCCAAGCCCGACGAGCCCGTGACGGTGCGCAACAACACCTATCGCACCGACACCGCCCAGTCGCTGGAGGCGCGGCCGCCCGAGCCGTACCGGACCTTCTCGGAGACCTTCTCCTACTGACAAAAAAGGGGGGCGGACCGTTGTCCGCCCCCTCCCCCTCCTCTCGCGCGGATGCCGCGCGAAAGCCTATTTGGCGACCGCGAAGCCGGCTGCCTTGTCGTACGGCTTGATCGTCACCTTGCCCGTCGCCGCCCATTCGGTGCCGCGCGCGAACAGCGTCTTGAAGCCATCATACTGGATCGTGTCCGGCCCGTGGCCCAGCGTGATCGAGAAGACGCGGCCCTTGCCATAGTCCTGCACCCATATTTGCGGGTTGGGCTTGCCCATGCCGTCCATTTTCTTGAGCTGTTCCGGCGCATAGGCCTTCGGGTCGTATTTGGGTCCGGCGCGCTCGGGATCGTAATCCGCCGGATCGTCGATCGCCGTCGCCAGTACGCGCACCGTGGCGGCGGGATCGAACACCATGTTGGTGTATTTGTCCTCCATGAAGTTCCAATGATAGCGGCGCAGCCCCTCGGTGATCGGATGCTCGCGATCGACGATCTCGATGCTGAACGCGTCGGGGGGCGAGCGGCGGCTGACGCCCGGCACCATCACCGCGCCGATCAGCCGGCGATATTCGGGAATGTCGCGGCCCCAGGTGAAGGAGGAGTGATAGGCGACCAGCCCCCCACCCTCGGCGACATAGGTGTAGAGCGCCTTGAACGCTCCCTCGGACCAGATGTGCTGATCCTTGTCGCCATAGTTCCAGCGGCTGGAATAGTTGAGGACGACGACGTCGTACTTCTTGAGCATCGCCAGCGTGCCGTCGTCGAAATCCTCGGTCACGCGGACATCGAAGCGACCGGTGTCCTTGAGCTGGGTGCGCAGACGGTTGTTTACCCCGGTCCAGTCATGCTCGTAACTGTTCTGGCCGCTGATGATCAGCACCTTGAGCCGCGCGTCCTTCGGATTGGCGGGCGTCGCGACCCGCTGCACCGTCTCGGGCGGGGCATAGGGGGACATTGTCCACCGTCACCGGGATATCCGCGACCGGAACGGTCTGTGCGGACGCCGCCACGGCGATAAGGGCGGTGCAGAGCAAGGCTGGCGTGACGCGCATGGATGAACTCTCCGGAAAAGGTCAGGCGGTGGCGGGCTGGCGCGTACGCTCCATCGGCCAGGCGAGCACGACCAGCGCCTGCAGCGCGAGCAGGACGACCGGCCAGCCATAATAGGACCAGCGGATCGTCTCCCGCGCGGTGTCGCTCACCGCGGTCGGCACATAGCCCGCCGCGCCGAGCGAATAGGCGATCGCCGCCGATCCGACCGCCATACCGACCTTGGTCGCCAGGCTGATCCCGGCGGACAACAGCCCTTCATTGCGCGTGCCGAACCGCGCCTCGTGATAATCGACCGTCTCCGCCGCCATGGTGAAGATGCCGGTGATGGTGACCGAGGTCACGACCGACGCGGTGATGTAGAGCGCCAGGAACGCCGGTGGGCTCGCCTCGGTCAGCGGCAGCAGCAGGAACAGTGCGACCGCGATCAGGCAGGCGGCGAAACACCCCTTGCGGATGCCGGTACGCGCCAGGATCGGCGGCGCGATGAACGCGGCGATCAGCAAGGTGCCCGAAATGGCGGGCAGCAGGATGGAGATCATCCAGGGATGGCCCAGCACCTCGATCGCGAAGAATGCGGTGAGCGAGATCATCGTCCCGAACCGCACGAAATAGAGCAGGGTGAATCCGAAGCAGACCAGCCAGGCGCGGTTGCGCACCATCTCGCCGATCGCGGGCAGGACGGCGAAGCGCGGCGAGGCATTGTCCTCGTACCGCTCCTTGCAGTTGCGGAACAGCAGGAACAGCGCGATCAGCGACAGGCCCGCAAACAGGATCGCGGTGGCCAGAAAGCCGCGCTGCATGTCACCGCCGCCGAACAGGCCGACCAGCGGCATCGTCGCGGCGGTGCCGAGGATCACGGAAATCGATGTGCCAATCGACCGCATCCCGCCGAGCTTGAGCCGCTCGCGGGTATCGGTCGTCATCATCGGCATCAACGCGGTATAAGGGATGGACCCCAAGGACATCAGGATGCCGAGCGCCTTGAAGGTCAGGAAGGCGTAGATCAGCTTCGCATTCTGCGACCAGTCGGGCACCGTGAAGACGAGGATGAACACCAGCGCATAGGGAATGGCGGTGAACAGGAAATAGGGACGCGTGCGCCCCCAGCGTGTCCGCGTCTTGTCGACCGCGATACCGACGAAGATGTCGATGACCGCGTCGAGCAGCCGCGCGGCGAGGAAGATCGTCCCCACCGCCGCTGCGGGCAGCATCGCCACATTGGTATAGTAGAAGAGCAGGAACGCGCCCGCCATGTTATAGGCGAGGCTGTACCCGAAATCGCCCGCGCCATAGCTCAGCCGCTCGGTGAGCGACAGGCGCGCGGCGCCCGCCTTTTCCTCAGACGCCAAGGGACACCGCCTTCAGTTCAGTTGCGTCAGCGAAGATCCATTCGCTACAGGTGAAAAGCGTCACGGCAGCTCCCCGGTACAAGAAAAAGGGGCGGCCTGACGGACCGCCCCCGATCATCGCCTCAGAAGTCGAACCCGACCCGGACACCATAGGTGCGCGGGCGCGAGAAGCCCGCGTTGAGCACGCGGTCCGGCCCCGCCGCAACGAAGGCACCGAACACCATCGGCCGCTCATTCTCGATATTCTGGACGAACGCGGCGACCGAGAATTTCCGGTCTTCCGGACGATAGGTCAGCGAGAAGTCGGTCTGGGTGAACGCCTTCTGCGCCAGGTCCCGCTCGTTGAAGATCGTCAGGAAATACTTGCTCTTGAACCGCGAGAAAGCGGTCGCGGTCAGCGTACCGGCCTCGCCCAGGTCGAAGATGTGGTCGTAACCGACCGTGATCACGACTTCGGGCGACATCGGCGGCGTGTTGCCCGACAGGTTCGGCTGCTGGATGCCGGGCGTGACCGGATCGATATCGCCAACACTGGTTGCCGTGCAGCCGACGCAGACCACGGCATAGGCGGCGAGCAGGTCGTCGAACTTGGCGTTCAGATAGTTGAAGCTGCCATAGAAGCGGTTGAACTTGTTGAGTTCGATGTCCCACTCCGCCTCGACGCCCCAGATCGTCGCCTTACCTGCGTTGAAGATCTGGCTGCCCACCGCATTGTCGAGCAACACCGCGTTCTGCAGACCGGTATAGTCGTAATAGAAGGCCGACAGGTTGAAGCGATGCTGGCTGCTCGGGCCGAAGTCGAGCTTCATGCCGGCCTCATAGGCGGTGTTGGTCTCGGGACCGTAATCGCCGACCGCGTCGAAGCCACCGCCCTTGAAGCCGGTGCTGACCTTTGCATAGAGCAGCATGTCGGAAGTGGGCTTGTAGTTCAGCCCGATCAGCCAGCTGACATTGTCTTCCGACTGGGCGAGGTTGAGGACCGTCGGTGCCGGGGTGGTGGTCAACTGCACCGGGCCGACGTTGGCGGTGAACGGATAGTTGATGAACACGGCCTCGCGGTCACCCTTGGTGTAGCGGATGCCACCCTGGACGGTCAGCTGATCGGTGATCGGCACATCGACCTGGCCGAACACCGACCAGCTCTTGCTGAGCACCGGCGCGCGGCGGAAGAAGTTGATATAGCCGCCGAGCGGACCGATCAGCGGGCTGTGCAGGCCGCGCGTCGTGTTCAACTCTTCCTGATAATAGAAGCCGCCGACCTGATAGAGGATCTTGCCCGCTTCGCCGTTCAGGCGCAGCTCGTGGCTGTGCGTTTCGACGTTCGTCCCGAAATCGAGGAACACATAGCTCGGCGGGAGCGTGGGCTGGTCGATCGTGTCGGTGGAGCGATAGCCGCCGATATAGGTCAGCGTCGCCGGGCCCATGTCATATGCGATGCGGCCACGCAGCGCGAGCGACTCCATCGACTGAAAACCGACGCCGGAGTTCGGCGCGTTGTAGTTGTGGCGATCGACATTGGCGAGGAAGTTGGTGTTCTGCGGGAAGCACTGCGATCCCGCGATCAGCGGCGCAATATCGACGAACCCGTTCAGTGCGCACCCCGCGCCAGGCGCGTTGGCCGCGGCCAGCAGGTTCACCGAGACATAGTTTTCGAGCAGCGCGTAGGAGTCGACATATTCGACCGCCGCATCGACCGTCAGATTGTTGGTCGGCTCCAGCCGCAGTGAAAGACGCCCGGCCTTCATGTCCTGCGCGCCGCTGCGGTCGAGATAATTAGGCACGAACGGCTTGCCCGCCAGCGGGTTGGTGGTGCGCAGCGTGGCGGCGTTGGGGTGGAAGGTATAGCCCTTGCCACGGTTGGAATAGATACCCGACGCGCGGATCGCGATCCCATCCGAAATCGGCAGGTCGACGCCGGCATTCAGGATGACCTGATCGTAATTGCCATAGCTGGCCGAGCCATTGGCGCCGAACACATTGCCCGGCTTGCGGGTGATGAAGTTCACGGCGCCGGCGGTAGCATTGCGGCCATAGAGCGTGCCCTGCGGCCCGCGCAGCACCTCGACCCGCTCAAGGTCGAAGATCGCGGCGTTCAGCACCGTGGTGCGGTTGATGTACTCGCCGTCGATGTTGATCGTGACCGAAGTGTCCTGGGTCTCGTTATTGCTGGCGGTGCCGATGCCGCGCACCGCGACATAGGTGTTCTGCTGATCCTGCGTGATCTGGATGCCCGCAGCGACGCGATCGAGCTCGCGCAGGTCGGTAACACCGGCTTCGGCCAGCGCCTCCCCCGACACGACGTTGATCGCGATCGGAACGTCCTGAACGCTTTCGCTGCGGTTCTGCGCGGTAACGACGATTTCGTCTTCGGCGGTCTGTACGACCTGGGCCGCAGCGGGCGCGACGGCCATCATCGCGGTTCCAGCAAACAGGCACGACTTGAACATGAGCTTACGCATCATTCCCCTCCCTCACTCTGCGCGGGTGATCCCGCATCTGAAGTAAATAGAACTGGTATTCTAATTCATTTAAAAACGAAGTCAAGCGGCCGTGGTGACACCGACCGGGGCGACCAACTGGCCCGCAAGCATGTCGATCTGAGCGGCGATGGCGGCGTCGACGAGCGCGCCGTCAGCATCGAACGGACGCTGCTCGACAGAGTTCACCGCGATGCCGAGCGGGGTCGGCCAGCCGCGCATCGCATGCACCACGCCGCGCAACGCCGACAGCGTCACTCCGGTCGCCTGCCACCCCGCTGCCGACACGATCAACCCGACCGGACGTCCGTCGAAATAAGGGCGGTCGTCGCGCGCCAGTTCCTCCAGCAGATCGATGGCATTCTTGACCAGTCCGGAAATGCCGCCGTGATAGCCGGGCGACGCGATCACGAGCGCGTCCGCCGTGCGGACACCATCGACCAGCGCGCGCTCGGCCTGGTTGCGGATCGGCGCGCCCGGATCATAATGCGGCAGCTGTGCCAGGAACGGGCCGTCGAACATCTGCACCTGCGCCCCGCGCGCGGCGCAACGATCGAGCGTCGCGCGCACCAGCCGCTCGCTCGACGAGCCCTCACGCAGCGTCCCGCCAATGCCGACGACCCGGGTCATGCCTTTCGGCCTCCGCCGAATGCCGGCATCACCTTGCGCGACAACAGGTCGAGCGTCTGGTTGCCCAGCCGCAGTCGCTCATCGGTCAGCGGGCCAGTCAATGTCCCGCAGAGGATGTTGCCGATACCGAGCTGCTCATAGGGCTTCAAATGCTCGATCACCGTTTCGGGCGATCCATAGAGGCACCAGGTGCCGATCCAGTCGTCGGTCAGCGCGTTGGGGGTGCGATCAGTCTTGCGGTTGGCGTCGTCGGATTCGGCGCGTGCGTTGAACTCGGCCTCGCGCTCGATCGCGTCCTGATAGTGGCGCAGGATCACCATCAACTCGTCGCGCGCCTGCTCGTCGGTCTCGGCGACATGCACCGCCTGATAGGTATGCGTCGTCCAGTCGAGCGCCGACGCGATCGTCGCGGCATCGTGCCCGGCTGCGTCGAGCATCCCGCGATAGACGTCGAAATATTTCTTCACATGGGTGAACGGCTCGGTTCCGCCGATATTTGGCGGGGTGAAGGCCGGGATGAAGGCCGGCCAGCCATGCGTCGCCGCACGCCGTGCGCTCGATTCCTTCATCGCCACCGGCATCAGCCGAGCATGACCCGGCGTGTAGGATGCCGGCGCGATCCGCTGGAGCACCTTGCCCTGGTGCGGCCCATTGTCGATCACGACCGCCGGATCCTCCATCCGTTTCGCCCAGAGCTCCTCAGCGAGCGCAAGATTGCGTTCCGAAATCGCGCCGGCATCCTTGTAGTTGACGCCGAAGCCGATCATCTCCTCGGGCGTCGTTCCGCTGCCGACACCGACGAGCAGCTTTCCGTCGGTCAACTGGTCGAGCAAATTGATCCGCTCCACGAACCGCACCGGGTGGTGCAGCGGCACCGACACCACCGAAAAGCCGTAATGCAGCTCGGGCAGCTTCGCGGCCAGATAGGCGGCGAAGATGAAGCTGTCGCTCGCCAGCGGCATATACCCGTTGAAATGATGGTCGGGCATGAACACCGCGTCGAAGCCCAGATCACGCGCCAGCGTCGCGTGCCGCTCCAGGTCGTGCATCAGCTTCCGGTCGTCTTCCGGGCGCATCGACCGAGCATTGAGAAACACCGAGAACCGCATGACCTCTCCCCCGCGAATCAGAATCTTCGCTGTTGTCTAAATTAGAATTGACGTTCCTATTTTGATATCCCTTATGCCCGGCATGTCAAGTCCCACCCCGTCGCTCACCGAAACGCTCGCCGCGAGCGCGCTCAGCCGCCAGCCTCGTCAGGGGCGCAGCCTTGCTTCGTTCCGGCGAATGCTCGATGCCACCAAGGCGCTGATGCTGGAGCGGGGGAGCGAGGACTTCACCTTGCAGGACGTCAGCGATCGTGGCGCGGTGTCGATCGGTTCGATCTATCTGCGCTTCGAGAGCAAGGACCGGCTGCTCCATGCGGTGATCGCAGAGGAACTACAGGCCATCGTCGAGAAGGAACGTGAGCTGATCGAAGGGATTCTTGCCCAGTCGAGCTCACTGTCCGAATTCATGCCACGCTATGTCGACGGATATAGCGACTTTCTGTCGGACCACGCGCAGTTGCTGCGAACAATCATGCAACGCGCATCAATCGACCCGGCAGTGTCCGAGCCAGGCAAGGAAACCGCACAGCGATCGGCCGACTTGTCGGCAGGGGCGATCCTGACCTTTCGCGACGAGATCCGGTCGAAGGACCCCGAGCGCCGTGCTCATTCGGTCTTCCGCATCGTCTTCGCCACCGCCGCACGCCAGTTCGGCCTCGGCTCCACGGCGGAATCGGCGGACGACGCGATCTGGAACACCTTGAAGTCGGAGCTGTCGACAATGGCGTTGGCATATCTCCAGTACGAAGACTGATCGGACGATTCCGAGGGCCCAGCTGACCGGCACCGACACATCCTAGTACTGAACGCCGAGCAATTGCTGGAGATCGAGACCGGTGCGATCCTTGACGGCCTTTGAAACCGGATAGGTCGTATAATCGATCTCCATCGCGAGGAACGGTGCCATCGTCTCGTGATAATGGCGCACGTTGCGTGCGAAGATCCGCATCATGTAGTCGGCTGCCCCGGACACGGCGTCGCAGGAGACGATGTTCGGGGTGGCGGCAAGAATCGCTTCAAACTGCGCGGTCTTTTCCGGCGTGGAGTCCCGGACGCTGGCCATGACGATGAACTGGCTGAGATTGCCGAGTCGTTCGATGTCGAGATCGGCATGATAGCCGCGAATATGTCCTGCAGCTTCAAGCTTCTCGATCCGGACCGCACAGGGGGTCGGCGAGAGGCCGATGTCCGCTGCGAGGTCGACCTTGCTGATCCGGCCATCACGCGCAAGCGTCGCGAGAATCCGAACGTCGATCGAGTCGAGCGGCTCGGATCTCATGTCCCGCACCGGTGACGCAGCACCATCCCCGCCCGTGCGCCGGTATGCCGCCCCTGATCCAGCGTCAGGACACCGTTGACGATGACGTCAGCGATGCCGGTGGCGGGTCGCATCGGCGCGGTCCAGCTCGCATGATCCTCGACCGCATCGGCATCGAACACGATCACATCGGCGCGCAGCCCTTCGCGCAACAGCCCACGGTCGGACAGGCCCATGCGCAGCGCGGGCCAGGAGGTCATTTTGCGCACCGCATCCTCCAGCGACAGCACGCCCCGCTTCCGGACATAATCGGCGAGCACTCGGGCGAAGGTGCCATAGGAGCGCGGATGCGGCAGGCCCATCCCGTCAAGCTCGCCCAGCACTGCGGCTGCCGCGCCGTCGCTGCCGATGCTGATCCAGGGCTGACGGATCGCGGCGTCGATGTCGGTTTCATCCATCACGAAGTAGAGGGCGAACGCGCGTTCGGGCAGCGCGGCGAGCATGATGTCCCATGCCGCGTCCGCAGGATCCTTGTTCAGCGCCGCGCCGATCTCGACGAAGTTCTTGCCGTGAAAGCGAGCGGTCTGCGGCTGATGCGAATTGGCAAGGACGATGTTCTGCCACCCGCCCGCCGCCTCGACCAGGCTCGACCAGCTGGGGATCGATCCGGCAGCGGCATCGCGCTTCAACCCGGCGCGCAGCGAGGGGTCGCGCAGTTTCGCGAGGCCCGCCTCGAACCCTCCAGCAAAGACATGGCCCGGCACGGTCCCCTCAAGCCCGGTGCCGGCGGCGGTGTAGGGGTAGAGGTCGGCCGCGACATCCACCCCCCGATCGCGCGCTGCGGCGATGCGAGCGATGGCTTGGGGCATCAGCGTACCCCAGCCGGGAGCATAGGCGGCCTTCAGATGGAAAATTTCGACCTTGGCCCCGCTGTCCTCTCCGATCCGGATCGCCTCGTCGACGCTGTCCAGCAGACGCGCGCTCTCGTCGCGCACGTGGGTCGCGTAAAAGCCGCCGCAGCGCGCCGCGACCTTGGCGAGCGCGACCAAATCCTCGGTCGCGTGGAAACGGTCGGGCGGGTACATCAGCGCAGTGCTGATTCCGAACGCCCCGGCCCGCATCGCACGATCGACCAGCGCACGCATCGCGTCGAGCTGGGCCGGGGTCGGGGTGCCTGCGCCATCGCCCATCACGGCGACCCGCGCCTGTGTCGCGCTGTAATAGGTGCCGAAATTGACCGCGATGCCGCGCGTCGCGAGGTCGTCGAAATAGCGCGGGATCGCGTCCGCCGGGACCGGTGTGCCCCCTTCCCCGCCGATCAGCGTGGTCACCCCCATGCGCAGCTTGTTCTCCGCCGCGCCGTGGATGAGCAGCACGCTGCCCGACTGGTCCATCATGTCGATAAAGCCGGGGGCAACATAGCGACCGGTGGCATCGATCTCCTTTGCGCCCCGCGCGGCGATATGACCGATCCGGGCGATCCTGCCGTCCTTGATGCCGATATCGGCGCGGACCCAGGGATTCCCCGCCCCGTCGAGTACGCGCCCGCCCCGGATGACGATGTCATAGGCCGGGACCGGTGCCGCGCCGAGCAGCAGCATCGCCGCGCCACCCCATGCGAACCGCGACCATTTCATGCTGGCCAGCCCCATAGTTCGGGTGGGCACGACGCCTGACCGCCGACATAGCTCACCGACGGTTCGCGATCACGCTCCAGAAAGATCGGGCCGTCGAGATCGACGATGTCGCAGCGCTGCCCGAGGATGAAGGCCGGGGCCATTGCAAGGCTCGATCCGACCATGTTGCCGACCATCACGTCGAGGCCATGCAGCCGGGCGGCATCAGCCATCGCCAACGCCTCGGTCAGGCCGCCGCACTTGTCGAGCTTGATATTGACGACGCTAAACCGCCCGACGAGGCGCGGGATGTCCCCGGCCGTCAGCACGCTTTCGTCCGCCGCGACCGGAATCGCGCATTTGATGCCGTCGAGATCGGCCTCGCGCCCGCGCCGCACCGGCTGTTCCAGGAGCGCGACCCGCTCTTTTGCCAACATGCGGATCAGCGGCACCAGATCCTTCCGCACAAACCCCTGGTTGCCATCGACCCCCAGCCACGCATCGGGCCGCGCCGCGCGGATCGCGCGCACCCGGGCGCTATCGAGCGGCAGGTCGCCGGTCAGCTTGATCTTGATATGCGGGACATCGGCATAGGACGCGGCTCGGCCCGCCATTGCGTCGGGGTCGTCCGCGCTGAGCGTGAAGGTGGTGGCGAGGGGCCGGGGTGCGGCACGGCCGGCAAGCTGCCACACCGGCTGGCCGCTGCGCTTCGCCTCCAGATCCCACAGCGCCGCATCGACCGCGTTGCGCGCGCCGCCCGGCGACATCGCCGCGCGCAGCCCCTCGCGGCTGACCCCCGTTCGATCAGGTCGCGCTGCGCGTTGATCTGCGCGATCATCCGGTCGGGGGTTTCGTCGAGATAATAGACGCCCGACGCCTCGCCGCGTCCGACATGTTCGCCATCGGTCAGCGTGACCACGACGACGTCCTGCCCGTCGAACTCATAGCCCGCGATGCGGAACGGCGCGATGAAGGGGAAATGCTCGATTGCGATATGCAGTGCGCAGCGCCGATTAGTCATAGGGCCGCCCCAGGATCGACGCGACCGCGCGATCCATCGATGTGCGTATCGGATCGAAGGCAGGCACGCCCATCTCGTCGCTGGCGCGCGCCAGTGCGTCGGCGCAGGCGGCATCGTCGAGCTTCGCCGTGTTCAGGCTGACCGCGCCCAGCCGCGCCTCCGGATTGGTCACCCGCGCGGCGGCGAGGCAGGTTTCGGCGACCTCGGTCAGCGAACGCACCGGGAAGTCGGTCATCGAATGGAAATGCGTGCGGCCCGGCTCATGGCACAGCACCAGCACGTCGGGCTGCGACCCGTGAATGATGCCCAACGTCACCCCGGCAAAGGCGGGGTGATGGATCGCCCCTGCCCCTCGATCACGTCCCAATGATCGTCGGCGGCGTCGGGCGACAGAGCTTCGGCGGCACCCGCGATGAAGTCGGAAACCACCGCGTCCATCGGAATGCCCGCGCCCGCAATGATGATCCCGGTCTGGCCGGTCGCACGGAAATCAACATCCGCACCGGCGTCGCGCAACGCCCGGGTCAGCGCGAGCGCGGTGTATTTCTTGCCGAGCGCGCAATCGGTTCCGACAGTGAGGATGCGCTTGCCGGTGCGCTTGCGGCCGGTGGCGGTCTTGATATCGGCCGGCGGCACGCGAACGTCGATCAGCCGCGCGCCCGCTGCCTGCGCCGCATTGGGGAGACCGGGAACTTCGGCAAGCCGGGTGTGCATTCCGCTCACGATGTCGAGCCCGCCGCGCGCCGCGGCCACCAGCGCCGCGTGCCACGCCGCCGGGATCTGTCCGCCGACCGGCGCGACCGCGACGACCAGCGACCCCGCACCCTTCCGGACGGCAGTCGCGACATCGAGGTCTGGCAGGCCCAGGTCGGCGGCCTGATCGCTCAACCGATACTGGCCGAGACAAGCGTCGCGCGCCCAGTCGCGGATACCGAAACCGGTCTTGGCGTGCAGCGGTTTGACGACATCGCCGACGAACAGGACATAGGGTTTGCGCAGCTCGATCATTTCATTCCTCGATTTCGACTATGGGTCGCGCCACCTCAGCTAGCGGAAAGCGCCCCGGAATTGCGTCTGAATTAGCCCGCCGAAACAGCAGCTTCGCCTGTCGGTCGGGGTCGTCATTCCAGCAGCGTCGTCAGCGACACGTCGTGCGGCGCACGCACCGCGCGCGATACCGGCAACAACGTGCAATCGAGCCCGATCGCATCGAGTGGCGCGAGCAGCGCGCGGCAATCGCTCTCGTCTGCGGCATAGGCGGTCATCACGAAATCGACTGCCCCGAACACCGCATCGCACTCGGCAATCTGCGGGATGGCCGCGACCAGTTCCTCGAACCGCCGGGCAGCGTCGGGTGTCCATTCCCGGATACTGACGATCACGGTGAAGCGCGTGAGTCCCGTGACCCGCTCGACCGCGACGTCGGCGTGATAGCCCCGAATATGCCCCGCCGTTTCGAGCTTCGCGACCCGCGCACCGCATGGTGTGGGTGACAGACCCACCACCTCCGACAGCTGCGCTTTGGTCATCCGCCCGTCGCGTTCCAGCGCGGCCATGATCCTGATGTCCAGCCGGTCGAGCGGGCGCGCCATCAGCGGAGGTCAGGCACCGATGGTCGCCGCATAGACGCGCATCCAGTTCTCGCCCATCACCTTGTCGATCTCTTCCTTGCGCCAGCCGCGCGCGACCATCTCGGCGCGCACGGCGGGGAGTTTCGAGATATCCTCGAACCCCTGCGCATACTGGATCGGGTCCTGGACATAGGTCATTTCGGGCGGGAAGGCGAAGGACTCGTCGGGGACAATTTTCGAGGTCGAGCCGACGGTGAAGTCACCGCCGATGCCGATATGGTCG
The DNA here is from genome assembly GCF_024666595.1 of Sphingomonas sp. J315. Taxonomy (NCBI): domain Bacteria; kingdom Pseudomonadati; phylum Pseudomonadota; class Alphaproteobacteria; order Sphingomonadales; family Sphingomonadaceae; genus Sphingomonas; species Sphingomonas sp. J315. Next base: position 3,305,260 of record NZ_CP088296.1, on the reverse strand, counting down.
ACGCCCACCAGCTTCTTCAGATAGTCCAGCTCGTCGACATAACGCTTCACATTGGCGCGGACCCTGGGCTGGGTGCGCTTGCCCGCGTCCGTGCTGCTCCAGCTCATGAACGGGTCAATCGCGCTGACCCCGAACAAGCCGCCGGTCTTCGCGATCCCCTCGATCACGCGATTCGACGTGTTGCGCGGATTGGGGTTGAGCGCGGCGAGGTTGGAATGGGTGGCGACGACCGGGCGCTCAGCCATCGCGATTACGTCGAGGCTCGACTGTTCGCCCATATGCCCGCCGACATCGACGAGGATGCCGAGCTTCTGCATCTCCGCGACCATCACCCGACCCGCCTTGGTCAGGCCGATATGCGGGTCGAGACAGCCCCCGGCGAACTGGTTGGTGAGGTTGTAGATCAGCCCGACGACGCGCAGCCCGGCTTCGTAGAACAGCCGCATCGTCGTCTTGGGGGGTTTCGACCACCAATCGCTCTCGCCCTTCATCGCGAACAGATCGGCTTCCTGCCACCCGATGGTGAGCGAGATCTTACCCTCCGCCTTCAACCGCCGGATGTCGCCTGCGGTCTTTGCGATCCCAACCTCCTTGGAATGCTTGTCGACGAATTCGTGCAGCGCCGACATCTGAAGCAAGGTCGGGAGCATCGAGACGCTCCAGCTGTCCACGCCGCCCTTGCGCAACAGCGACAGATAATGGGCGGTCGGTGCCGATGGGCTGCACCCGTCCACGACGATCGGGGTGGTGGAGGGAGCCGCGGCGGGCTGCGTCGCCGATCCGGAGGTCGGGGCTCCCGTCGCCGCAACGAACAACCCGCCGCCTGCGAGTTTCATCATGCCGCGGCGGTTTAGGTCAATCGTCACGGGTCAATCTCCATCGGCCAGATCTATTTCGACGGTTGCGCGAACGGCACCGGTTCCTGCCCCTTGAGATGGCGCAGAAAATATCCCGCGAGCCGCCGCGCTACATAGGGTTGATAGCCGACATCGTGCGCGGCATTGGGCATCAGCACCAGATCATAGTCCTTACCCGCCTTGTTCAGTGCATCCGCCAGCGCGACGGTCTGGTTGAACGGCACATTCTGATCGATATCGCCTGTGACCAGCATTAGCTTGCCCTTAAGCCGGTCGGCGAGGTGTAGATTGTCGACCCGTGTGTAGCTGTCGCCCGGCTCCCCCGGGACGCCGAAGAATCGCTCGAGCGAAATCGACGAAATCATCGTGCGGTAATCATGCGGCCCGGCGATGGACACCGCCGCCTTGTAGAAATCAGGGAACAGGAACATCGCCCGTGCCGAGGCATAGCCGCCGAACGAGATGCCGGTGATCCCGACGCGGTCGAGGTCCAGATAGGGCCGGGTGCGCGCCGCAGCGCGGATGCCCGCGACATGATCGGACAGCGCGATCAGAATCCTCGTCCGCCATCGGCGACATATGGAAATCGCGCGACCGCCGGGGCGTGCCGCGCCCGTCCTGGACGATGATGACGAAGCCGAGTTCGGCGAGCGCCTGCATATAGGCGGCGCGACCTGCGAGCGCGTCGGTGAACCCCTGTGGCGCGAACGATACTTGTGGCCCGGCATAGATCTGCTCGATCACCGGATAGCGCTTCGTTGGATCGAAATTGGTCGGCTTGAGCAGCACGCCGTAAATGTCGTGCTTGCCGTCGGTGCTCTTCGCGACCAGCCGCTCGGGCGGCGTCCAGCCGGTCGCCAGCAGCGCGCTGGCGTCCGCCTCGACCAGCTTCGCGACCAGCCGGCCATTCGCTGCGCGGATCACCGTCGCCGGGGGTGCGGCGATCGTCGAATGCGTATCGACGATGTAGCGCCCGCTCGGCGACATCCGCGCGGCGGGCGTATCCCAGTGGCCGTTGAGGCCGCGCGCGGGATAGTTGGTGAAGCTGTGATCGGCGTCCTCGGGCGTCAGCAGCTCCGGCGTGCCGCCATCGAGCCCGACGCGGTAGAGGTGGCGGTAATAGGGATTGCGCCCCGCTTCGCGCCCGCCCGCTGTGAAATAGACCAGCCCCGCCGCCTCATCGACATGGACGATATCGAACACCGACCAGTCGCCGGTGGTCACTGCATTCTTCAGCGCGCCGGTCTTTGCGTCATAGCGATAGAGATGCCCCCCACCCGCTGCGCTGTGACCACCACAGGATTTCATCGCGCTGCGCCAGCAGGCGGACATTGGGGACGTGATAGTCGAACGGGTTGAGGTTGAGGAACTGCGCGTCACGCTCTTCCACCACGGTCCGGCTCTTGCCGCTATCGAGATCGACCGCGACCAGCCCGAGTGCGCGGGAATCGCGCGTCGATGTGGCGAGGTAGAGCGTGTTATCGCTGATATCCCAGCCCGGCTCGCCGACCAGCGCCCAATAGGGGGCATAGTCGTTGAACCCCAATGCCCCGCCATCGACCGGCACGGTGCCACCGTCCTTGAGGTCGATCAGCACGAGGTGATAGCGCTTCTCCGGCGCGTCTGCCGGGGTCGGCATCGGCATCTGGTGCGCGATCGGGCGCGGCGCGTCCGGGGGAAGAAATTCGGTGACATAGGGTGCGGTCTTCACCCCGCGATCGTCGGTGCGGATGGCGAGGATATAACGCCCGTCGGGCGACCAGGTCGCACCGGGATAGACCGGCTGCGCCTGCCCGCGCCGTTCCTCGACAAAGGTCGTCTTGTAGGCGGTGTAGCGATAGGGAAAGTCGGTGCTTCCATCGCTTGTCAGTGCCCGTTCCGCGCCGGTCGTGACGTCGCGCAGCCAGAGATTATGGTCGCGCTCGAACAATGCCCGACGCCCGTCCGGCGACGCTACGGTCGCGGGGTCTGTGGCAGCGGCGGACGTGTCGCTGCATCGGGTCGCCGCGCGGTTGCACGCGAAGGTCCGCTTGTCGGCGGTGAAGGTAACGGTCTTGAGGTCAGCGGAGTAGCTGATCGCGCCGAACGGCAGCTGGATCGGTGCGACCGCGCGGCCCAGTTCGCGCGACAGCATCGCGGCCACGCTCGCGTGATCGAACGACGGCTCGGCCTTTCCGGTCGCGGCGTTGACGGTGACGAAGCGGACGCCGCCCTCAACCTCATGCCGGTACCAGAAATGGTCGCTTTGGCCGATCCAGTTGGGCATCGGCGCGGCGTTGCGCACCAGCTTGCGGACATTGGCGGGGTAGAATTGCGACGCGCGCTCGATATCGGCTGCGGTTACGGGAGCGTCGGTCTGCGCTGCCGCTGGGAGCGTAAGGGCAAGGCCGACTGCGATCACTGCGACCACAACACTACGCCCGACATCGAACAGCATCGATACAATCCTCGGCCTGTCAGAAGGAACGGCGACCCGCGCAAGCACGGGCCGCCGCCAGTAGGAGCATCCCTAGTAGCGCACGGTGAAGGTTAGGCCAGCCGTGCGTGGTCGGTTGATGAAGGCGGAGGAGAGCGGACCGTCGAGCACTCCGTTGACCAGTCGCGCCGAGCTGGTCGGGATGGTCGTCGCCTGCAGCTCCAGATCGTTGAGCACATTGGTGACATAGGCGGTCAACGACCACCATTTCCGCTCCAGCCCGACGCGCAGGTTCAGCATTTCCATGCTCCCCAGCTTGCCGGTCGCGAAATTCTGCGGGAAGGTTTCGCGCTCGCCGATGTATTGGAACGCGACCTGACCGGTCAGCGCCAGATCGTCGCCGTCCAGCGGCGTGTTGAAGTCCGCGCCGGTCGAGAAGGACACCTTTGGCACGTTGGGCGGACGATTGCCCTTGGCGAGATCCTGATAGTCGGCAGGCGCGCCGGCGACGGCGAACACCGACATTCCCTCGCTATAGCCGGCCTCGGTCAGGTTGCCGCTGAAGAACAGCGACAGGTTGCGGCTGGCCTTGTAGCTGCTCTCGACCTCGATCCCGTAGATCCGCAGCTGCGGCCCGTTGGCGGTCAGCGCGCCGGGGTTGCTGATCCCGATCTGCGGATTGTCGAAGTCGGAATAGAAGGCCGCGACGTTGAGCGTCAGGGCACCGTTCATCAGGCGTGACTTCACGCCGATTTCCCCCGTCACCACATCGTCCTGGTCATAGGTCAGCGCGTCGTTGAACGCCGGAGACCCCACCGGGCCAAAGCCGAGTGCAGAGAATGGACTGTTGAGCCCGCCATTGCGCACGCCGCGGGCCAGCGTGCCATAGATCATGACGTCATCGTTGACGTCATATTCGACCGCAACGCGCGGCAGAAAGGTGTTGAGCTTGAAATCGAAGCTGGTGCCCGGGCCGCCCGGCGCGTTCAGTGCGTCGACATCATTGGGCACCGGGAAATAGACCGGCGCAAAGATGTCACCGGGGTTGGTGAAGATCGGCGAGAAAATGCCGATGACGAAGGACTCGACCAGGGTCGCAGTTACCTTCTCATTGACGTAGCGCGCACCCGCAAACAGCCGCAGACGATCCGAAGCGGCATAACTCAGCTCGACAAAGCCCGAGAACTGACGGGTGTCGGTCTGGGTCGTGCTGCGCTCGATCTCGGTCGATCCGGTGTCGGTGATGTTGGCGTAGCCGTCACCCGAAACCAGCGCGGTCGCGGTCGACCTGGTGTCCTGGAAATACGCGCCCGCAACAATATTCAGCGGCGAGTCGAAATCCGTGACGAAGCGGAACTCCTGCGAGACGGCGCGCTCCCTGCTCCGCGTCTGGGCGATCGCCGTCAGGTCTGACGACAACAGGTTGCTCGCCGTGTTGAACGGCGGGAAGGCGTTGAAGAACCCCTGAAACCCATAGGTGTAAGCCGAGCTGAACGTCTCGGCCTGACGGCGGCGATGGTAGAGACCGGTGATGGATTCAAGCGTGATCGGGCCGGAATTGTAGGTGATCTTGCCGCTATACAGCTCGAAATCGTCCTGGTTCAGCCCGTCGATCAGGCTGAGTGACGGCGCGATCAGGTCTTCACTTCCGACACTGTCGCCGATCGTCGACGGATTGATGAAGTTCAACTCGCCGATATCGTCGCGACCGAAATGCGCGGCGAGGCGGATGGTGAGTTCGTCGGTCGGCTTGGCCAGAATGATCGCGCGGCCGCCATAGGACTCGAAATCGTTCATGTCCTTCTGGTTGAGCCCCAGATTGTCGATATAACCGTCATCCTTGCGGTAGAAGCCGATCGCGCGGATCCCCAGCTTGCCTGGGACGAGGATCAAGCTCGACGCATTTTCGACGCGATAGTTGAAACCGCCATGATCGGTGACGCTCGCGCCGCCGCTCCACGTTCCGGAGAAGGTCTTGCCGTCGAGATCGGGGTCGGCAGCGAAATAGCGGATCACGCCGCCCATTGCGCCTTCGCCGAAATAGGTCGGCTGTGGCCCGCGCAGAATTTCGACGCGATCGAAGTCGAAGAAGTTGAAGTCGCGCTGCGACGCGGAGGAGGATGCGACCGAAACATCATCGACCATGATCGAAACCAGCGGCTGCAGCGCGTTGCCGGAGACCTGGGTGCTGTTGGTCACGCCGCGGATGTTGATTTCGTTGGTATTCGGGCCGCGATCGAGCATCTCGACGCCCGCGACCCGGCCAGCCAGATCCTCGAAATCGACGATGCCGGACTTTTGCAGATCGTCGCCGCCCAGCGCCGTGACGCTGCCGCCGATATCCTGAACCGATTCCTGCCGAAAGCGGGCCGTGACGACGACTTCCTCGACCTCGCTCGCCGCGACCGGAGCATCCTGTGCGGCAGCTGCCGAACCGAAGCCAAGCGTCGAAACGCCTGCGACCAAGGTCGCAATAACCCCCCTTAGTGCCACACAAACCTCCTCTTGTTGAGCCGATACAAGCCGTTGCGACGCAACGGTAATCATGACGTCCGGGCGAGATCGTCCGGTCCGCGCGAACGGTGTCCGCGCAGTTGCAGTGCCTGTAGCCTGACGATCCCCGCCGCCTTTGGAGTCCTCTCAAACCCCCGTGTGAGTCGTTCTACAATACATCAATGTATTGTCAATAAACCGTCATCGAAATTTCACCGATTCCCTGCGGAAATCCTGGCAGTCAGCAGCCGCGAAATCGGTCGGGCGACGAGCAGCATGACAACGCACGCCCCGCCCGCAAACGCCGCGTTCAGCGCGAAGAACTGCGCATGCGGCATCCTTTCCCACAAGGTCGCGACATGGCCGACGAGCAGATTTCCGAGGAACACCGACAGGAACACCGTGCCCATCATCGTCGAATTGATCTGGCTAGGCGCGGCGCGCGAGAACAGCGCGAGCAGGGGTCGGCCAGTAGAAGGTGAAGCCAACCGCGTTTAGCCCGTAGAGCAGCACCGGCCAGATTGCCCCGACACTCTCGCCCCGATCAGCCCAGCCGGCGGGCACCATCATCATCAGGTTCGCGCCCGCGATGATGCAATAGCCGATGGCGAGCTTCGCCATCTCGCCCGCCTCACCACCGCGCCGCGCCTGCCAGCGCCACAGCGCAATCAGCACCGGCACGGCCAGGATACAGAACAGTCCGTCGAGCGCATTGAACGACGCCGTCGGCACGGCCCAGCCAAACAAGGTCCGATTCACCGATGCGTCGATGAACAACAGGCCCGCATTCATCTCCTGAAAATAGGCGGCGCAGGCCGGGATGCTGATCGCGCCCAGGAACAGCAACGCAGCGACGCGTCGCCAATCGTCGCCGCTGAGCGGGGCATGCGCCGACACATCCCGCTGCCGCCTGCGATCGGCGGGAAGATGCTGCCAGCCGCCGAGATAGGTCGCCAGCGCGATCAGCATCAGCACACCCGCCGCGCCGAACCCGACATGCCAGCCATAGAGCTGTGCCAGCACGCCACACAGCAACGGGCCGAGCAATGCGCCGACATTGATCGCCGCCGAGAAGATCGCAAAGGCGCGCGTCCGCTGTGCGCCTTGATCGGCGCCGTAGAGGAAGCCGACCTGGACCGAGATATTGCCCTTGAGGCACCCGGTCCCCGCGATCAGAAACACGATGGCGAACAGGAAGCTGCCTTCGAACGCCATCAGGAAATGACCGATTGCCATCAGCACCGCGCCGAGCAGCACCGTGCGCCGCTGACCCAGCCAGCGATCCGCCAGCAATCCGCCGAAGATCGGGGTGAAATAGACCAGCCCGGTATAGAGGCTGAACATCTGGCTGGCGAACGCCTGATTGGACAGCGGGCCGGTCAGCCCCTCAATCCCCGCGCGCAACCCGGAGAAGCCGAGCACGCTCTCCGCAACTCCCGGCGTCAGAATATGCTGGAGCATGTAGAGCAGCAGCAGAGCGGACATGCCGTAGAAGGAAAACCGCTCCCACGCCTCGGCGAAGGCCAGATAGGCGAGTCCCTTGGGATGACCCCACAGGGTATCGCGCGGGCGAACGGGCGATGTCACGACCATCGCGTCAGATATCCGTCCAGTCGGCTGCGTCGGCATCGGCGAAGCGGTCGGTCGCGCGGATCAACTGGTCGAGAATCCCCGGCTCGGAATAGGCATGGCCGGCACCGTCGATCAGGTGAAACTCCGCCTCCGGCCACACGCTATGCAGCGCATAGGCATAGGTCGCTGGGCATGGCAGGTCGTAGCGACCGTGCACGATGACGCCGGGGATGTCGCGTATCCGATGCGCCTCGCGCAGCAACTGCCCCTCCTCCAGCCAGGCGCCATGGGTGAAATAGTGGTTCTCGATCCGGGCGAACGCGAGTGCATAGGCCTCATCGCGCCACAGCGCGTCCATCGCCGCACTGGGGAGCAGGGTCGATGTCTCGCACTCCCAGCGCGTCCACGCCTGCGCTGCCGCGACCTGCGCGGCCGCGTCGTCGCCGGTCAGGCGGCGGCGATAGGCGGCGACCAGATCGCCGCGCTCCGCCTCCGGGATCGGTGCCTGAAGCCGCGCGAATTGCTCGGGAAACACCTCCGACACGCCGAAGCGGTAGAACCAGTCGATCTCGGCCCGCGACACGGTGAAGATCCCACGCAGCACCAGTTCGCTGACGCAATCCGGATGGGTCTGCGCATAGGCCAGCCCCAGCGTCGATCCCCATGATCCGCCGAACACCAGCCACTTCTTCACTCCGGCCAGCTCGCGCAGGCGCTCGATATCCGCAACCAGATGCCAGGTCGTATTGGCGTCGATGCCGGCATGCGGCGCGGATTGTCCGCACCCGCGTTGATCGAACAGCAGGACATCGTAGCGGCTGGGGTCAAACAGACGGCGGTGCGAAGGCGAAAAGCCGCCGCCCGGTCCGCCATGCAGGAACACCGCCGGCTTGCCGCCAGGCGTACCGACGCGCTCATAATAGAGCTGATGCCCGTCACCTACGTCGAGCATCCCGCTCGCATAGGGTTCGATCTCCGGATACAGGCCGCGCAGTTCGGATCCGAGCATCTTACCACCCAAAGACAAACAATACAGATGTGTATTGTTTCAGCGGTTCGGTGGTCGGAGTCAAGTCGGATGCGAAACAGAAATCCGGGACGGGGCGTTGGGTCTAGTTCAGTCTGCGCCCGTGAAAACCCTTACGTAGCGACGAATGAGATCCTGCCGCTGCTCGAGCGATTCCTTGAGCCCCGTCGCATAATATCCGACCTGGTGGAAATAGACGATGCGCGCGCGGATCATCGCATCGTCCTCGTCATACCCGCCCTCGGCGAATACGGCCTGGATCGCGTCGATGCGGATCGCGTCGACCTCCTGCACGACCTCCTCGACCTCTGCGGACAAATTGGCCCAGGCACGCACCGCCCGGTCATAGGCCGGGCTAAATCCCTGCTCGGAGATGTACAGATGCGCCAACCGCGACAAGCGCTCTGCGACCGTTCCCGGCGCGGCAAGAACGTCTAGCATGGGTTGTGTATTACTCGCCCGCCAATCCTTGAGCAGCGCGCCCAGCAATTCGGTGTGATCCTTGAACCGCCAGTAAAACCCGCCACGGGTCACACCAACCGTCTTGGCGAGCCGGTCGATCTTCACGCTTACGATTCCGTCCTCAATCAAGGTGCGCCGTGCGATATCGATCCATTCCTGAGTTGAGGGCGTATGTTCGGGCGGCGGAGTACGACGCCATGTTCGCCCCGTCTTTCCAGCACCCGCCCCTGTCTTGGTCGCCGTCGATTTCTTCTCAGCCATAGTGCCTCATTGCCGGATAACTACGCGCACGGTCAATCGCCGCCTCCGGTTCGCGCTGCCCGCTGTGCGGAGAGGCTGGACATGTCAATACATAGATGTATTTCTTGTTCGAAATTCGCGTGGCTGGCCTGCCGAACTGCGCGATCGGGGAGAACAGGGTGGCACGCAAGACCGACAGCCTCGCATTGATCGCCGCCGTCGTGATCGGCAACGGCATCGCGCATATCGGCACCTCGACCATGCCGCTTCAGGTCGGCGCGCTGATGGATCTGGGTCTGAACGGGCGCGAGGCAGGGTTGTTCGGATTCTTTCAGATCGGCGCACTGGCGCTGTCGATGATCGCGCTGGCCCCCCTTCATCCATCGCGCGCGATCGGTGACCGTCGCAATGGTCGGCGCGACGTTGGCGCTCGGCGCGCACGTGGCGATGTACTTCATGCCCGGCTCCTTCCCGTTGTTGCTGTTCTTCGCTGCGCTGGCGGGGACAGGATATGGGCTCGTCTTCGCCGCGACGATCACCGGCGGCTCGACTGCGGCTAACCCCGACCGGGTCTATGCGATCGGCAATGGCGGCGCGGTCGCCTATGTCGTCGCGCTGATGTTCGTGATGCCAATGGCGAGCATCTATCTGGGCCGGATGGGTGCCTTCCTCGCTGTCGCGCTCGCAATCCTCGTCACCATGCCGATGATGCTGGCATTCCGTGCGCGTGCAGAACTGCCCGCGATCGACGCCGCTGGCCTGCTCCGCCAGCCGGCGGTCCTCGCGCTGATGCTGATGTGGGCGGGCTATTCGCTCGGAACCGGGGCGCTGTGGAGCTTTGCCGAGCGGATCGCCAAGGGTTTGGAGATCGCGCCCACTACCACCGCCACGATCCTGTCGTTGAGCGCGCTTTGCGGCATCGCGGGAACGGTCGTTGCCGCATGGCTGGGCGGACGCGCGCCGCGCATCGCGTCGATGATGGTCGGACTGATCGGCACCGGCATTTCGTGCCTGCTGATGGGATTCGCGACCGGGGCGGTCACGTTCGCGATCGGGGTGCTGACCTACTGGATCTTCTACATGTACCAATATTCGGTCTTTCTGGGCGTCGCCGCAGCGATCGATCCGTCGGGCCGCGCCGGGACGATGGGTGGCGGCTGGGAGCGCTTCGCCTTTGCCATCGGCGCGCCGATCGGCGGGCTGGTCGCCGATTTCGGCTCCTATTCGACGTTGGGGATTCTCGGCTTTCTGTGCTGCATCCTGACTATCCCGCTGTGCATGCCGCTGGTCGCGCGGCGGCTCGCCAATCCGCAGGTCGCCCCCGCCTGACAGCAAAAATCGGCAATCGCCCCGACGCATAAATACACTTGTGTATTTATGCGTCGGCTTCGCGGAAAACAGGGGGAGCAGCGCAAGTGACACGATATTCGGCGTGGTCACTCCTGCGCGCGGGCTTCACAGGGCAACGCAACTGGACGCCCGCATGGCGCGACGCAGAGCCGCGCAAACGCTACCAGGCGGTGATCATCGGCGGCGGCGGGCATGGGCTGGCGACTGCTTACTATCTCGCGGCCCATCACGGCATTCGCGATGTCGCGGTGATCGAGCGCGGATGGATCGGCGGCGGCAACACCGGGCGCAACACCACGGTGATCCGCTCGAACTATTTCTTCCCCGGAAGCGCGCGCTTCTACGATTTCTCACTGAGCCTGTACGAAGGACTGTCGCGCACGCTCAACTACAACATCATGTTCTCGCAACGCGGCATGTGGAGCTTTGCCCATGACCGGCATGGGGTCGAGATGCTGCGCCGGTCGGTCAACGCGATGCGGCTCAACGGCGTCGATGCCGAGCTTCATTCCAGCGACGCGGTCCAGGGGCGCGTTCCCGGCCTGAACCCCTCCCCCGCTTTCCGATCGTCGCCGGGCTGTTCCAGCCGCGTGGCGGCACCGCCCGCCACGATGCCGTCGCGTGGGGCTATGCCCGCGCCGCCGACGCGCTTGGCGTGGACATCATCCAGAATTGCGAAGTGACCGGGTTCGATCTGCGCGAAGGCCGGATCGTCGGCCTGCGCACCAGCCGAGGCGACATCGCCACCGATTGCGTCGGCATGGCGGTGGCGGGGCACAGCAGCGTGCTGGCGAAACGCGCCGGGTTTCGGCTGCCGATCGTGTCGTACGCGCTACAGGCGTTTGTGTCGGAACCGCTGAAGCCCGTGCTCGACACGGTGGTCCTCGCGCCGTCGACCGGGACCTATCTCAGCCAGTCTGACAAGGGCGAGTTGGTGATCGGCAGCGCGCTCGACCTGTTCCCCTCCTATGCCCAGCGCGGCAGTCTGCCGGTGCTGGAGCATACAGCGGCGGGGCTGATCGACCTGTTCCCGCACTTCTCGCGCGTCCGATTGCTGCGGCAATGGGCGGGTATCGTCGATGTGACGCCAGATTCGACTCCGATCCTGGGCGAAAGCCCAATCAAGGGTCTGTACCTCAACTGTGGCTGGGGGACCGGCGGGTTCAAGGCGATCCCCGGCGGCGGATATTGCCTCGCCCACCACATGGCGACCGGCGCGGCGCATCCGCTGGCCGCCCCCTTTTCGCTCGATCGCTTCCGCACGGGCGCGCTGATCGATGAATCCGCCGCATCCGGCATCGCGCATTGAGGGTCCCATGCTGCTGATCGACTGTCCCTGGTGCGGCCCGCGCGCGGAGCATGAATTTCGCTGCGGTGGCGAAAGCCCGATCGTGCGCCCGCAAGATCCGCAGGCGACCGACGACGCGGACTGGGCCGACTATCTGTTCCACCGCGACAATGCGCAGGGGGCGAGCTTCGAGCGCTGGCACCACCGCTTTGGCTGCGGCCTGTGGTTCAACGTCGCGCGCGACACGGTGACGCATCGCATCACCGCCGTGTACGGCATCACCGATCCCCGCCCAGTGCCGGAGGGGCAGCGATGAGCGGCTATCGCCTCGCGCAGGGCGGTGCGATCGACCGCAGCCGTCCGCTAAACTTCCGGTGGGAAGGGCGGAGCTATAGCGGCTATGCCGGCGACACGCTTGCGTCGGCATTGCTGGCATCGGGCGTCCGGATGGTGGGGCGCAGCTTCAAATATCACCGTCCCCGCGGACTGATCGCCGCCGGGCTCGACGAACCCAACTTCATCGTCCAGTTGGAACAGGGCGCACAGGCCAGCCCGAACCTCAAGGCACCCTATGTGGAGCTGTATGCCGGACTGGAAGCCGCACCTGTCAACGCCTGGCCCAGTCTGCACTTGGACCTGATGGCGGTGAACGGCGCGTTCAAGCGCTTCATTCCGGCGGCCTTCTATTACAAGACCTTCATCTGGCCGAGCTGGCGGCTGTTCGAGCCGCTGATCCGCAAAGCTGCGGGCCTTGGCGCGTCGCCGCAAACCCCCGACCCCGACCGCTATGCGCAGGCCGCGGCGCATACCGACGTGCTGATCGTCGGCGGGGGCGTTGCCGGGCTTGCCGCCGCGCAACATGCCGCAGCATCGGGCCGGTCTGTGATGCTCGTAACCGGCGGCGCGCATTGGGGCGGGCGGCTGGCGGGCACGCGCGAGAGCGTCGAGGGTCGACCCGCGCAAGAGTGGATCGCGGAGACGCTGCGCACGCTCGCCGCGCTGCCCAACGTCACGCTGATGAACCGCACGCTGGCGACCGGCCATTATGATCACGGGCTCGTCGCGCTGTGCGAGCGGCTGACCGATCACTTGCCCATCGCCGAACGTACCGGCCCGCGCCAGCGGCTGTGGCGGGTCCGCGCGGACCGGTTGATTCTGGCCACGGGCGCGATCGAGCGGCCCCTGGTGTTCCGGGGGAATGACCGCCCCGGCGTCATGCTGGCAGGTGCCGCCCGCGCCTATCTCCATCGCTACGCCGTGGTGGCGGGGCGCGAGATCGTCGTGGCGACAACCAACGACAGCGCGTGGCACGCTGCGTTCGATCTGGCCGGGGCGGGTGCGACGGTCACAGCCATTCTCGATTCACGCCCCTCCCCTCCCCAGCCGCTGATCGCGCGCGCCGAGGCGCTGGGCATCGCCATCCACCTGCGCACTGCCCCGGCGGAAGCGATCGGGCGAAACGCCGTCCGCGCGGTGCGGCTCGGGCGAGTCTTTCCCGGCGGGCGGATCGTCGGCGAGACGGTGACGCTATCGTGCGACCTGTTGCTGATGTCGGGCGGATGGAGCCCGGCGGTGCATCTGCATTCGCAGGGCGGCGGGCGGCTCAAGCTCGATCCCGGCCTCCACAGCTTCGTTCCCGAACGCTCCAGCGCACAGCTCAGCATCGGTGGCGCGGCGGGCGAGCTCCAGACCGACGCAACTGTTGCCACCGCGCGCAATACGAAGGCGGAGCGCACCCTGGAGTCCCGCCATCCGCCCCTGTGGTCGATCTCCGAACACGACACTCCCGACGACGCTTCATGGGTCGATTTCCAGAACGACGTGACCGCAGCCGATATCGCACTCGCCGCGCGCGAGAATTTCCGGTCGGTCGAGCATCTCAAACGCTACACCACGCTCGGGATGGCATCCGATCAGGGCAAGACGTCCAACGTCAACGGCATCGGCATTTTGAGCGATTTGCTGGGCAAGCCGATCGAGGCGATCGGCACCACCAAATTCCGCCCGCCCTATGACCCGATCCCGTTCGGCGTCCTTGCCGGCCACCGCATCGGAGACGGCCTGCGTCCCCGCCGCCATCTGGCGATGCGAGACTGGCACGCGGCGCAGGGCGCGGCGTTCGAGGAATATGGCGGCTGGATGCGCCCCGCCGCCTATCTGCGCCCCGGCGAGACCGAGGCCGATGCCGTCCACCGCGAGGTGGTGCATGTGCGGAGCGGAGTCGGGCTGTTCGAAGCCTCGCCGCTGGGCAAGATCGAGGTCAAAGGCCCCGACGCCGCCGAATTTCTCGACCGTATGTATGTCAACCGCATCGGCACGCTGAAGCCCGGACGCTGCCGCTATGCGATCCTGCTGACCGAGAATGGGGTGGTGTTCGACGATGGCGTGGTGACGCGGATCGCCGAGGATCATTTCCTGGTCGGCACCACCAGCGGCCACGCCGCCGCCGTCACCGAATTGTTCCGCGAATGGCTGCAGTGCGAATGGACGCATCTGCGCGTGCTGGTCGAGAATGTCACCACCTGCTGGGCGGTCGCCAACATCGTCGGCCCCCGGTCGCGCGCCGTGCTGGAGCGGCTGGGGGGCGGCATGGATGTGTCGCGCGAGGGATTCCCCACATGACCGCAAAGCAGGGTGTTGTTGGGGGCATTGCGGCCCGCATCGCGCGGGTCAGCTTCACAGGAGAACTGTCATTCGAGCTTGCGGTCCCGTGGCGCAAGGCAGCAGTGCTGTGGGACGCACTGGAGACCGCTGGCGCCCCCGAGGGGATCACTCCGTTCGGGGTCGAGGCGCTGATGACCATGCGGATCGAGAAAGGCTATCTCCATATCGGGGCGGACACCGACGGCACGACGCTGCCGCAGGATATCGGCTTTGGCGAGATCATGCGGAACAAGCCGACGGACTTTGTCGGCCGCCGCTCTGCAAACCGCCCGGACGGGCTGCGCGACGATCGCCGCGTCTTCGTCGGCCTCACCGTGAGCGACGACAACCCCGCACCTCTTCCCATCGGCGCGCATGTGCTGCCCGCGGGAGCGACGCGGTTACAGCCCGGTGACGGCTGGGTGACATCGAGCATCCGGTCGCCGACGCTCGGCAAGCCGCTGGCCTTGGCAATGATAGTGCGGGGACAGGCGCGAATGGGCGAAAGCGTCCGCATTTGGGATCTCGACAATTGGCGCGAGGCCCGCATCGCGCCGGTCTGCAGCTACGACCCCGAAGGAGCGCGGCTCGATGTCTGATCCCATCCTGCCCGCATGGTGTCGGATCGACCGCGCGCTGACACTGGTCAAGATTCAGATTCGCGACGCGCCTGACGCAGAGGCTCGGCTTGCCGCACTGTTTGGCGTGCCCGCTCCAGCCAGGAATTGCTTCAGCGCAAGGGACAGTGTCGCTCTTGCGTCCATCGCACCCGGCGAATGGCTGCTGACCGACAGCAGCGGCGAGGCCGGACCGCACCTCAGCCGAATTCAAGCGACAATGTGCGACCAGACCGCGCTGTGTCTCGACCTGACCCATGGGGTGATCGCATTCCGCCTGAACGGACCCGCGGCGACCGCCTGCCTGGCTGCCTATACCGCGCTCGATCTGCGCGATGCGGCCATGACGACGGGCTCCGCACTTCGCACCCGCTTCGGCGATATCGGCATATTCCTCGTCCGCACCGATGACTCGCCCACCTATCTGCTGATCGCCGACCAGAGCTATGCGCCCTATCTGCTCGAACTGATCGCGCGTAGCGACTGGAAGGCGCAATGACCCTTGCACACTGTACACGCTGCGTGCTCCGCTTCCGCTGTCCCGACCAGCCGGGCATCCTTGCCGGCGTCTCGTCGCTGCTGGCGGCCAATGGCTGGGACATTCGCGAAGCGGCGATCTATGGCGATCCTGACAGCGGCATCTTCTTCGTCCGGACCGAACTGGCGAGTGACCGGGCGGTGATTGCCGACCTGTCCCTCCACCTCGCCCCGGTAATCGCGACGCTGGCGCTGGACTGGGAAGTCCATGACATCGCCGAACCGATGCCGGTGCTGATCGCGGTGTCGAAGTTCAACCATTGCCTGATCGACCTGATTCACAAGGTCGAGATCGGCGCGCTGCCCATCCGCATCGTCGGGGTCGTGTCCAACCACGATCAGGAGCGCGACTATGTCGAATGGCACGGAATCCCCTATCATCACTTGCCCGTCGACCGCGCCGACAAGGCGGCGCAGGAGCGGCGATTCCTCGATATCATCGGTGACAGCGGGGCCGAACTGACCGTGCTTGCCCGCTACATGCAGATTCTGTCGGACGATTTTGCGGCGCGCATCGACGGACGGTGCATCAACATCCACCACAGCTTTCTGCCCAGCTTCAAGGGCGCGAAGCCCTATCACCAGGCCAAGGCGCGTGGGGTCAAGCTGATCGGTGCGACCGCGCATTACGTGACCGCAGACCTCGACGAGGGCCCGATCATCGAGCAGGACGTGCGCCGCGTCAGCCACGCGACAACCGCCGACGAGATGGTCGCGATCGGCCGCGAGGTGGAGGCATCGGTGCTCTCCCGCGCCGTCCGCTGGCACGCCGAGCACCGCGTGATCGGCAACGGGAGCCAGACGGTCGTGCTCACCTGAAGACGCATTCGACTGTTGCGCAGAGCAGTTTCCCCTCGCCTTTCGCGCTTGCCGCGTTAAACATCTCGGCCAGCTGACAACGTTATCAGGAGAGGGCCATTGGCCGCACCCATCATGGATATTAGCTCGACCGACCCGCAACCGGGCGATGCGAGCACACAGGGGGTCAATGCCCCGGACCTTCAGGTCTTCGTCTTCGCGCTGTTCTTCATCTTCGGCGGCATCACATCGCTCAACGACGTGATCATTCCCAAGCTGAAAGAGCTGTTCACGCTCAACTACACCCAGGCGATGCTGATCCAGTTCTGCTTCTTCACCGCCTATCTGGTGATCGGCATTCCGGGCGCCAAGCTGGTCAAGAAGCTGGGCTATATGCGCGGCGCAGTGGCGGGGCTGGTCATCATGATGGTCGGCTGCCTGCTGTTCATTCCCGCGTCGCAGACCGCGACCTATGGCCTGTTCCTCGGCGCGCTGTTCGTGCTGGCGAGCGGGGTGGTGATCGTTCAGGTCGTCGCAAATCCGCTGATCTCGCTGTTGGGCAAGCCGGAAACGGCGCATAGCCGTCTGACCTTCGCTCAGGCGTTCAACTCACTGGGCACCACGATTTTTCCGATCGTCGGGTCGATCCTGATCCTGGGCAGCCTTGCCACGGTTACCGCCGATCAACTGTCGGGCTCCGATCTGGAGGCTTATCGCGTCGCTGAAAGCAAGGCGATCATGCACGGATATCTCGGCATCGCCGCCGCGCTCGCGGTGGTCGCGGGCGCAGTCTGGCTGTTCCGAAATCGCCTGAAGGGCGAGCGGCACGAGGCCAGCGCGGGCCTTGCGGGATTGGACCTGCTAGGTCGCCCGCGCTTCGGCTTCGGCGCACTCTGCATCTTCCTGTATGTCGGTGCCGAGGTGTCGATCGGATCGCTGATCGTCAACTATCTGATGCAGCCGGGCGTGATGGCGTTGCCAGAGCAAGCCGCCGGAAAGCTGATCGGCTTTTACTGGGGCGGCGCGATGGTCGGGCGGTTCATCGGATCGGGCCTGATGCGCGTGATCAGCCCGGGCAAGCTGCTGGCATTCTGTGCGATCGGCGCGGTCGCACTGATTTTGATCTCGACCAATACAGACGGCAACGTCTCGGGCTACAGCCTACTCGCAGTCGGCCTTATGAACTCGATCATGTTCCCGACAATCTTCGCGCTGGCGTCGGAACGGCTGGGCAGCCGTGCGGCGGACGGGTCGGGGATCATCAATATCGCGATCTTTGGCGGTGCGGTGATCCCGCTCGCCACGGGCGCGATCGCCGATATGACCGGAAGCCTGGCCATCGCCTTTGCGCTTCCGGCGTTGTGCTACGCGGTCATCGCGGGCTTCGGCTACTATGCCCGTCGCCCCTATGACGGGCCGGTGGCTGGATAAGGGTCGAGGTTGCAGCAGCTCCCTGCTCCGGCCGCCGTGCCGAGAAAGGGAGCTGTCTGGCACCACAGCTGATCCAAAACGATCGAAGGGGCCGGCGGAGGGATCGCACCGGCCCCTTCTTCGGGGGATATCGCGGGGGGTGTGCAATGTGCACGCCCCCAATTTCATGTCAGGCCGCGATCGCGTCCTGGCCGGGCAGACCCGGCATCGCGTCGACCCAGTAATCGTCGACCGAACATCCCGGCACCAACGAGGGCGCACAAAGCAGCGCGACGCAATCGGCGAGCTGCGGCGCTTCGACCGGACCGATCGTCTCCTCGACCATCGCCTCGCAGCCGCCCGGTGCAGCGAGCAGACGCTCACGCGCGGCGTGCCACAGGCGATCGGCGTCGGACAGCGTCAGCGTAACAGACACACGAAACTCGGGCTGCGGACCCATCCCCCCACGCGCGGCGGTCAGGATCATTCTTCAGCTTGTGCGTTTCACGCGGATCCATCCAGCTCGTTCCCTGTCCTCGAGCGCTAGTATCTCGCTAACCAAATGCCGGTTTCGTTGCCGGAGCGAAATACTGCGCGATTACCTATCGTAGTAATACGGGGTGGGTTCCGGTCGCGCGGGCGCGTCTTTTCTGCCCCCGGTCAGGCAGCGGCGCTGGTCGCAGACAGGCAACCGAGCGCGCGGGCATGCGCACCGACGATGCACAGTTCGGCATAAAGCCGGTCCCACATCGTCGCGGGGATGGTCAGCAACGCATCGTCGAGCAGATGGCGGCGCACCTCGATCCGGACCACCGGGTCGTGCGTCAGGCTGAAGATCGCGGGCAGCGGACCAAACGAACTTTCGTCGGGAAGCTGCTGGCGTCCCGCAAGACGCGCGGCGACCAGATAGCCGCAGAGCAGGTCCGCGCCATGCACGTCGAGCCGGACTTCGGCGTCGAGGTCGGGGCGGCCGAGACGGATCGACGGGCCGCGTGCCCCGGTTTCGATCGTCACACGAAGGCGAATGCCGGTGGCGTCGATAATCTCACGAATGCGGGGGGCGCTGGTTACCATGCGAATGTTATAGAAAGGTCATCACTGACACGGGTGTAGATACGGAGAATTTCGTCGCAAAAATCAAAGGCACGAATCGGTCACCGCCGGTGGGCATGTGGGGGCAAGACCAAAAAAACGGGCCGGAATGCTTGCGCATCCCGACCCGCCTTTGTCAGGGCAGATGATATTAACGGAACAGCGACGTGATCGTCTGCGGCGCCTGGTTGGCAATCGACAGAGCCTGAACGCCCAGCTGCTGCTTGACCTGCAGCGCCTGGAGCCGTGCCGATTCCTTCGCCAGATCGGCGTCGACGAGGTTGCCGATGCCGCTCTCGATAACGTCCGACAGCTTGCCGACGAACGTCTGCTGGCCCTCGATCTTACGCGAGGCAGCGCCCAGAGTGCTCATCTTGGTGTTGATGGCAGCAGCCTGGGTCTCGAGCGTGCCGACCATCGTCTCCGCCGTTGCGGCGTCGGTGAAGGTGGCGCCGATCGCGGTCACGACCGCAGTCATGTCCTGGTTCGCAACGTCGAGCGTCGCAGCGGCCATATCGGTCGACTGCAGCGCGGCGACGGTGCCGCCAGCCGCCTTGAGCAGATTGGTTCCGTTGAACTCGCTGGAATCGATCACAGTGTTGATCTGATCCTTGAGGCCATTGAAATCATTCGCCAGTGCGGTGCGGCTGTTTGCATCCAGACCCGCATCCGACGCCTCGATAGCCTTCGACTTCATCTGGTTGACGAGGTCGGAGATCTGCTCGGCGCCGGCCACCGCGACGTCAACAGTGCTCTTCGCACGGTTGAGCGACGAACCAACCGCCTTCAGGCCGCCCATGTCGCCGCGAAGCGTCTGAGCGATTGCGAAGGTGGCCGAGTCGTCCTTGGTCGACGCGACGTTCATGCCGGTGTTGATGCGGCTCTGGGTGGTAGCCAGGGACTTGTTGGTCGAATTCAGGCTCTGGAGAGCCGCCATTGCGCCAACGTTGGTGTTAACGGAAAAGCCCATGATCATATTCCTTCTGGAAAGAGTGGCCGCTTCTGCAGCCAGGTCCTAGACGCAGGCCCAGCGACGGCCCGCACAGCGCGGTCCGCCCTTGCATTTTGGGAGGTCGGACACCGATCCGGTCGCGAGCAGGCAAAATTGATGGTTAGCAGGGTGTTAAGCCGCCGCAGCGGGAATCCCCGCGCCCCCCTAAGCACGTGATTCCGGGGCACATGCCGACCGAAAGGGCCGGGCCGGGTCTATATTGGGTGGACACGGGACCGCTTCGACGATCCCCCCCCGCGACACCATCAAAGGCACGAAATCCGATGCAGAACTGGCCGATCTGGCGCAAACTCGCCGCTTCCTTCCTCGTCCTCCTCCTCACCTTTGGCGGCGTCAGCGCGCTGATCGTCAACGCTATCGGTGGACTCGAGACGGCGCAGACCGAAAAAGCGAATGCCCATACCGGCGCCCGCGCCAGCCAGACCCTGCTCTATCTGACGCTGGAACAGATGAACGCCGTGCGCGGCTTCACTATCCTGGGCCAGCCGGCGTTTTACGAGACCTATGTCGAAAATCGCGACAAGGTGAATGTGGCAGTGGACGAAATCCGCACCGTGTCGCAGGGTCATGATTTCAACGGCTTGATCGACGAATATGCCGCCGCGACCGCCGAGTGGCAGAAGGACAAGCTGGAGCCGACAATTGCGCTGGCCCGCAACCCGGCGACCCGCGTGGAGGCGCAGGAACTGGCAGGCAAGAAGCAGCTCACCCGCATCCGCGATGCGATCAAGGCACTCGATGCCGCGCAGAAGGCGCGCGTCGAAGCCGCCGATGCGCAAGAGGCGAGCCTGCGGGCCGGGGTCCGCTGGACCTTGGGCCTGGGCATCGCGATCATGCTGGCGCTGTCGGGCGGGCTCGCCTTTCTGCTCAACCGGTCGATTGCGAAGCCGGTGGCCGACATGGTCGGCAAGATGGGCCGCCTCGCCGCCGGCGATCATGCGGTCGAAGCCGAGACCGGCGACCGCCGCGACGAGATCGGCGACATGGGCCGCGCGCTTCACGTCTTCCGCGACGCGGCCATCGCCAAGGAAGCCGCCGACGTTGCCAAGCGCGCCAACGATGCTGCGCAGAAGCAGATCGTGGACCTGCTGAGCGGCGCGCTCAAGCGGCTGTCGGCGGGTGACGTATCGCACAGCATCGACGCCGATGTCGCTCCGGCCTATCGCGGCCTGCGCGACGACTATAACAGCGCGATCGCGGGTCTGCGCAACCTGGTCCATGCGGTCAGCCAGAGTGTCGAGGCGATCCGCACCGGAACCAGTGAAATCGCCAGCGCCACCAACGACCTTGCCCGCCGCACCGAGAGCAACGCTGCGTCGATCGAGGAAACCGCTGCAGCCGTCACCCAGATCGACGGCAGCGTCCGCGCCGCTTCGGTCGCAGCCGGCGACACCGTCACCCGCGCAGATCGCGCGCATGGCGCGGTCGTCTCGGGCCGTTCGGTCGCCGAGGAAGCGATGCAGGCAATGACCCGCGTCTCCGACAGCGCCAAGGGCATCGACGACGTCATCGAGGGCCTCGACAAGATCGCCTTCCAGACCCGCGTCCTCGCGATGAACGCCGCCGTCGAGGCGGGTCGCGCGGGCGAGGCAGGCCGTGGCTTCGCGGTCGTCGCCGATCTCGTCTCCGCGCTCGCGATGCGCGCCGAGGAGGAATCGAAGCAAGCCCGCGAACAGCTGACCGCAACCCAGGTCGATATCGAAGGTGCGGTCGAGGCGGTGCGCCGCGTCGACTCCGCTCTGGTCGGCATCGCCACCGATGTGGAGGAGGTCAACAGCCTGCTCGGCACGATGGCCGAGGGCAGCCGGTCGCAGGCGACGGCGGTCAGCGAAGTATCGGGCGCAATCCAGTCGCTCGACAGCGCGACGCAGCAGAATGCTGCGATGGTCGAGGAAACCTCTGCCGCCGCCCGCACGTTGAGCGCCGAGGCCGACCGCCTTGCCGAGCATGCGAGCGCGTTCCAACCGGTGTCGGGTGCAAGCCACGTGGCAGCCCCGCTGAACCTGGCCGCATAGCCGCCTACCCCTTTCGCGCTTCCATCCCAGAGCGCGAATGGCCCGCCCTTCGTCGCGCGACCCTCTCCCTCGAGGTCGCGCGGCGGATGGGCGGGCCGAATGGTTTTGGCGTAACTAGCTCACCGCCCGCCAGAAGCGTCGCTGCCCGCGCGCCGATAGACCTGCTCGCCGCCAACCCATGTTTCGATCACGACGGCCTTGCGCAGCTCGGACGGCGAAGCCAACAGCGGATCGCGATCAATGACGATGAAGTCCGCACGCATGCCGGGC
Organism: Sphingomonas sp. J315; assembly: GCF_024666595.1. Taxonomy (NCBI): domain Bacteria; kingdom Pseudomonadati; phylum Pseudomonadota; class Alphaproteobacteria; order Sphingomonadales; family Sphingomonadaceae; genus Sphingomonas; species Sphingomonas sp. J315. The sequence continues at coordinate 3,283,161 of NZ_CP088296.1, read as the reverse complement.
GCGAGATGCCCGAACTTCGTTTCCGCGAAACCGGCATAGGCCGCGTCGAGCGTGAAGGCGCGCCAGCTGCGTTCGCGGGTCAACGCTTCCTCCGGTCGCCAGCCGCCGAACGGCTGGCCCTGTGCGTCTTGGCGGGTGAAGCCGGTCGCCCAACCCTCGAACGGATTCGGGCTTTCGACCGGATAGTCGGAGCCAAACGCGATCCGCGTGCCGTTGGTCAGCATCGACTTCCACGCATAGGCCCCGGCCAGTCGCGCCAGGCCGACCCGCGCCTCGGCCATCGTGCGGTCGCTGCTCTGGTGGACCGGCTGCATCGACGCGATCACGCCCAGCCTGGCGAAGCGGGCGAGGTCGGCAGGATCGACCACCTGGGCATGCTCGATCCGCCAGCGGCGGTCGCCCTTATAGGTGTCGCTGACCTCGGCAATCGCGTCGAGCACCTGCTGGTTCGCACGGTCGCCGATCGCGTGGATCGCGAACTGGAACCCGTCCATCGCGCCGCGCACGATCAGGTTCGACAGTTGCGCATCGGTGAGGAACGGCAGCCCGCTATTGCCCGGTGCATCGGAATACGGCGCCTTGAGCCACGCCCCGCGCGAGCCGAGCGCACCGTCGGTGTAGAGCTTGATCCCGCCCATCCGCAGCTTGTCGTCATACAGCCACGGCGTCGGGCCGCTGCCGCCGACGCGCAGCGCGGTTTCGACCCCGTCCGAATAGGACATGATCCGCATCCGCAGCAGCCCGCGATCGCCCATCCGGCGATAGGTCAGCCAATCGTCGATGCTGGTGCCCATGTCCGCGCTGGCCGTGACGCCCATCGACAACAGGATCTCCTGCGCCTTGACGAAGGCGGCGTTGCGGTCGCGCGGCGTCGGCTGGGGCAGCGCCTTTTCAATCAGCTCCATCGCCGCATCGACGAACACGCCGCCGGGCTTGCCCGCGACCAGCTCGATCCGGCCACCTGCGGGCGATTTGGTCGCGGCGGTAATCCCGGCCGCCTTCATCGCGGCGCTATTGGCCCAGCCGGCATGACCGTCGGCGCGGACCAGCCAGGTCGGGACTTCGCCGGTCGCGGCGTCCAGCTCGGCTGCAGTCGGGAAACGGCCCAGGCCCCACACTTCCTGATTCCACCCGCCCCCGGTGATCCAGCGGCGGGTCGTATTCTCGGCAGCATAGCGGCGGATCGCGTCCTGTGCCTCCGCCAGCGACTTGGTCGCCGACAAGTCGAGTGCGAGCGCACGGAAGCCGAGGCTCATGACATGGCCATGCGCGTCGACCATGCCCGGGATGACCACGCGCCCCTTCAGGTCGGCGCGCCAGTCGGGACGTTCGGGCCGCTTCTCGCCGCGCTTGAGCAGCTTCACGACCTTGCCATCCGGCGACATGACGATGCCGGTGAAGCGCACCACCTCCCCCTCCTCATTCAGCGTCATGCCATCGACATTGTCGACCAGCGCGTCGGCGAGTGCGGGGGGATGGCAGGAGCAGCGCGGCGATCAGGGCGAGCGAAACGGGAAGGCGCACATGGGTCTCCGATGCGGGGCCGAGGTGAAGCTGGCCTTCGCGGGACTTTCGAATAGGCGGTGTTCCCCCGTCGCGCCAGATGGTCTAGGGCCGCGCCACCGGCCCGGCGGCGTTTCCGGGATTGCGAAAGTTTCACAATGGCAACTCAGGCTGCGTCCGACCCCACTCCCCTTCCCCTCGCTCTGGCCGATGTGCAGATGGCGGCGGAGCGGATTGGCGGGTCGATCGTGCGCACGCCGACGCTGCACAGCAAGACGCTGTCGGACCTGACCGGCGCTACGGTCTATTTAAAGTTCGAGAACCTTCAGTTCACTGCGGCGTACAAGGAGCGCGGCGCGCTCAACACGCTGTTGCAGTTGGACGATGCGGCGCGCGCAAAGGGCGTGATCGCGGCGTCGGCGGGCAACCACGCGCAGGGGCTGGCTTATCACGGCAACCGCCTGGGCATCCCGGTCACGATCGTGATGCCCAAGCCGACCCCGACGGTGAAGGTCACCCAGACCGAGGGGCATGGCGCGAGCGTGATCCTGGAGGGCGAGACGTTCGACGAGGCCTATGCCCATGCGCGCCAGCTGGAGGCGAAGAACGGCTATACCTTCGTCCATCCGTTCGACGATCCGCGGATCATGGCTGGTCAGGGCACGGTGGCGTTGGAGATGCTGGCCGACGCGCCCGCCATCGACACGCTGATCGTGCCGATCGGCGGCGGCGGGCTGATCTCCGGCATGGCGACCGTCGCCAAGGCAGCGGATCGCGCGATCGAGGTGGTCGGGGTCGAAGCCGAGCTGTTCCCGCCCGCGTACAACCGGATCAAGGGCACCGACCTTCCGATCGGTGGCGATACGCTGGCCGAGGGGATCGCGGTGCGCGAACCGGGCGGCCTGACCATGAAAGTGGTCGAGGCCCTGGTCGACGACATCGTGCTGGTCAGCGAGCGCAAGCTGGAGGAATCGGTCAGCCTGTTGCTCCAGATCGAAAAGACCGTGGTCGAGGGCGCAGGCGCGGCGGGACTTGCTGCGTTGCTGTCGAACCCGGAGCGGTTCGCGGGCAAGACCATCGGCGTCGTGCTGTGCGGCGGCAATATCGACACGCGTTTACTGGCGAACGTGCTCCTGCGCGATCTCGCGCGCTCGGGTCGCCTGGCGCGGCTGCGCATCCGGTTGCAGGATCGCCCCGGCGCGCTGTTCCATGTCAGCCGCATTTTCCACGAACAGGGCGTCAACATCATCGAGGTGTACCACCAGCGCGTATTCACCTCGCTTCCCGCCAAGGGGCTGATCACCGATATCGAGTGCGAGACCCGCGACGGCGCGCATCTCGACCGGCTGATGGCGGCGCTGCGGGCGGCTGGCTATGCGGTCAGCATGGTCGAACTCGACTGACATTTATCCACGACAAAGGGACGAATTGAATCGCACGTGCGGCGAAGCGAGTCGGCGCGCCCTTTCCCGCCGAGTCGCGGCTGGCCTATAACGGAGCGGTGGCACGTCCTGCGGCCGCGCAACCCATTAAGATCACTTGCGCGGCGTTAACCCATTTTCATGGTAAATCCGCTTTTCAGGACGAATCGACCGCTTCATAATGGCCCCCGTTCCAGTTGGAACATCGGCGAAGAAGGGGCTGAAATTCGTGACCGCACTGACCCGGTTCCCACGGTTTTTCGTGACCAGCCCCTCGACCTGCCCGTACCTTCCCGGTCGGCAGGAGCGGAAAATCTTCACCGAGCTCAATGGCCCGCATGCCGGCGAACTGAACGACGCGCTGGGCCGGATCGGGTTTCGCCGCAGCCAGTCGGTCGCCTATCGGCCGAGTTGCGTCGGGTGCAACGCCTGCCTCTCGGTCCGCGTCGTCACCGATCAATTCCGCCCCAACGCGACCCAGCGCAAGCTGATCCGCCGTCATTCGGACCTGTCGGTCACCGCCTGCCGCCCCTGGGCGACCGAGGAGCAATATGCGCTGCTGCGCCGCTACCTCAGCGCGCGCCATCCCGGCGGCGGCATGACGATGATGGATGAGACCGACTATGCCGACATGGTCGAGCAGTCGCCGGTCAGCACCTATGTCATCGAGTATCGCGAGCCCGAGGAGCTGGGCGGCGCATTGGTCGGCGCGTGCATCACCGACCAGCAGGCCGACGGCCTGTCGATGATCTACAGCTTCTTTGCCGCCGACCATCCCGAGCGCCAGGGTCTGGGCAATCTCATCATCATGGACCACATCGTCCGCGCGCGCAGCGCCGGGCTGCCCTATGTCTATCTCGGCTATTGGGTGAAGGGCAGCGAGCGGATGGCGTACAAGACGCGCTATCGTCCGATGGAGGTGCTCGGCCCGAACGGCTGGTCGCCGATGCCCGAAGATGCCTCCGCGACGGTGCCCGAGGCTCCCGCCGCGCCCCAGTCGCTCAAGCTGCGCGCCTTCGCCTGACCTGACTCGTCGCTTGCGCTGACCAACCCACTGCTTCACGCTGCGCAGTGAGGGGGACGGGTGATGGCGTCGTCTTTCGTCATTCTGGCTGCGATGGCCGGACTTGCTCCGGGTCAGGTGGATGCGTCCCCGCAACCCCAGGTGGTGAGCGAGGCAGATGCCATCGCGGCGGTGCTCGCGACCTTTCCCGAGGAGGTGCAGCGCGCGATCCGGTTACAGGACCCGCGCGAAATGACGCGCACGGCCCGCCCCTATATCGAACGTTGCGTCCCCGGCGGCGACGATCCGCTGCGTTGTCTGGGGCTGCTCGGCATGTTGTCGATGACCCTGGTCGCGGTCCGCGATTACGATGCCGCGCGCGACATGGCGCGGCGGGCGCTGGTTCTGGCACAGGCGGCGCAGGACCCGGTCGAGACCGCCGGCGTGCGCTGGGTTGCCGCCAAGGTGGAATATGGCGCGGGCAATTTCGAGGAAGCCGAACGCGGGTTTCGCGAGGCGCTCGACATGTATGCGGCGCTTGGCCCGGAAACCCTGCCAGTCAGACTGCGGGTCGAGGTTGAGCGGGTGCAGCTACTGCTGACCCTTCAGCGTACCGCCGAAGCCGAGGCGGCGGCCAAGGCGGTGATCGCGGCGGCGGCCGAACCCGCACTCATCGAATTGCGGGTGATGGGACAAATTCAGCTCGCGCTCACGTGGGTGGTGGCCCGGCGCTATGCCGAGGCGACTGCGGGCTATCGCGAGGTCATCGCCGTCATTGAAGCGGTAGGCGGCGCCGATCACCCCGCGATCGTCGGTGTTCTGAGCGATCTCGCGATGGTCTACACACTCGAGAAGCGCAATGCCGAGGCGGTTGGGACGGTCGAACGCGCCGACCGGATTGCCCGGGCGCATTTCACCGAGACCAACCAGATCCGCCAGATGATCGCGGTCAATCGCGGCGCGCTGCTCGCCCGGCTGGGGCGATGCGGCGAGGCGGAGCCGGTGTTGCGGCCGGCCTATGCCGCCTTGCTCGACCGGCGCAGCTGGATTGGCGCGGTCGCCAGCCTTGGCCTTGCCCGCTGCCTCAGCCAGATGCCGGGCAAGGAGGGCGAGGCGATCGCCCATATCACGGCCAGCATTGCCTTCCCGCTCGACCGGCTGGCACGGAGCACCGGCTTCACCCCCGGAGCGGCGCGGGAATTCGCCAACTACACCGAGATCTTTCGCGAGAAGGTGGCGGTGAATTGGCGGATATCGAAGCGTTAGGCGTCGCCGTTCATCGCTTCGACCTGCAGCTCGACGGACAAATCCTCGATCCCCGCGCCCTGTCGGATGCCCGCCACAGGCGCAGCGCCGTTGAAGTCGAGGGCGGTGGCCATGCGGACATAATTGGCGTCAGGGCTGATGCCCGCCGAGGGGTCGAAGCCGACCCAGCCCAGCCCCTCGACCCAGGCTTCCGCCCAGCCATGCGCGGGGCAGGTCCCCTCGCCGCACTGGCGATAGCCCGAGACATAGCGCGCCGGGAGGCCGAGGGAGACCGCGCCGGCGATGAAGATATGCGCAAGGTCGCGGGCATTGGGTTCGGCCAGCAGAGCCTCCGCGGCGCTCGCCCCGGTGTCGGGCAGATCCTTGGCCTCTGGAAAGCGCTCGGCGAGCGCGAGGTTCCAGCGATGAAGCTGGTCGAGCGCCGCGCCGCCGGCCGCTGCATCGCGCGCCAGTGCGGCAAGCTCCGCATTTGGGGTCGTGCGCTGCGTGGTCCGTTGAAACAATTGCGGCGGCAGCGGCTCGTTGCTTCCGCGCACCACCCCCTCCGCCTCGACGGTCAGCACCTGTCCGGCCACGTTGATCGCAATCTCCGCGATCGGCCCCTCGGCATAGAGCATGGTGACATGATTGCCGAACCCGTCGATCGCGTCGCGCAGCCGGACATCGCAATCGACGTCGATGCGCCAGTCCACCACGGTCTGGTCGTGGGTGTCGCCCGGCGTCAGGCGTAGTGTCTGGACCAGCCGCTGCTGCGGCGTGCTGAAGCGGTAGCGGGTGTGGTGGTCGATCGCGAGCCGCATCAGATGAACCTGAACTGCCGCGCAATGGCGGCGTCGAGCAACGCATTCTCACGGATGAATGCCTGAAGATATTCGTGCAGGCCGCTGACGATCACTTCGTGCGCGCGGGTCTTCTGCATCCGGGCAATGCGCGCGCGGGCCATGCGGTCGGCCTCACCCTGAAGGCCGGTGCGCTTGGCGAGCGCGTTGAGCTGCTCGACCACTTCCTCGACGCATCCGGCGAGGCTGCGGGGCAGTTCGGCGCGAGTGATCAACAGGTCGATGACGTTCGAGGGCCGGAGGCCGTCGCTGTAGAGCCAGCGATAGGCGGTGACTGCCGACACGGTCTGGAGGATCGTCGTCCACTGATCGCGGTCGACGACGCCGCCGACCGCCTCGCCCTCGGGCAACAGCAAGTGGTACTTCACGTCGAGCAGCCGCGCGGTGTTGTCGGCGCGCTCGATCGCGGCGCCGAGCTGGATCAGCATCGTAGCTTCATTGCCCATCATCCGGTGGATCGCGCCTTCGAACCCGCGCGCTTCGGCCATCACCCCCTCGACCAGCGCCAGCGTGGTCGCGGTGCCGCCCGGGCTGACGCGCTTGGCGAACAGCAGCCACAGGCGGTTGATCGCGGTCCATGCCTCGCGGGTCAGTGCGGTACGGACAGCGCGGGCATTGTTGCGCGCCTGTTCGAGGCAGCGGACGATCGACCCCGAATGGCTCATGTCGAGGGTCAGGAAATGCGCCACCGGCTGCTGGCTGACCGAATGATGCGCCACGGCGAACGCCTCTTCGGTGTACGTCACGCGCAGTGCACTCGCCCAGGCGGCCTCCCCCGCCGGGCGGGCGGACAGGGCGTCGAGGCGCACGGTTGCCTCGACCAGCCGGGCGATGAAGTCCGCGCGCTCGACATAACGGCCGAGCCAGTAGAGCGACGCTGCGGTGCGGGAGAGCATGCGCATCAGCCGACCACCTGCGTCTGTTCCTGTCCCTGCACCGGCCCGTCGGGCATCAGCACGAAACTGTCCTTGGTCCCGCCGCCCTGGCTGGAATTAACGACCAGCGACCCCTCTTTCAGCGCGACGCGGGTCAGGCCGCCGGGAACGACGCGGACGCCGTCGGAGCCGGTGAGGACGAAGGGGCGGAAATCGACGTGACGCGGCGCAAGGCCGGTCTCAGTCACCGTCGGCACGGTCGACAGCGCGAGGGTCGGCTGGGCGATATAGCGGTGCGGTTCGGCGACCAGCGCGGCGCGGAACGCCTCGATCTCCTTCTTCGATGCGGTCGGGCCGACGAGCATGCCGTATCCGCCGGAACCGTCGACCAGCTTGACCACGAGTTCGTGAAGATGGTCGAGCGTGTATTTGAGCGCATCGGGCTCGCGGCAGCGCCAGGTTTCGACATTGGGCAGCTTCGCTTCGCCGCCCGAGTAGAATTTCACGATCTCCGGCATGTAGCTGTAGATCGCCTTGTCATCCGCGATGCCGTTGCCCGGGGCGTTGACCAGCGCGACATTTCCGGCGCGATAGGCGGACATGATGCCGGGGACGCCGAGCATCGAATCCGGCCGGAACACCAGCGGGTCGAGGAAATCGTCGTCGATGCGGCGATAGATGACATCGACGCGGACCCGCCCGGCGATGGTTTGCATATAGACGACATCGTCATCGACCAGCAGGTCGGCGGCCTCGACCAGTTCGACACCCATCGTGTCGGCGAGGAAGCTGTGTTCGTAATAGGCCGAGTTGAAATGGCCGGGGGTCAGGACGACCGCGACCGGCTCTCCCCCGCGCCGCCGTTCGGGGGCGACCGAGACCAGGGTTTCGCGCAGCATGTCGCTGTAGCTGTCGACCGCCGCGACGCGGAAATCGCGGAACAGTTCGGGGCAGAGGCGGATCATCGCTTCACGGTTTTCGAGCATGTAGGACACGCCCGACGGGGTGCGGGCATTATCCTCCAGCACGAAGAATTCGTCCGGACCGGTGCGGACCAGATCGATGCCGCAAATATGCGCCCACACGTCGTGCGGCGGGCGGATGCCGGCGACCTCGGGGCGGAATTGCGGGTTGGTCAGCACCAGCTCGGGGGCAGCACGCCCTCTTTCAGGATGCGGCGCTCGCCATAAATGTCCTGGAGGAAGGCGTTGATCGCCTCGACCCGCTGGATCAGCCCTTCGGATAGCCGCGCCCATTCGTCGTGCATGAAGATGCGCGGCACGATGTCGAAGGGGATGATCCGTTCACTGGCATCGGTGTCGCCATAGACGGCGAAGGTGATGCCGAGCTGGCGAAAAGTCGCTTCGGCCGATTGCTGGCGGCGGTGGAGTTCGGCATGCGGGGTGTCGGCCATCCAGCGGGCAAGTTCGGCGAATTCGGGTCGCGGCTTTGCCGGACCTCCCTGCCCCCAGATTTCGTCGAACGCGCGGCCTTTCCCCATCAAGCCTCCATAGTGCCCAGGTGTCGGACAAGTTCCATGCTGCAATGCTTTGCTGCGATGCACAAGGGGGTCAGGTGCGGGGTGTTCCGACGAAGCTGACGATAAGGGGGGGTGTTTTGGGGTGAGGCGACTGGGAGGCGACGGGTTTGGAGCGGGGAGGCGACTGCGGGGCGACATTGGCGCGACGGGGCCGCGACCGGGCGGAGACAGTGGCACGACGGACTGACAACAGCCACGCGACAGGTACGCGACGCGGGGACGACGCCCGCGCGTCTCCCTGACGAGAATATCGAATAGTGAGGGAGCACGCGTCAGATTCACGATCGGAACAGATCATGAAAATTCCAACTTGTATCCAACAAAGTGCAGGGCCAACGGCTCTCCGATGGATGGCAGCAAACGACCCCATTACCGTCGGAGCAAACGCTGGCATTTGCAGACGTGCTTGGTAGGCTGTGTCTATGGAACACGTGTATCTTCTGCACCACATTCGCGAAGACGATGAATATGGAGATGATGCGAAGCTCATTGGCGTTTACCGAAGCGAAGCCAGTGCGAAGCTCGCGATTGATCGGCTCTCGTCCCAACCCGGGTTTCGAGATTATCCAGCCGGCTTTGAGATCGGAAAATACGCTTTGGACCATGACCATTGGGAAGAGGGTTTCGTCGACTTGCCCGCCATTCTGATACCAATGCAGAAAGCGGGAGCGGACATATGGTCCCCTGTTAGTTCTGTATTACTTGCAGATGGCCGGTTCGAAGTTGTCGGGCCAGTGTCTGATGATGAAATCTGGCGCTATCCACCCGGAACGATTGTGCACTGTGAAGTTCAGCATCGTGAAGATGGCGATGTACTCGTTGCTATTGCTCCCGCTTAATTTGGTACGACCGCTTTCCACCCACTTCCTGACATCCACACCCACCGCAACTCGCGAAAGCGAGCAATCGGTTTGTGGGAGCTGCGGTCAAGCCCTGAATGTCCGATCTTGGCGCGCATTACTGACTCATACGGCAGTCTGCCGACGTCGCGACTGATCACGTGAACTATGTGCGTCATTTCTGAGTTGAGCTTCGATGCCTGCACTCGCCAGCCCTGAGCCCTACATCATCGGGCTGACGCTTACAGGGGTGTTGATCGCACTGGTCGCCTGGCTGCCACTGGCGCTCAAGCGGCTACCGCTCTCGCTGCCTATCCTTTGCATCGCCATCGGTGTCGCAATCTTCCTGCTTCCGTCCGTCTCGCTGCGGCCTTTGCCTCTTAGCTACCCGGAAATTACCGAGCGCTTTGCCGAGTTCGTGGTGATCATCGCGTTGATGGGGGCAGGCCTCAAACTCGATCGGCTGTTCAGCTGGCGACGATGGAGCGTGACGTGGCGGCTCCTCGCCATCACCATGCCACTGTCCATCGCCGCGATCACGGCGATCGGCGGCTGGTTTCTCGGGTTGAGCTGGATCGCGGCGCTGCTGCTCGGCGCCTGCCTTGCACCGACCGATCCCGTGCTGGCGGCAGATGTGCAGGTTGGTCCACCCAAGACCGGCGAAGAGGACGAGGTGCGTTTTGGTCTGACCTCGGAAGCAGGTCTCAATGACGGCCTAGCCTTTCCGTTCGTCAATCTGGCGATTGCGCTGGCCATCTCGGCAAGCACGGGGGAGGCATGGTTTCAGGATTGGCTCACTCATAGCGTGCTATGGGAGATCGGCATCGGTATCGCGGGCGGCTGGGCGATCGGCTGGATTTTCGGTTGGCTCACCTTCAAGGTCCCATCCGAAACCAAGCTGGCAAAGACCGGCGACGGACTCATCGCGATTGCGGCAACCTTTGTCTCCTACGGTCTAACCGAAATGCTGGATTGCTACGGCTTCCTTGCGGTGTTCGTCACCGCGCTGACCCTGCGCCGGTCGCATCATCACCACGACTTTCATCATGATATGCACGACATTACTGAACAGGTGGAGCGCTTGGCGATGATGGTGCTGCTGATCCTGTTCGGGGGGGCGCTGGTGAGCGGCATGCTGCGCACCTTGCAATGGCAGGATGCTGTGGCCGCAGTGGCGATCATCCTGGTCGTTCGTCCCGTCGCAGGACTGATCGGCCTCACCCGCTTCCCGGCTGACCGTTCAGAGAAGCTCACCCTTGCCTTCTTCGGAATCCGCGGCGTCGGATCGTTCTACTATCTGGCCTACGCCCTGAACCATGCCCCCTTTGCCGAAGCCGAACGGCTGTGGGCGATCATCGGTCTAGTTGCGTTGCTCTCAATCCTGCTGCACGGCCTGACCGTGACACCGATCATGCGGATGCTGGACCGTCAACAGGGCCGCGATCCGGACGGAGACGATGCGCCGCCTCCACCGGGATTGAAGGGGCCGGCTGTTGAATCAAGCTAGCACGCGGACTCTGGAGTAAGCTGCCTGACTGCTAACGACCCCGTTGCGGACGTTACGAGCCTTACGGGTTTGCCGGTGCTTGCATCTGCGCCGTCGCCATTTGATCGTCGATGATGCCGACAATTTGAGATATTGGGATGGTGAAAACGCCGCCCTGTGCCTTACGCCATTCCTCGATACCCTCGTCCAAGGCGGAAGTAGGGAATTCGCGCTTTTCGGCTGATAGCTTCGTAACACTAGCGTCGAGCGTCTCCTCGGAAACGGGAATGTGCGGCAAAATGCCCGCGATACCCGGCGTTGCGAAGTGAACGCCGACGACGCTGATGTGATAGACCTTCTCGGCACCCATCATCTCGACGCGCTGCACCTTGAGTAACGACCCAGCATCCTGCGGTCGCGTGCGGTATTCCCACACATGCCCCTCTACATACTTGGGAGACGAAGCCTGACCGGACAGCCCCGTGGCAGCGAGTAGAGCGGCTGCAACAGATAAAAGCTTCATAGGTCCCCCGAGCGAACGAGGTGCCACGATACTCTCCTCTCGCCCCTTCTCAATGTCCGATTTCCACCCAATTCCAGCCCGTCCCGTCACCCCGGCCTTGTGCCGGGGTCCACCGGGAGGCTGGCGTGGGAGTTGATGCTTGGTCGCTGCGCGTGGGGTGGGGTGGACCCCGGCCCGGGGGCCGGGGTGACGATTTGGTTTGTCGGCGGTCGCCTTCTATCCCTCTCCCACTTGCGGGAGAGGGGTGGGCGAGGGTCTTTTTCTTGCCTTCGGGCGGCTGAGGCGGCCGCAGAAGAAAAGAAAAAGAAGAAGAAGAAGACCCTCCCCAACCCCTCCCGCAAGCGGGAGGGGCTAAGTGAAGTGCAGGTGGGGCCTTACTTTAAATCCTCCCCGGGAGGGGAGGAACAAAAAAGGCCGGGGTTTCCCCCGGCCTTCTCTCCTTCCCTGCCCCCTATCACAGGGAAGGAAAGCCCATCACTCGGCGTATTTGACCGAGCAGCCATAGGGCGTGGTCTGGGCGACCGAGACGGGCTTGCCCGCCTTCAACTCACCCAGCGCCGCGAGGACGTGGTTGCGGGCCGCGCCCATTTCCTCGACCCGCGCAGCGGGCTTGTCGTCGATGCCGCCCTGGAAGCGGAGCACGCCCGCGCCGTCGATGATGTACATGTGCGGGGTGGTCTTGGCGGCATAGCCCTTGCCGACGATCCCCTTGGGGTCGAGCAGGTAATGGGCGGGAGCGGCCTTCTTCTCACCGACCCATTTCTTGGCGCCGGCACCGTCCATATGGCCCTGCTTGCCCGGCGCGCTCGAGTTGATCGTCAGCCACACCACGCCGCCAGCCTTCGCCGCGGCCTGGGTCTTTGCATATTGCCTTCGTAATGGCGTTGCACGAACGGGCAGCCGGGGTTGTTCCACTCCAGCACCACGGTCTTGCCCTTGAAGTCGCTGAGCTGGACGGTCTTGCCGCTGGCGTCGGTCAGTTTGAAATCGGTCGCCTTTTGCCCCGTCGTCTGTTCGGCGGCGGCCGGAATGGCGAGCGCCGCGAGGGCAGCGGCAGCGAATGGGATCAGTCGGTTCATCGGCTCATCTCCTTGATCTGCGGTTTCATTTGCCCCCCGTCAGTCCGGTCAACATGCCTTGAGTCAGCAATTGGGGCAAGACCTGTGGCTCGGTCGCGCCAGCGGGGTACCAGAGGTAGAGCGGCACGCCGGCGCGGTTGTGGCGTTCGATGAAGCGACCTAGCGCGGGGTCGCCATCGGTCCAGTCGCCGACAAGGACGGTCACGCCGCCCTTGGCGAAGGCATCGCGGACAGCGTCGGTCTCGATCGCGGCCTTTTCATTGACCTTGCAGGTGACGCACCAGTCGGCGGTGAAATAGGCGAAGACGGGTTTGCCCTGCCCGCGCAGATCGGCGAGCTTGGCTTCGCTGAACGGTTGTGCGCCCGACGCGGCGACTGCGGCGGCGGCGGGCTTTTCGATGCGACCGACCAGCCACATGCCGCCGATCAGGATCGCGAGGCTCATCGCCCAGGCGATGCCGTTCCCGGCCCCGCGCGCCTGTCGCCGCCCGAGCGCCCACAGCACCACGCCGAGCGCGAGCGCGACGATCAGGCCAGTGGCCATGCCGTTTACCCCGGTCAGCCCGCCGAGCACCCAGGCGAGCGCGATCGCGGTGAGGAACATCGGGACCGACAGGATCTTGCGGAAGGTATCCATCCACGCGCCGGGCCTGGGCAGCATCCGGCGCAATGCGGGGACGAAGCCGAGCAGCAGAAATGGCAGCGCGAGGCCGAGGCCGAGGCCGAGGAAGATGATGAGCGCGATATACCAGGGCAGGACGAGCGCCGCGCCGAGCGCTGCGCCCATGAACGGGCCGGTGCAGGGGGTGGCGATGAATGCAGCGAGCGCGCCGGTCATGAATGCGCCGCCACTGCCTCCGCTGGCGAGGCGACCGGCGAACTTCGGGGTCATCAGCTCGAACAGACCGGCCAGGTTGAGCGCGATGCCGAGGACGAGGAGCAGGAGCAGCAGAATGACACGCGGGTCGGTGAGCTGGAACGCCCAGCCGACGCTCGCCCCCGCCGCGCGCAGGCCGAGCATGAGCCCGCCGAGCGCGAGGACGACGAGGACGACGCCAGCGGTGTAGGCGAGCCCCTCGGCACGGGCATGCGCTTCGCTGGTCCCGCTCTTGGCGAGGCTCAGCGCCTTGAGACTGAGGATCGGGAAGACGCAGGGCATGATGTTGAGGATCAGCCCGCCGAGCAATGCGCCGCCCAGCGCGAACAGGGCTGCGGACCAGTCGATCGCGGTTTGCGGTGCAGCTTCGGCGGCGACGGTGCCGGGGACGGCGACGAGTTCGAAGCCGTCGCGCTCGCCGGTGGCGAGGATGCCGTCGAGGCGTGTGGGCACCTTCGACCCGGCCTTGACCGTGACGATCACCGTGTCGCCGTCGCGGGTGACCGTCTGCGGCGCGGAATAGGTCACTGCATCGGGGGTCTGGGCGAAGAAATAGGCGTCCTTCCACAGATCGACCGGTGCCGGGAACGGGATCGCGATGCGGAGCGTGCCATCGGTCACCTGAAACTTTGCCTCACTGCCCAATGGCTTTGGCAGCAGGCGGCGCCACTCGTCGAACTGCGCGCGGCGGTCGGGGGTGATGGTGCCGTCGCCGACGGTGAGGTTGAGGGTCAGGTTTTCGGTTTCAGGGACGCAGATTTCGTCGGTGCAGATCAGGTAATCGGCGCGAACCGCGATCGGGAGCTTCGTGCCGGGGGTCAGGCCCGCGGGGATCTTCAGCGTCGCGAACTGGGTGTAATTGCCCTTGTAGATATAGTTCATGATCCCGGCGATCATCAGCCGCGTCGGCACGGGATAGCGCAGCTCACCGGCCGTCACCCCCTGGGGCAGCGTCCAGTCGAGCCGCGTGTCGAGGCCCGCATCGCCCGGGTTCTTCCAATATCCGTGCCAGCCAGGATTGGGCTTGACGACGAAGGCGATCGTGACCTCGCTCCCCGGCGCGGGGGCGTCGCTCTCCGCAATCAGGTCGACCTTGAGGTTATCCTGTCCGGCGGGCTGGGCGGCGACAGGAACCGCGATCAACGCCAACAACAATGTCACCAAAGCGAAACCGAATCTGCGCATTGCGAGCCCTTGCCGTGCCGAAGTCTTGCGAACATAGCGGGCGCGGCCTGATTTGCCATGCCGGAGGGACCATGCTCGCTCGATTGCTCGCCACTGCCATGCTCGTCGCCGTTCCGGTGGCGGCGCAGGAAGCCGCCCCTGCCCCGGCACCCACCGCGCCGCCGCCCAAGTTGATCGTCACCATTTCCGTGGACCAGTTCTCGGCGGATCTGTTCGCGGGCTATCGGCCCTATTTCACCGGCGGGCTGGCGCGGCTGGCGCGGGGCGTGGTGTTTTCGGGCTATCAGAGCCATGCGGCGACCGAGACCTGCCCGGGCCATTCGACGATCCTGACCGGAGCGCGGCCCGCGCGAAACGGGATCGTCGCGAATGACTGGGTGGACCTGAAGACCGCGCGCGAGGACAAGACGATCTATTGCGCCGAGGACGAGAGTGTCCCGGGCAGCACGTCGGACAAATACACGGTGTCCCCGGTGCATCTGCTGGTGCCGACATTGGGCGATCGGCTGAAGGCAGTCGCCCCCGGCACCCGCGTGGTGTCGGTCGCCGGCAAGGATCGCGCGGCGGTGATGATGGGCGGCAGGACCGCCGATCACACCTACTGGTGGGGTGGCAAGGGCTTCGTCAGCTACACCGGCACTGCCGAAGCACCGGTGGTGGCGCGGGCGAACGCCGCGATCACCGCCCAGATCGCCAAGGCACAGCCCGCGCTGGAGCTGCCCGAATACTGCAAGCCGCGCGATGTTGCGGTGACGGCGGGCAGCCGGACGGTGGGCACCGGGCGCTTCGCGCGCGAGGCGGGCGACAGCCGCGCCTTTCGCGCTTCCCCGGAGATGGACGGCGCGACGCTGGCGCTGGCCGCCGCGTTTTTCGAGGACATGCAACTGGGGCGCGGCGCGACGACCGACGTGCTGATCGTCGGGGCGTCGGCGACCGACTATGTCGGCCATGGCTATGGCACCGAGGGCACCGAGATGTGCCTGCAACTCACCAGCCTCGACCGCGATCTCGGCGCCTTCTTTGACGTGCTCGACAAGAGCGGGGTCGATTATCAGGTGGTGCTGACCGCCGATCATGGCGGGCATGACCTGCCCGAGCGCAACGTGCTGCACGGCATCACCGACGCCGCGCGCGCGCAGAGCGGGCTGTCGTCCAAGCCGATGAGCGACAAGGTCGCGGCGAAGCTGAAGCTGGGCGATCGGCGCGTACTATGGGGCGGCAATTTCGGCGACATCTATGTCGACCCGAAGCTCGCACCCAAGCTGCGCGCGAAGGTGCTGGCGGAGGCAGTGGCGCAGTATCGCGCGCACCCGCAGGTGGCGGCGGTGTTCACCGGCGACGAGATCATGGCGACCCCCAGCCCGAACGGGCCGCCGGAAAGCTGGACGCTGATCCAGCGCGTGCGTGCATCCTTTTATCCCGGTCGCTCGGGCGACCTCTACGTCGCGCTCAAGCCGCGGATTACGCCGATCCCGGTACCGGGCGGATCGGTCGCGACGCATGGCAGCATCTGGGACTATGACCGCCGCGTGCCGATCCTGTTCTGGCGCAAGGGCGTGACGCCATTCGACCAGCCCAACGGTGTGGAGACGGTGGACATTCTCCCGACGCTGGCGAGCGTGATCGGGCTGAAGATCGATCCCAAGGAGATCGACGGGCGGTGCCTGGATCTCGAGGCGGGCGCGCCGAACAGCTGTCGCTGATCTGAGCGCCTGGTGTCCCGGAGAGGATTCTGAACCTCCGACCTGCGGTTTAGGAAACCGTTGCTCTATCCTGCTGAGCTACCGGGACGCCGTGCGGCTGGTTAGAAGCACGGGGCGGCGGGGTCAATTGCGCTGGTCGGGCGGGATCACCGGGAGCGGGAGCGGGGCGACGGGGACGCCGTCGTCGATCAGCGCCTTCGCCTCGGAAAGGCTGGCCTGGCCGTGGATCGGGGCGACGGTTTCCTCGCCGGCGTGCATCGCGCGCGCCTTGTCGGCGAAGGACATGCCGACCCATTGCGAGCCCTCCAGCATCGTCGCCTGGACCTGGGCGAGCGCAGCCATCAGCGCCTTGGGGTCGGGCGACGCGGCAGGGGCAGCGGCGGCACGGTTGCCCTTGGCGGCGACATTGGGGGCCATCACCGCCTTGGCGATGTGCGCGTCGCCGCAGATCGGGCACGACAGCAGGCCGCGGGTGCGCTGGTCCTCATAATCGGCGCTCGACCCGAACCATGCCTCGAACACATGGGTCCGGGCGCATTTCAGGTCGAAGACGATCATGCGCGGGTCACCGGCGGGGTGGCGCGGCGATGGTCGATCGCGGGGACGCGGCTGCGCACGTCGGTGACGCGCGCAGGGTCGATTTCCGCGAAGCCGAGGCCCGCCGGTTCGCCCATGTCGAGCAGCACTTCGCCCCAGGGATCGATCGCGAGGCTGTGACCAAAAGTGGTGCGGCCGTCCTCATGCGTGCCGGTCTGGGCTGCGGCGATGACATGCACCCCCGCTTCGATCGCGCGGGCGCGGAGCAATGTATGCCAGTGCGCGGCGCCGGTCGGGCGGGTGAAGGCGGCAGGTACGGCGAGCAGGGTCGCCCCGGCATCGGTGAGCGCGCGGTAGAGGTCGGGGAAACGGATATCGTAGCAGATCGACAGGCCAAGCGGGCCGAGCGGCGTGTCCACCACGACCGCGCGGTCGCCCCGCACATAGGCGTCGGATTCGCGCCAGCGCTCGCCGGTTGGGAGGTCGACATCGAACAGATGCAGCTTGTCGTAGGAGGCGCGGATCGTCCCGCTGGCGTCGATCGCGAATCCGCGATTGACGAAGCGGCCATCCTCGCCGCGCAGGGCGAGCGAACCGAGATGAACCCAGATGCCGTGTCGCGCCGCGGCGTCGCGGACGGCGGCGAGGACGGGGTCGTCCGTCTCCGCCATGATCGAGGCCGCGCCGCGCTTGCGATCCCGGTCGAGCAGGCCCGACATTTCGGGGGGTGAACAACATCGCCGCGCCCTCCCCCGCCGCCGCTGCGACCGCGTCGGTCAGCGTGCGCGCATTGGCGAGCGGGTCGATCCCGCTGGTCATTTGAAGGATCGCGGCGCGCATCAATCAGGTGCCGAGCAGCGCGTCCAGCCTGCCCTCTCGCTCCAGCGCCATCAGATCGTCCGAGCCGCCGATATGCACGTCGTCGATGAAAATCTGGGGCACGGTGGTGCCGCCATTGGCGCGCTGGATCATCTCGGCGCGCTTCGGCCCGCCCATTGTGAGGTCGAGCTCCTCATAGTCCGCGCCCTTGCTGTCGAGCAGCGCCTTGGCGCGGTGGCAGTAACCGCAAAATGCCTTGGTATAGATTTCGATCTTGGCCATGATGATTCCGAGTTGTGGTTCGCGACCCCGCTTGTCAATCCGCGTCCGCGTCGTCGACCACCCGCGCCCAGCACAGGATCGTCACGCTGTGCGCGCCGGCGCGCTTGAGGATGCGCGCGCAGGCAGTGGTCGTGGCTCCGCTGGTGTGGACGTCGTCAACCAGGATGACCGCCTTGCCGCGGATCGCGTCCTTTGCTTCCGGGGCGAGCGCGAAGGCACCCGCAACCGCCTTGGCGCGTCCGCGCGGGCCGAGACCGCGCAGGAGGGGAGTGGACTTGACGCGGCGAAGCAGGTCGGGGGCAACCGGGACGTTCGCGTCCTTCCCCAGCGCGCGCGCGATCAGCAGCGCCTGATTGAACCTACGTCCCCAGATGCGCCAGCGGTGAAGCGGTACCGGCACCAGCAGTTCGGCATCCTCGGGCATCAGCCGTGTCATCGCGCGCGCGGCGGTGACCGCGAAGCCTGTCCGCCCGCCATATTTGAGCCGCAGCGCGAGATGCCGCGCCGCCGGACCATAGGCGACCGCCGCGCGCACCCCGTCATGCACCGGCGGGTCGGACAGGCATGCGCCGCATTGCGCCGCCGCGCCACGGTCATGCTCGAACGGCAGGTTGCAGGTCGCACACCAGGGCGGTGCGATCAGCCGCATGCCGCCCCAGCAGATTGCACAGAAGCGATGATCGGCATCGACCACATCGCCGCAGCCCGGGCAGCGCGGGGGCAGCGCCAGGCCGATCAGGTCGAGCAACGGTTCGCGCAGCCCCATGCGCCACTTGTCGCGCGGCGCGGGACGCGGCACAAGCCGCGCCGTGTCCCCTGCCCCGACCCCGCCCGAGATTTTCGACCGCAACCGCCGCCGCCTGCGCCGCGACCGCGCCGCTCCCGGTTTTGCCGGGTTCGACTTCATCCGCGCATGGATGCTCGACGGGATCGCCGAGCGGCTGGACGCGGTGCGGCGCGAGTTTCGCGACGTGCTCGACCTTGGCAGCTTCGACGGCGCATTCGTGCCGCCACCCGGAGCTGTGGTCACCCGCATCGATGCGGGTGCACGCTTTGCCGCACTGTCCGGCGGCGTACAGGCCGATGAGGATCGACCGCATTCGCCCGAGGGTGCCTATGACCTGGTCGTATCGGCAGGGGTGCTCGACAGCGTCAACGATCTCCCCGGGGCGCTGGCGCTGATCCGCCGCTCGCTGCGCCCGGACGGGCTGTTCATGGGCGCGTTCCTGGGCGGATCGACGCTGTCGACGCTACGCAGCGTGATGCTGGAGGCCGAGGGGGACCGACCCGCAGCGCGGGTGCATCCGCAGGTCGATGTGCGCGCGGCGGGCGATTTGCTCGTGCGCGCGGGCTTTGCGCTGCCGGTGGCCGACGTCGAGACGCTGGAGGTGCGCTACGCCAGCCTGTTCGATCTGGTCCGCGATCTGCGCGGCATGGGGGCGGCCAGCCTGCTGCGCGATCCCGCGCCGCTGACCCGCGCGACTGTCGCTCGGGCGGCCGAGGCATTTGCCGCGCGCGCCGATGGTGAGGGGCGAACCAGCGAGCGGTTTGATGCAATTTTCGTCACAGGCTGGGCACCCGACCCCAGCCAGCCCAAGCCCGCGCGGCGCGGGTCCGCCAGCGCCTCGCTCGCCGACGCATTGCGCCCGAAACCCTGATCTCTTGACGCGACGCCCGGTCGATCCAATACTGAGGGTGCGGACCGGGCCCCTCTGGCGATCGAGCAGATCGCGATGTCGGACCGCATCGGATGATCCGATGCAGGCTGGGCTTATTACGACCGCTTCCACCCGCTGACGGCCATCCGATCGATTGCAGATCGACAGGAGGCATTATGATGAGTGGCATGTTGTACCGTTTGAGCGTTGTTCACCGGAAGCTGGACGAGGAAATCCGGCGCGAGGCGCGGCGGCGCAATCCGGACGGGTTCCGCCTGCTGCGGCTCAAGAAGCTGAAGCTCGCAGTCAAGGACCGGCTGGCCGGCCACTGGAAGCGCACGCTCGCGACCGACACCTGATTCACCCATCGCCGCACGATGGGGAAAGCGGCGACGACGTCCGGCTAGAGGATCGCCGCGAGCAGGTCGATCAGCGGCTTGTCCGCAGGCGGCATGTCGAGGCTGTGCAGATCGAGCGGGGCAACCCAGCGCAGCGCAGTGGCGTGATGCGCTGCAGGAACCCCGCTCCAGTCGCGCAGCGTGTAGAGAAGGAGGAGCAGGTGCCGCTCGCCGAGCGACTCGCTGGCGAAAGTCGCGGGTGCCAGCTGCGCTGGATCGACGCAGATACCGAGTTCCTCTTGCAGTTCGCGGCACAGGGCGGATTCGGGCAGCTCGCCCGGCTCCACCTTGCCGCCGGGAAACTCCCATAGTCCCGCCATCGACGTGCCCGGTGGACGCTGCTGCACCAGCACGCGGCTGTCGCTATCCAGCATAGCTGCAGCCACGACGGTCAAAATGGGCTTTCCCGATGCTCCAGCGTCCGATTTCAGCATTTCGTTAATCTTGTTTCCGTAGATTCCGTTACGTCCACAGGGGAAGGTCGCACGATGCGTCCAGTGAATTCATTGCTGACCCGGCTATCGCGCTGCACTCGCGGCGCGACGGCGGTCGAATATGGATTCATTCTCGCCCTGATCGTCCTCGTCATGATCGCCGCACTGAGCGAGCTGGCCAGCGGTACCACCGGCATGTGGAACAATGTCAGCAACAAGGTCCAGAACCCCGGCTGATCTTTTCGGCGTCCACGCCGTGCGGCCTAAGGCCTTTGTTAACTTCCGTCACTTAATTTCGAGGTCGCTGAAACCGGGCTCTCCGGGGGCAGCCGGGAAAACTGAAGCTTCGAACAGGATGGAGACCGGTATGAACACGATCCGCAAGATTTTCGGCAACAAGAAGGGCGCGACCGCCATTGAGTACGGCCTGATCGCCGCTCTGATCGCCGTCGCCGCGATTGCCGCGATGCAGGGCCTGGGCAACCAGCTCAAGACGACCTTCACCAACGTTTCGTCGAACATGAAGGCGTCGTAAGACCCTTCGTCTCGAAACGACTGAACAGGGGGCGGCGGACCAACAGGTCCGCCGCCCTTTGTTTGTAGGCTGGCTGCGCCAGCGCGGCACCGGCCCGCTCCCCCGCCCGGCCACCCAAAATAACTGTCGGCGGGAGGCCGGGTGGTGGAGCGGGCCGGTGCCGCAAGCCGAAGGTTACGCCCGGCCCATCGCCAGGAACTTGGCGCGACGACCCTGACGCAGCGCGGTGGCGCTCTGGCCCGACAACTCCTCGAGCGCCGACTCGATTGCGTCGCCCAGCGAGTCGATCGCTGCTGCGTGATCGCGGTGCGCGCCGCCCAGCGGCTCGGTCACGATCGTGTCGATCACGCCCAGTTCCTTGAGGTGCTGTGCGGTGACCTTCATCGCCTCGGCTGCGTCGGCGGCCTTGTCGGCGGTGCGCCACAGGATCGACGCGCAGCCCTCGGGCGAGATCACCGAATAGACGGCGTGTTCCATCATCAGCACGCGGTTGCCCGCTGCGAGCGCGACTGCGCCGCCCGAACCGCCCTCACCCAGGATCGAGGCGACCATCGGCACGCCGAGATTTAGGCATGCCTCGGTGGAACGGGCGATCGCCTCGGCCTGCCCGCGTTCTTCCGCCTCCATTCCGGGGAATGCGCCGGACGTATCGACCAGCGTTACTACGGGGATGCCGAACTTGTCGGCAAGCTCGACCAGCCGGATCGCCTTGCGATAGCCCTCGGGCTTGCCCATTCCGAAATTGTGGCGCAGGCGGCTGGTGGTGTCGTCGCCCTTTTCATGGCCGATCACCATCACGCGCTGGCCACGGAACCGGCCCAGCCCGCCCTGAATCGCCTGATCGTCGGCGAAGGCGCGGTCCCCGCCCAGCGGCATGAAGTCGGTGATCAGCCGCGCGACATAGTGCTTGAAGTGCGGGCGCTCCGGGTGGCGCGCGACGAGCGTCTTCTGCCACGGGGTCAGCTTGGCATAGGCGTCCTTGAGGAAGCGGTCGGATTTGGTCTGGAGCTTGGCGACCTCGGCCTCGATATCCACCTCGCCGCCCGCCGCCGCGTCGCGCAATTCGTCGATCCGGGCCTGAAGCTCCGCGATCGGCTTTTCGAATTCAAGAAAACTAGCCATCGACGCGGCACTATTCCCGGTCGCGCTTCGCGTCAACGCGGCGGGCATCGGCAAGCGGGTGGCGTTCGTTGACCAAGCTCACCAGCCGGGCGCTGTCGACATGGGTGTAGATTTCGGTGGTCGCGATATCGGCATGGCCCAGCATCGCCTGCAGCGCGCGCAGATCGGCCCCGCCCTCCAGCAGATGCGTGGCAAAGGCGTGGCGCAGGACGTGGGGGCTGATCCGGTCGGGCGGGATGCCCGCCATGCCCGCGATCTCCCGCACCATCTGGTAGAGGCGGATTCGGCTCAAATGCCCCTTGCCTGAAGGGAACAGCCAGGGCCGCGCCGGATCGACATGGTCGCGCCACGCCGCCACTGCCGCGCGGGCGCGATCCGAGAGCGCGGACCAGCCGCTCCTTCCCGCCCTTGCCGCGCAAGATCAGATAGGGCTTGTCGGGCTGAACCGCGCCGCGCGGAAGCGACACCAGCTCGCTCGCACGCAGTCCCGATCCGTAGAGAAGCTCGATCAGCGCGAGCATACGCAGGTCGCGGGGATCGGGCGGCACGCGATCGATCCGCGCCTGAATCGCCGCGAAGATCGCTTCGACATCGGCGCTGGACAGGGTTTTCGGGAGACCGCGCCCGGTTCCGGGCCGGGGCAGCGCGCTGCCCGGATCGTCGGCGCGCAGCTTTTCGTCGAGCAGGAAGCCGTAGAAGCGGCGCAGCGCGGCGGATTTGCGCGCCACCGTGGCGCGGGCAAGGTCGCGCCACTCTTCCGCCAGCCGCTCGATCGCCGCGCGATCCGCCGACGCCAGCCCACCGTCGAGCGCCTCCGACGCCAACCGCAAATCGGTGCCATAGGCCGCAATGGTGTTGGCCGAGGCCCCGGCTTCGGCCGCCAGCATCTCCAGAAAGCGCTCGATCAGCGCCGGGTCGTCCCCGGGGCGGATCGCGTTCAAAGCCGGATGATCGCCTCGACGGCGATCATCCGCGCATAGCCGTCGAGCCCGACCTGGGTCAGCGCGCGGGTGATGTGGTACAACGCCTCGGGCGAGACCCCTTCCCACACGCGGCTCTGCATCCCCACCGCGGCGAGCAGCACCACCGTGCCTGGCTGGTTCGCATCCGCTGCCTGCGCAATGGCCCGGGTCCATGCGTTTGCGGCACCGAACTCGACGCCCGATGCACGCATCAGCCGCTCGCCGTCTCCCGTCGGGATGCGGCCCATGCCAGCCATCGCGGCGATCAGCATCGCGCCATTGGTGGAGTCGACCCTGTTGCGATACGCCTCGACATCGTCGACCGCGACCGCGCGCCCCGGCTCCGCGAGCAGCAGCATGCCCCAGCCATCGCTGCCGCGCGGAGCGATTTCCTTCCAGCGCAATGCGGCACGGTCGAGTCCCGCGCTTAGCATGGATGCGATCAGGCGATCGGCGTCGGCGCTATGCTCGGCGGACGGGGTCAGGCGCGCGGCGGCGCGGGCGGTGAGGATCAACCGGCTATAAGTGGCGCGCGGCCCCTGTGCCTCGTCCCAAAGCTGCCGCATCCGCTCGACGCGGTCGGCGGCAGTGGCGGCGGTGAAGGCGGCGCGCAGGTCGCGCGCGACCGCGACCTCGGCGATCGACGCATCTTCCTGCGCCTCGATCTCCCCATAGAGGTCGGTCAACGCCTGGCTCGAGAACACGCCCTGGCTCGCCGCCGCTTCGGCCGCAGCGGCACGGTCGCGCAGACCGAGCATCGGCGCGGTCGCGCGCCAGTAACGCAGCTGCGGCCCGGCGGTGCCATAGAGCCGTTCGGGAACATCGGTGTCCGACGCGACCGCGAGGCCCCAGCGCCACGCACTGATCCGGTCGACCGCATCCCACTCGATCGTCACCGCGCGGCGGCCGGACACGCCCATGCCGACGAGTTTCTCGGCGAGCAGCACATCGACCGAGGTACCCATGCGGCGGCGGCTCGCGTCGATCAGCGGGCCCGCCTTGCTGGGATCGCCGTCGAGACCAGCGCAAATTGCCTCGACCAGCCGCCAGTTGCGGTCGGGCGCGGAGTCCAGCGCGGGTCTGACCATCGGGCACATGCCGCCCGGATCGGCGGTGGCGAGCATCGCCTGCATCGCCACCTGGAACATCTTGGGCGTATAGTTGGCGACATCGACCGACTGGACCAGCGCACGGGCGGCATCCGCCTCCCCCATGCGGATCAGCAGCCAGGCACGCTCGGCCGCGAAATCTGCCCCGTTGAGGCCGCGTGGCGTATTCACGCGCGACAGCAGTGCGCGGCGCAGCGCAATCGACAGCCAGCGCGACGCGACCGGCGCATCGGTGCGGCGCATCAGTGTCTGGAGGAAGCCGCCATCGGCAGTGCCGAATGCGGTGACGGACAGTCCATCACTCGCGGGCGAAGACGGCCCGACCTGTGCCAGCGAGCGCTTGGCGAAATCGGGAAGCTCGTAACGCGCGATCGTTGCGTAATCGATCTCACCGGTCGCCTCAGGCGCGACCCCGCCGGCGGCAGCCGTACCGTTGCCGGCCTCACCCGCAGGCGCAGCGACCGCATCCGTGCGTGGCGCGGTCGTCGGCCCGGTGGCGGGTGCCGGGGCCGGTGCGGGGGGCGGGCGCAGGCGCAGGCGCGGGTGCCGGAACCGGATCGTCGAAGCCGGGGGGTAGCAGCGATTCGGGTCGATCCTGCCCCAGCGCGGGAATTCCGACGCCGGCAGCGACCACCAGAACCGCGGCGAGCGCGGTCTTAGTTCGAGAGATTGTCAAGCGGGACGACCTTCTCGACGCGCACCGGCTGTTTCTCCGTATCGCGCCCGGCGAGGAAAAACAGTCCTCCGATCAACAGGATAGCGACAATGATGACAATGATGAGCGAACGGGACATCGACCCCCTCAAAGCGGTTCTATATGCAGGCGACGGGCCTTTTGCCCGAGCGCGATGCTCGCTGTATAGCCCCCGCGACCATGCTGCAAACCCGTCCGTCGCCCACCGAGCCGCTGAC
Source organism: Sphingomonas sp. J315 (assembly GCF_024666595.1). Taxonomy (NCBI): domain Bacteria; kingdom Pseudomonadati; phylum Pseudomonadota; class Alphaproteobacteria; order Sphingomonadales; family Sphingomonadaceae; genus Sphingomonas; species Sphingomonas sp. J315. Next base: position 3,258,254 of record NZ_CP088296.1, on the reverse strand, counting down.
CCGCCCGATCGTGCTGATCGGACTGATGGGCGTGGGCAAGACCACGGTGGGCCGCCGCCTCGCCCAACGGCTCAAACTCCCCTTTGTCGACGCCGATGCAGAGATCGAGACAGCGGCGGGAATGACCGTCGCGGAAATCTTCGAGCGATTCGGCGAACCGCACTTCCGCGACGGCGAGCGGCGCGTGATCGCGCGGCTGATCGATGGCGAACCCAAGGTTATCGCGACCGGCGGCGGCGCGTTCCTCAATGACGAAACCCGCGCGCTGATCCTTGACCAGGCAACCGCGATCTGGCTGGACGCCGCCCCCAAGGTCTTGGCGGAGCGGGTCGCCAAGCGCGACCATCGCCCGCTGCTGCGCGGAAAGGATCCGTTACAGGTGCTCACCGAACTCGCCGCCATCCGCAACCCGATCTATGCGCTCGCCCCGATCCATGTGGTGAGCAAGGCGGCGCCGCATGAGGCAACCGTGTCCGCAATTCTGGCGGAACTGGGCCGATGAAGATCGTTCCGGTCGCGCTGGGTGCGCGCAGCTATGAGGTTCGGATCGCCAGCGGGCTGCTGACGCAGGCCGCCGAACAGCTCGCTCTGCTGTCACGGGGTCGCCCGTTCGTCATCGTGACCGACGCCAATGTCGCGCCGCACGCCGCGCGCCTTTCGGCGTTGCTGCACAATGGCGGTCTGACGAGTGACATCATCGTCCTGCCCGCCGGCGAGGCGACCAAGAGCTGGGCGCAGCTCGAAGCGCTGACCGACGGACTGCTGGAGCGCGGGATCGAGCGGGGCGATCATGTCGTCGCGTTCGGTGGCGGGGTGATCGGCGACCTGGTCGGTTTCGCTACATCGATCCTGAAGCGCGGCTGCAAGTTCGTGCAGATCCCGACGACCTTGCTGGCGCAGGTCGACAGCTCGGTCGGCGGCAAGACCGCGATCAACAGCCGTGCAGGCAAGAATCTGATCGGCGCGTTCCACCAACCGTCGCTGGTACTGATCGACCCCGATCTGCTCGACACGCTGCCGTTACGCGACCTGCGCGCGGGCTATGCCGAGGTCGTGAAATACGGGCTGATCGACGATTTCGCGTTCTTCGAATGGTGCGAGGCCAATGGCGCGACCTTGCTGTCCGGCGATCCGGCGGCGCGCGAATATGCCATAGCGCATTCGGTGGCCGCCAAGGCGCGGATCGTGGCGGCGGACGAGCGCGAGACGTCGGGCGTGCGCGCGTTGCTCAACCTCGGCCATACGTTCGGCCATGCGCTGGAGGCCGAGACCGGCTTTTCGGACGCGCTGCTGCATGGCGAGGGTGTCGCGGCAGGCATGGCGCTGGCCTTTGCCTATTCGGCGCGGCGCGGCCTGTGTCCGGGGCAGGACGCCGAACGGGTCGCTGCGCATCTGCGGGAAATGAACATGCCGCACGATCTGGCCAGTGCCGGGATCACCGCATCGGGCGAGACGTTGGTCGGCCATATGCTGCACGACAAGAAGATGGACGCCGGCACCCTGCCCTTCCTGCTCGCGCGCGGGATCGGGCAGACCTATCTCGACAAGCAGGTCGATCTGGCGGACGTCGCGGCGTTTCTGGATGAATTGCCGCGCTAGAATCGTCAGCATACGGCACCCACGCTCCCGCCTCGCCATCGGCGACAAAGCTTGGGGTGGAGGGTAGATGTTCCGGGGGGGATTACCCCCCACCCCGGCGTCCCCAGGACGGGGACGCTGAGCTTCAAGCCTCTAGCTGCCGCATCAGGCTGCGTACTGCGCCGTCGATTTCGCTGTCGGTGCCGCGCAGTTCCTCGATGCGGCGGACGGCGTGGATGACGGTCGAATGGTCGCGGTTGCCGAACTTGCGGCCGATTTCGGGAAGCGAGCGTGTGGTCAGGCGCTTGGCCAGATACATGGCGATCTGGCGCGGGCGCGCGATCGCCACCGCGCGGCGCTGTGACACCAGGTCGAGCTGCTTGACGTCGAAATGGGACGACACTGCCTTCTGGATCTCGTCGATCGTGACGCGGCGCTGGCTGCCGCGCAGCGCTTCGCCCAGCACGCTCTCGGCGAACGCGATCGTCACGACCTCGCTGTTGAGCTGCGCATAGGCGACGAGGCGGTTGAGCGCACCTTCCAGCTCACGCACCGACGAGCTGATCCGCGCTGCGAGCAGGTCAAGCACCTCGGACGGCACCGTTGCGCCCGCCATGTCTTCCAGCTTGCGGTCGAGGATCGTGCGGCGCAGGCCCAGCTCGGCGGGCTTGATATCGGCGGCGAGGCCCGACCCGAGGCGCGAGGCAAGACGGGTTTCGATCCCCTCGAGCGCCAGCGGGCTGCGGTCGGCGGCGATCACCAGCCTTTTGCCCTCACGCATGAATTCGTCGACTGTGTGGAAGAATTCCTCCTGGGTCGATTCCTTGCCCGCGATGAACTGTAGATCGTCGATCATCAGCAGATCGACGCCGCGCAGTCGCGCCTTGAAGGCATAGGTGTCGCGCTCACGTACCGCACGGACGAATTCGAACATGAAGCGCTCGGCGGGCATGTAGATCGCGGACGCATCGGGGCAGGCGTCGAGAAACGCATGGCCGATCGCATGCATCAGGTGCGTCTTGCCCTGGCCGGTGTTACTGTGAAGGTAGAGCGGGCTGAAGCGCGGCTTGCCCGGCTCGGCCAGCGCCTTGGCGGCGTTGAACGCGACGCGGTTGGTCGTGTCGACGACGAACCGATCGAAGGTGAAGCGCGAATCGAGATTGGGACGCCCGATCGCTTGACCGCCCGCTCCGGCCTGGGCCGAGGGCGTGGCGGGCACCGCCGCTTCAGCCACCGGGGCCGCTGCGGCGAGTTCGCGATTCGAACGCGCATCGACCGTCTCGATCGAAACCGTGCGCACGCCCGGAAGCTGCGCGCGGAATTCCATCATCAGACGGTCGGCGTAGTGATTCTTGACCCAGTTGGTCATGAACGCGGACGGAAGGCCGAGCCGGACCGTCTCTGCGTCGTCGCCGGGAATCAGGACGATCGGCTTCAGCCACTGGTCGAACAATCGTTGGCCTGCGGAAAGCCGCAGATTGCCGCGCACGCGTGTCCAGGCCTTGGCTTGATCCATAGTTCGTCGCTGCCCCTCAATTGCCAACACCTGCAGGTGCGCGCCGCGCACATGCCATCCCCCCGCGCGCGCAAGGTTCACCCCGCACGCATCTCGCTCAGGCAACAGCCTCCCGCAGCCGGAATCACATCCGCACTTGGTTGGCGCCTAAGCTGATTCCACCGACGTGAACGCCGCGGTGGAAGTCCGTTTTAGGGACGCATTTCTGAGTCGATCAAGAGGGGGGCATGTAAAGAATCTGAAATAAGTAGGGTTGACTCACTGTCAGCCCCGGAAATGCGTTATTTCAGTTTTAACATGCTGTTTTACTGCGGTTTTTTTGAATCGTTACATCGCCGTGACACCGCGACTCGTTGCAATTCCGCGATTCTGCGTGCGGTGCGTATGAAATTGGTCTGGTGACAAAAGAAAAACCCCGCCGGCACGGGGCCGGCAGGGCGATCACTTCATGCTGCCCGAGGGCTCAGCCGAGTGCGGCGAGACGCTTGGTCAGGCGCGAGAACTTCCGCGAAGCGGTGTTCTTGTGAACCACGCCCTTGGCCACGCCACGTGCCAGCTCCGGCTGCATCGCCTTGAGCGCGGTTTCCGCCGCGGCCTTGTCGCCGCTGGTCAGCGCGCTTTCGACCTTCTTGATGAAGGTGCGGATGCGGCCGACGCGGGCACCGTTTACTTCGGCGCGGTTGGCGTTGCGGCGGATGCGCTTCTTGGCTTGCGGCGTGTTCGCCATGAATCTTCGTTCCTGTTTTCAATGCGAAAAGAGGCGCGGATTTCCGTCCCACGCCTCGGGAAAGCGCGCCCCTTAGCGGCGGTGGACGATTCGGTCAACCGGTAACGGGCTGGAACGCCCCGCGACCTCCTCCTATTTCTGGCATTTCGGACACCAGAAGGTCGAACGTCCGCCCTCGGCATACCGCGCGACGGTGCCGCCGCACGCGCATGGCTCGCCCTCACGGCCATACACGTTGAACTGCTTCGAGAAATAGCCAAGCTCGCCGTCCGGCTGGGCATAATCGCGCAGGGTCGATCCACCCGCCGCGATCGCCGATCTGAGTACCGCGTGAACCGCACCGACCAGCCGCTGAAGCTGAGGCCGGGTCAGCGATCCGCCGCTGCGCCTGGGCGAGATGCGCGAATCGTGCAGCGCCTCGCACACATAGATATTGCCCAGCCCGGCGACGATGCGCTGGTCGAGGAGCAGCAGCTTGATCGACGCGGTGCGCCCTGCAAGCGCCTGAAGCAGATGATCGGCGGTGAAGTGCGGCCCGAGCGGCTCCGGCCCCAGTGCGGCAAAGGGCGGCCACGCGCCGACATCTGCCGTCTCGACCAGATCGACTGACCCGAATCGCCGCGCGTCGTTGAGCGCCAGCCGACGTCCCGCCTCTGTCTCGATCAGCAAATGGTCGTGGGTCAGCAACTCCGCGGGATCGATTCGCCAGCGCCCGGACATGCCGAGGTGGAAGATCATCGTGTCGCCGCGATCGGTGTCGATCAGGCCGTATTTGGCACGCCGCCCGAGTGCCGTGACGGTCGCGCCGGTCAGCCGCTGGCCCAGATCGACCGGCATCGGACGGCGCAGATCGGGGCGTCGCAGTTGGACGCGCGCAATCCGCTGCCCCTGCAATGCGGGAGTCAGGCCGCGAACGGTGGTTTCGACTTCGGGAAGCTCGGGCATTTTGTCCAGCTAAGCGGGCTTTGCCGCGCCCACAAGGGCGGCTAAGGGCTTGGCCATGACCGACACCGTCTCCTTTGGCTATGAAGAGGTTGCGCCCGACGAGAAGACCCGCCGCGTCGGCGGCGTGTTCTCCAGCGTGGCGTCGCGCTACGACATCATGAACGACGCGATGTCGGGCGGGCTGCACCGCATCTGGAAGGACGTATTCGTCCGCCGCGTAAAGCCGCGCGAGGGCGAGGCGATCCTCGACATGGCCGGCGGCACCGGCGACATCGCGTTCCGCATGGCCGAACATGGCGCGGCGGTGACCGTCGCCGACATCAACCCGGACATGCTGGCGGTCGGCATCGACCGCGCGGCCAAGCGCGGCATCGACGGACTGGTGTGGAGCGAGGCGAATGCCGAGACACTGCAATGGCCCGACCGCTTCTTCGACGCCTACACGATCGCGTTCGGGATTCGGAACGTGACCGACATCCCCGCCGCGCTGCGCGAGGCGCGTCGCGTGCTGCGCCGGGGCGGGCGGTTCTTCGTGCTCGAATTCTCGACCACGCTGTGGCCCGGGTTTGCGGACGTGTACAACGCCTATTCGCACCATCTGGTGCCGAAGCTCGGCGAGTTGCTCGCGGGCGATGCCGACAGCTATCGCTACCTGGTCGAATCGATCCGGCGATTCCCCGACATGCCGACGTTCGAGCAGATGATCAAAGACGCCGGCTTCGTGCAGACGCGGGTCGAACCGATGCTGGGCGGGCTGGTCGCCATTCATAGCGGCTGGAAGATTTGACCGCTCCCGTCGTTCATCTGTGGCGCCTCCTCAAGTGGGGCCGCACGCTGGCGCGTCACGGCGCGCTGCGCGGGATCGAGCGCGACCGCAATACGCCACGCCCGGTGCGCCGCATGGCGCGCATCGCCCGGTTCGGCGCGCGCGTTCCCGAAGTGCCGCGCTATGCCGATGCACTGCAGGCGATCGGCCCGGCGGCGATCAAGCTCGGCCAGACGCTCGCCACCCGGCCCGATCTAATCGGCGAGGCGGCGGCGCATGACCTGCTGCGCCTGCAGGACGCCCTGCCCCCCGTCCCCTTTGCGGTCATCCGCGCGGCGATGGAGGCGAGCTTTGGTCGCCCGATCACCGACCTGTTCGCGTCCATCGAGGAAGTGCCGATCGGCGCCGCGTCGATCGCGCAGGTCCATCGCGCGATCACCACCGACGGCCACCAGGTCGCGGTGAAGGTGCTGCGGCCGGGCATCGAAGGCGAGTTCGCACGCGCAATCGAGACCTATGAATGGGCCGCAGCTCAGGTCGAGGGCATGGGCGGTGAAGCCGCGCGGCTGCGCCCGCGTCTCGTCATCGAAACCTTCAAGCGCTGGACGGCGCGCGAGTTGGACCTGCGGCGCGAGGCGGCGTCAGCGTCGGAACTGTCCGAATCGATGGAGGCGGAGCCCGACTTCACCGTTCCCGCGATCGACTGGCAGCGCACCACCGGGCGGGTGATGACGCTGGAGTGGATCGACGGCATCAAGCTGTCCGACCGCGACGCGCTGATCGCGGCGGGACACGATACCGAGCGGCTGGCGAACACATTGGTCCGCGCATTCCTGCGCCAGGCGATTTCGGAGGGGTTCTTCCACGCCGACATGCATCAGGGCAATCTGTTCGCCCTGCCCGGCGACCGGATCGCGGCGATCGATTTCGGCATCATGGGGCGGATCGACCGGCGCGCGCGGGTGTGGCTGGCGGAGATCCTCTACGGCCTGATCACCGGCAATTACCGCCGGGTCGCGGAGATTCATTTCGAGGCGGGCTATGTCCCCGCGCACCACAATGTCGCCGAGTTCGCGACCGCGCTGCGCGCGGTGGGCGAGCCGATGCGCGGGCTGCCGGTCAAGGACATGAGCGTCGGCATGATGCTCGACAGCCTGTTCAACATCACCCGCGATTTCGACATGCAGACCCAGCCGCATTTGCTGTTGCTGCAAAAGACGATGGTGATGGTCGAGGGCGTCGCAACCCGCATCCACCCCGACATCAATCTATGGGACAGCGCCGCACCGTTCGTGCGCGAATGGATCCGCACCGAATTGGGGCCGGAAGCATTCCTTGCCGACCGGATTTCGGAGGATTTGAAGACGCTCGCGCGGCTGCCCAAGCTGATCCGCAATATCGAACGCCACTTCCCCGACCCGGGCGGCGCGCCCCCTGCCCCACCGCTGCGCGAGATCGAGGTGGTGCGGGTCGGCGGCGGCTGGCGGTACGGCGTGGTCGCGCTGCTCGCGGCGGGGGCAGGCGTCGCGGCGACATTGCTGTTTGCCTGACAAAAGTCACCCGGCCCGCTAGGGAGACCGCATGACCCGCGCCCCGCTCTGGCTCTCCACCCCCAGCCGCTTCGCCGCTTTGCCGGTAGCGCGGGCGCGGCTGGTTGCGGCGGGCGTCGCGTTGCTGATCCTTGGCGCGCTCACCGTGCTGTTCGTGCCGGTACCCGCCCCCGGCGCGACCGGGGCGGGAGCCGACCGGCAGGGCGATGTCGCGCTGTATGAATCGATCGTCGCGGCGGTGGCGCATGGCGAGGATTATTACCGCTCCGCCGCCGATGCGTTGCGCGCGGGCAGCTATCCGCTGCGGCCGTTCCTGACCTTTCGCATGCCGGGACTGGCGGTGGTGCAGGGCGCATTGCCCGCGCTCGCGATCATCGCTTTGCTCTATGCGCTCGCCGCCGCGACCGCGTGGAGCTGGTATCGCCGCATCGCCGAAGCCCTGCCGCGCTGGCCCGCGCGCGCGGTGGCTTTGGGGCTGCTTGCCGCGGGGATGTTGGCCTTTGTCCAGTCCGCACTGGTCGCGTTTCACGAGATTTGGGCGGGGCTTCTCGTCGCGCTCAGCCTCGCGCTGCGCCGCCCCGGCCGCTGGGTCGAGGCGGCGGCGATCGGCGCGCTGGCGATGCTGATCCGCGAGACGGCGGCGCTTTATGTTGTGGTGATGGCCGCGCTCGCCTTTGCCGAGGGACACAAGCGCGAGGCAGCGGGGTGGGCCGCAGCGCTCGGGTTGTTCACGGTGGCATTGATCGCGCATGCGGTGGCGGTCCACGGCGTCACCGGGCCGCTCGATGCTGCCTCGCCGGGCTGGGCAGGGCTCAACGGCTTTGGCCTGTTCGTTCGGGCGATGACGTTGGCGACGGGGGTGCAACTGCTCCCCCCCCGCGCTCGCCGCGATCCTCGTCGCACTGGCATTGGTCGGCTGGGCGAGCTGGCGCGATCCGCTGGCGTTGCGCGCGCTCGCCACCTTTAGCGCCTATGCGCTGGTCATCAGCCTGTTCGCGCGGCTCGACACCTTCTACTGGGGGCTGATCATCGCTCCCGCTTTCCTGATCGGCCTGGCATTCGCCCCCGACGGGCTGCGCGACCTGTGGGTCCGTGCCCTCGACAGGCGGCGGGTCATCGTGACAAAGGTTTCGTGATGAAGCGCATTCTCCTCATCGTCGGCGGCGGCATTGCGGCGTACAAGGCGTGCGAGCTGGTCCGGCTGATCCGTAAGGCGGGACATTCGGTTACCTGCGTCGTCACTGCGGGTGGTCAGCATTTCGTGACGCCGATGACGCTCGCCGCCCTGTCCGAGAACCAGGTCTATACCACGCTGTGGGACCTCAAGGACGAGGCGGAGATGGGGCATATCCAGCTCAGCCGCGCCGCCGATCTCGTGGTGGTGGCCCCTGCCACCGCCGACCTGATGGCGAAGATGGCGGCGGGCATCGCCGACGATCTCGCCACCACTTTGCTGCTCGCCACCGACAAGCCGGTGCTCGCCGCGCCCGCGATGAATGTGCGGATGTGGCAGCACGCCGCGACCCGCCGCAATGTCGCGACATTGCGGGACGACGGCGTGACCGTGCTGGGGCCCGATGAGGGCCCGATGGCGTGTGGCGAGTTCGGCCCCGGCCGCCTGCCCGAGCCCGAAGCGATACTGCGCGCGATCGAGAACGCGCTCGCACCGTCCTCCGGGCGTCTCAAGGGCAAGCATATCTTGGTCACCGCAGGGCCGACGCATGAGCCGATCGATCCGGTTCGCTACATCGCCAACCGGTCGTCGGGGAAACAGGGCTTCGCGATTGCCGGAGCGCTCGCGGCGCTGGGCGCTCGGGTGACCTTGGTGTCCGGCCCGGTGATGCTCCCCACCCCGGCGGACGTGGACCGCGTCGATGTCGAGACCGCACAGCAAATGGCGGCGGCAGTCGACGCTGTGCTGCCCGTTGATGCCGCAGTGATGGTCGCCGCCGTGGCCGACTGGCGCGCGGGCGATGCGGCCGAGCAGAAGATCAAGAAGGGCGAAGCCGCCCCGGCGCTGGCGCTGGTCGAGAACCCCGACATTCTTGCAGGGCTGGCCAAGAGCGACCGCCGCCCGAGCCTGCTGATCGGTTTCGCCGCCGAAACCGAACGGGTGGTCGAACATGCGGTCGCTAAACGCGCGCGGAAGGGCGCAGACTGGATTGTCGCCAATGATGTTTCGGGCGATGTGATGGGGGGCGATGCCAATCTTGTACATCTTGTCACGGCGTCGGGCGTCGAAAGCTGGGAACGACTTGCAAAGGCCGATGTGGCGCGACGGCTGGCGGAGCGGATCGCCGATGCGCTTTAACCTGTCGCTTGCCCTGCTGCCGCTGCTGATCGCGGGCTGCGCCGCTGACCGCGCGAGCACGCCCGCTGCGCCGAAGCTGTTCACTCAAGGCTATGGCGCGAAGCCGGGCATGGCACCGACGCTGTATGTCGTTGTCCATGGCGATGGCGTGCGAACGGCGATCAACACCGACGGCTTTGCCCGGACGCTGGCGGCGACCGAGCCGGGCAGCGCTGTCGTCCGGCTCCTGCGCCCCGGCTATTCCGACGGCGCAGGCGGCCAGTCACCCGGCACGCGCGGCGCGAGCAGCACCGACGACTATAGTGCGGAGCGGATCGCCGCTGTCGGCGACACGATCGCCGCACTGCGCAACCGCTATCGCCGTGCGCGTGTGGTCGCGATCGGCGAAGCAGGCGGTGCGATCGTGGTCGCGAACCTTGCGGGACTGCGGCCAGGGCTGGTCGACGGAATCGTCCTGGTCTCCTGCCCCTGCGCCTTGCCCGAGTGGCGAAAATACCGCGCGGGGCTTGAGCCGAGCGAAGCGCGCTGGAAGGAAAAGTTGGTCAGCCTTGACCCGTTGCAGACCGCGGGCGGAATCCAGCCGGGACTGCGCGCCGCAATCCTGATCGGTGGTGCCGACACGCGCGTCCCAGCGCGCTTCTCGCGCAGCTATGCCGAGGCGCTGAGCCTGCGCGGCATCGCCACCGATTTCCGCATCATTCCGGACCGCACCGCCCCGGTGCTTGACGACCCGCAGGTGATCGAGGCTGCCCGCCGCCTCGCCGCCGCATTGCCGAGGCGCAACTGATGTCCGCACCGATCACGATTCGCCTGATGCGCCTGACCCATGGCGAGGGTCTGCCCCTGCCCGCTTATGCCACCACCGGTGCCGCAGGTATGGACGTCGTCGCGGCGGAGGATCTGGTCCTCGCCCCAGGTGCGCGCCACGCGGTCGCCACCGGGTTCGCCATCGCGATCCCGCCGGGGTTCGAGGTGCAGGTTCGTCCGCGCTCCGGCCTCGCGCTCAAGCACGGCATCACCTGCCTCAACACGCCCGGCACGATCGACGAGGATTATCGCGGCGAGGTGAAGGTGATCCTCGCCAATCTCGGCGATCAGCCCTTTGCCGTGGTGCGCGGCGAGCGCATCGCACAGCTTGTCCCCGCCCCGGTCCAGCGCGCGACGTTCGATGAGGTCGCGAGCCTCGACGAGACCGCACGGGGCGGCGGCGGATTTGGATCGACGGGTCGGTGATCCTCCCCGCACTTCTCGCGCTCGCCGGCGCGCAGGGCGATCCCACGGCGACGCAGGCCGCACCCGCGCCGGCGACGATCGACTGGGAGAGCCTGCCGGCCGTGCCCTATCGCGAACCGCCAAACATGACCCCGGCGATGCATGACTGGGCGCGCGGACAGGTGCGCGCACGCAAATGTCGCGCGCGCCGACTGGTCGATGGCCGCCCTGCGGTACGGGTCGAGGTAGCGGTACTGGTCGATGAGGAAGGCGTGCGCACCACCGTGCCGCGCGCGATCGGCTGTCCGACGATCGAGCAATATGCCGCGGGACTGGTCGCGGGCTTCTCCCGCAACAACCTGACCCAGCGCACCGCCGCGCCCGGCACCGCATGGTACCGCGCGACGGTGACCTTCGCCTGGCGGCAATGAGTTTTTCCGACGCCGAACTCGAACGCTATGCCCGCCATATCGTGCTGCCCGAAATCGGCGGCGCGGGCCAAGCGGAGCTGAAGGCGGCGCGGGTGCTGGTAGTGGGGGCCGGCGGGATCGGATCGCCGGCGATCCAGTATCTGGCGGCAGCGGGGATCGGGCAGATTGCAGTGATCGATGACGATCGCGTGGACCTGTCCAACCTGCAGCGACAGACGATTTTTGGGACGGAAGATGCTGGCCAACCCAAGGCGGTCGCGGCGGTGGCACGTGCCAAGGCGATCAACCCGCATGTCGAGATACGTGCCTGGCAACTCCGCCTCGAAGGCGGGAATGTCGACAAGCATATCTTTGGCAGCGACGTTGTCCTCGACGGCACCGACAATTTCGAGACGCGCCTGCTCGTCACCGACGCGGCGCTCCGCCACCGCGTGCCGCTGGTCAGCGCCGCCGTCGGGCGGTTCGAGGGACAACTCGGCGTGTTCCGCGGCTGGGAGGCGGACAAGCCCTGCTATCGCTGCTTCGTCGGCGCCGATCCGGAAACGGCAGGGATCAACTGCGCCGAACAGGGCGTGCTCGGCGCGCTGACCGGGATCATGGGCAGCCTCGCGGCACTGGAGGTGATCCGCGCGATCCATCCGTTTGGGGAGGACAGCGCGGGCAAGCTTCTGCTCGCCGACACGCTGGCACTCCGCTTCCGTACGCTGACCTTGCCCAAGGACCCCGGCTGCCCCGCCTGTTCGGGCTGAGCCTTACTCTCCCGGGAACGCCGTCCGCTTCCCGTTTGCCTTGAACACCA